>CAXUIB010000105.1:0-7646 GCA_964250945.1 uncultured Acidobacteriaceae bacterium
TGGTCAGGAGGCCCGATCACGGCTGGTGATCTCGATTTGGTTGTTGTAAGGCATGGAGCCAATCCTTGAAAAAGGATAGGAGATCCGCGGGGGCACGCAGCCAGAATTCTGCGTGGGTCGGCCGTGATTGGGCGCCTACGAGCAACGACAAACCTGATTGGCCGAGTGCAACGAAGGCGTCCTCATCCGTCAGGTCGTCGCCTAAGTAGGCCACGACGCTTCTATAAGCCATCTGATCGAGGGCTTGCTGGACCGCGATCGCCTTGGTATAGCCTGTTGCGCGGAATTCGACGCCAGAGGCAAACGAAAGCTGTTGAACGACTGAGCTCTGATGGCGGTTGAAGGCGTCTATAGCCGCGTCCTGGACGGTTGCTCGCGATGCGGCATTGAGCCCTCTCCAGTGGACAGCGAGGCTTCCGGGCTTGCGCTCCAACGGAGGGTTGAGCTCGTCCCCGCCGCCTGGTTCGGGGCTCAGATGAATGCCGGAGAGGGTGCGGGTAATGGCCTCGGCGAGGTCATCGAGAAGGGTTTGCTGCTCCCGAGTGACGGGAGAAAGTGTGTACTGTCCATCGGCTGTGATGTGCTCGCGGCCGTGGCTGCCCCAGATCTCGACATGAGCGGCGAGGTCGATGAGGTGGGGCAGATCGGAGGCGCGGCGTCCGGTCACGAAGATGAGGCGAACGCGATCTGTTTTGTAGAGCGCTTGCAGCAGGTCGGCTACGCCGGGGTAAGGCATGGCCTGCATCTTGTCGGCGTGAAATGGGGCCAGGGTTCCGTCATAGTCCAGCAGCAACACGGATCGGGGAGCCAGTGCGAGCCGGCGTAGGAGGATTCTCCGCTGCTCGGCGCCAGACTGCGATCCGAACCAAGCTTGCGGCAGTTTCAGATCGGACAGTTGGGCTTCTCCGGGCGAGCGTTGCATGGTCATTCAGACTTTGACTGTGTGCAGGCCGGAGCTGTTGCCGGCCGTCTCTCCATGAGAACGATTGGTGAAGTGCGCGTTTCCCAAGCCGGTTCCAATCGTGAGCACGGCCCAATGCTGCACATCGGCCATCCAGGGAGTTTCGCTGAGGCCTTGCACGACGGCGTCGTTGTGCACCATGATGACGGTCTCGTTCGCTCCGATCGTGGGAACGAGCGCTTTGAGGCTTTTTGAGAGATTGAAGCGTGCGCTTTCCCAGTTGCCCGGTAGATTCTGGCCTCCCTTTTCGATGGAGCCATCTGCATTGATCAGGCCGGGGCAGCCGACGCCGATCAGAGGCGCCAGTTTGAGCTTGAGCTTCTCCGCCTGCTTGATTTGGCGGCCAAGCATGTCTGCCATTCTATGTACACATTCTTCGCGGGTGGGGGCGTCTTCACAGTGACGCCAGAGCTCGCTTGTGGCCACGCGAGCGGCCTTGAATTCCTTGTCCTCGTCCTGCCTCAGTTCGACGAGTCCAACGCGGATGTTGGAGCCACCGATGTCGATCGCGAGGAGACTATCGTAGCCGCGGAACATCCACGGTGGGACCACGTGAATGTTTCCGAGAAGGCCGGCCTCGTCGGGATGATGTCGGATGGCGATCAGGTCGATGTTGTGCTGGTACTGGGTTTGGAGGAGGACGGAGGCTCGGTGGATGGCCAACTCGCCCGGTTTGCCGTCGCTGAAGCCGCCGCCTACAACGATGCGTTCGGTGTTGCGCCAGGCCTTGAGCTTGAGGAAGCGGCTGGCGACGGCTGAGAGTTCCTGAGCAAACTCCTCGATGGCTGCGTGCACGAGACCGGCGGCTTCGAGGTCGTCTCCGATGAGCACCTTCTCGAGCGTCTTTTTTCGAATCTCGTCGGTTGGGCTGTCGCCGAGCGGGTCTTCTGTAACTTGACGGGTTTGTTCTCGCCGTTTTTCGAGGATGTTGAGGAAGGCTCGCTTGCTGGCGCGGTCGCCGATGAAGCCTTCGGAATCCTTGAGCTCTGAATTGTAGGCGTCGACGATCACTGCCTCGTGCTGATTGCCGCCGTGCTTGAAGAGGCTGGACTCAGAGATCTTTGATTGCATGATTCCTCGGACGTTGCGAAAGGGACAGAGCGGAGGTGGCTCCGGTCTTCTCTTACTGTAAGGTCGAGGGCGTCAAAAAGTGGTAAAGAGCGGCTGTGGGGTTAGAAAAAGGTGCTGCTTTTAAGCAGCCCGATGCGGGAGGTGTGGTTGCGCCACGGTTGGGGTGGCTCTTTATAAGAGCCGGCTGGGGCGTGAGCGGGGCGCGCTGTTCGCGCATCGCGAGAGGCTATTCCTGGGCACACGCCTTTGGGCTTGGCGGAGAGATTGGCTCATGCAAGGACATGGCAGGAACTCATTCTGAAAGGGACACTCCTGGGCCTGAAACTCATGTGTATAAGATGACCTCAAACCAGGCTTTCCTGCAGGGGTCTTCCATGATGTGGTGTCGCCGTGCCTTTCTTCTGCTCTCGCTTTGCTCTGCCTTCTCGGACGTTGGCGTGTTGAAGATTTCTGCCCAAAGCACGCCAGACATGCATTGGCGGATGATCGGGCCGTTTCGTGGAGGACGTACGCGCGCCGCCGCGGGCGTTCCCGGCGAACCGAATGTGTTCTACGTCGGGCAGGTGGATGGCGGCGTATGGAAGTCGACCGATTATGGACGGACCTGGGAGCCCATCTTTGATGGGCAGCCGTCGCAGTCCATCGGTGCGATCGCGGTTGCGCCTTCCAATGCGAGCATCGTGTATGTTGGCAGTGGCGAAGGTCTACACCGGCCGGATCTGTCGGTGGGCGACGGTATCTACCGGTCGGCGGACGCGGGCAAGACGTGGCAGCATCTGGGGCTGCATGACGGGCAGCAGATTCCGGCGCTGGCGGTCGATCCGCGAGATCCGAATCGCGTGTACGCCGCTGTTCTGGGTCATCCGTATGGCCCCAACGAGGAACGTGGCATCTTCCGTTCGACCGATGGCGGCGCAACCTGGAAGAAAGTCTTGTACAAGGATGCCAACACCGGTGGCGACGATGTCGTGCTCGATCCGGCGAATCCCAATGTCGTGTATGCGTCGCTGTGGGAGTCGCGCCTGGGACCCTGGGAGGACGGCAACCAGTACGAAGGCACGCATGGCGGACTGTTCAAATCGACCGATGGCGGAGACACCTGGAGACCCCTGACCAAAGGCCTTCCGGGTAACCTCGTCCAGGTTCACATCGCGATCTCGCCCAGCGACGAAAGGCGCCTGTACGCGACGGTCGCGACGGCGAAGCAAGGCGGATACGCGTCCGGCGCCGGACTTGGCGTGTACCGATCAGACGATGCCGGCGAAATCTGGTACAAGGTGACGGACGATCCGCGGCCAGCCATGAAGATCGGCGGTGGCGACTTGCCAGAGCCGGCCGTGGATCCAAAGAACGCGGATGTGGTGTACAGCGCGAGCATCGTGACCGAGCGGTCGGTGGATGGCGGCCATACATGGATGAGCCTGCGTGGGGCGCCGGGCGGTGACGATTATCAGAACCTCTGGATTAACCCGCTCCATCCGGAGATCATCCTGCTGGTAAGCGATCAGGGTGCGCTGGTGAGCGTCAACCGCGGTGCAAGCTGGAGCTCGTGGTATAACCAGCCGACGGCGCAGTTGTACCACGTCGCCGTGACGAACACGTTTCCTTACCAGGTGTGCGCTGGCCAGCAGGAGAGCGGTTCGGTTTGCACGTCGAGCAGGGGCAACGACGGCTCCATCACGTTCCGCGACTGGCACCCGGTCGGTGTGATCGAGTACGGCTATGTTGCGCCCGACCCTCTGCATCCCGAGATCGTTTACGGCGCCGGGCGCACCGAGGTTTCGAAGTACAACACGATGACCGGGCAAGTGCAGAACGTCACGCCATTGCCGACGCGAACTCCGGAGATTCGCGCGGACCGCACGGAGCCGATCATGTTCTCGCCCGTCGATCCGCACCTGCTGTTTACCGCGACCAGCGTATTGTTCGAGACCAAGGATTACGGCAACACCTGGCAGCAAATCAGCCCGGATCTGAGCCGGGAGCACTCCGGCCAGCCTGCGTCGCTGCTGCCCTTGCCGGAGAAGGACCAGGCCATGCGCAGAGGCGCCATCTACGCGCTTGCGCCGTCGTTCAAGTCCGTCGGCATCTTGTGGGCGGGAACCGACGATGGTCTGGTGTGGACGACACACGACCATGGCGCGCATTGGAAGAACATCACGCCGCCGGCATTGACGCCGTGGAGCAAGGTGACGCAGATTTCGGCATCGCACTTTGACGATTCCACGGCTTACGTATCGGTGAGCAAGTTGCGCATCGACGACCTTCACCCTTACATGTATCGCACGCAGGATGGAGGTGCGACCTGGCAGTCGATCGCGACGGGCCTGCCGGATGGCTCGCCGGTCAACACGGTGCGCGAAGATCCTGTTCGCAAGGGCCTTCTGTTTGCCGGGACCGAGACGGCGGTGTGGTACTCGATCGACGACGGCAACCGCTGGCAGCCGCTGCAACTCAACCTGCCGCATACGTCGATGCGCGATCTGTGGGTCAACGGCAATGACCTGATCGTCGCGACCCACGGCCGGTCGTTTTGGATCCTCGATGACATCTCTCCATTGCGGCAGCTCGGGAGCTTCAACCCGGATGCGGTCAACCTCTTCAAGCCGGGTGCGGCCTACCGCGTGCGGCGCAGCACCAATTCGGACACGCCGCTGCCGGTCGACGAGCCGCAGGGCGAGAATCCACCGGATGGCGCAGTGATCGACTATTCTCTGCCCGCGTCGTTCAGCGGATCGGTCAGCCTGGAGATCCTGGATGGCGGAGGGAAGCTGGTGCGCAAGTATGCGAGCACCGATGCGCCGTACGCGACATCCGGCGAGTTGGCGAAGCAGCTCATTCCGCTTGACTGGCTAGAGATGCCGCGGACGTTGCCTGCCTCGGCGGGCATGCATCGCTGGGTGTGGGACCTGCATGCAACCACGCCAACAGCGACGCGCTATGCGTACCCGATCTCCGCGGTGCCGTACCGGACGCCACGTACACCGCAGGGACCTCTGGTGCTTCCCGGCACCTACACTGTCCGTCTGACCGCGGAGGGCACGGTGCTGACGACGCCGCTGGTCATCAAGATGGATCCGCGGGTGAACGCTTCGCCCGCGGACCTGATGGCGCTTCATACGGCCGAGTCTAAGCTCGCCGCCTTGACCTCGTCGAGCGCCGAGGCCGCGCTTGAAGCGCACTCTCTGCGCGAGCAGATTGCAGAGCTCGGCAAGCAAGCACCCGCTGCGCTGAAGCCTTCGATCGATAGGTCGGACAAGCAGCTGGAAGATCTGCTCGATGGCAAAGAAAAGTCTGCGACGAGCGAAGATGTGCCTGGACTCGATGAGGTTTCGGGTGAGGATGCAAGACTCTATGCGCAAGTGGGGCAGGTTGACGCAGCGCCCACAGCGGCGCAGCAAAAGGCAGCGGCCCATGCTGCGGAAGAGACCCGGGATGTGCTGCGGAGATGGAACCGGTGGAAGGACGGCCCGTTTCCAGAGCTGAACAGTCAGCTGACGGCGGCGCATCTTTCGCAGCTGAATCCGCGGCAGAGGCCCGAGACAATGCCCGAAGGCGGCGATGAAGACTAAGTGCCCTTGCGGTCCACATACCCGGGCGGTTGCGGTCTCCGCTGTGCCTGGCGATGGGACGACCTTCTACTTCGGGTCTGTCGATGGTGGCGTGTGGAAGACGACCAACGCCGGTACGACGTGGAAGCCGATCTTCGACGGACAGCCTGTCGCTTCGATCGGAGCGCTTTCCGTCGCGCCCTCAAATCCGGAGGTGATCTACGCCGGCACGGGCGAAAACGGACATACGCTCGGACCTTGCCTCCGGAACGGGCGTCTACAAGTCAAGAGATGGCGGCGCGCAACGTGGCAAACCTGCTCTATAAGGGGCCGGAGCTTGGTTTGGCGGATCTTGCCATCGCTGCCGCGAAACCGAACGTCGTCTCTGCGTCTCTGTGGAACGCGCATCGTCCGCCCTGGAGCACATACGCGCCGATCGTCGGGGATGACAGCGGACCGTACCGTTCCACCGACGGTGGACAGACTTGGCAGACCTCTACCGGGCATGGTTTGCCAGAGGGCAAGGGGGGTCGCGTGGGCCTTACCGTCAGCTCCGATGGCCCCGTACGACAGCTTCTCCATTCTGCCGGACGGCGATCTGAAAGGTCCTTCCATCGCGGCGCAGCTACTGATCACCGACAACCGGAATGGGACGCCTACCTCGAATCAGTAGGAGCACTCAATGACTTTGAGTGAAAGACTCAGATTTTACTCTTTAGAGGGGTTCTCTGATTAAGTACTTCGTCTTCACATCGGATTGGATTACGTTGTGTGGGTGAGGTGTGGGATGAAGCGGCAGACGTTGGCGGTAGCGGCTGGTTTTGAGAAGTTTGGTCGGACATCTCGTCGTGCTGAGTTTTTGTCGCAGATGGACGTGGTGATGCCCTGGGCGGAGTTGCTGGCGTTGATCGAGCCGCATTCTCCGGATACCGGGAAGGGCCGGCCGCCGGTAGGGATCGAGCGGATGCTGCGGATCCCCCTTTCTGCAGCAGTGGTTCAACTTGTCCGACCCGGCGGTGGAGGATGCGCTCTACGAGTCGCCCTCCATGCGCGGTTTCGTTGGCATCGATCTTGGCCGCGAACCTCCGCACCTCCACCTTCTTCCGCCACACCGCCCACACGCAAGCGAATTCAGCTCCGCTTCGGTTACCTCCGTGTACGTCGTAAACTATCTCCATGGCTGGCTGCTCCCCAACCCCCAAACGATTTCGCCGCGGACACCATGATCGAGGCCGTCCGTAAGCCCCCGCCTCCGCTCCTCTCTGCTAGAGCGGTTCTCCTGTAGGTGTATAGCGAGAGCACGGGTCTCATGGCCGTTTTCCCGAATGAAAACGGCGCTTCCACACTCTGTCCGACTCACAGCAACAGGAAAACCGCTCTAAGCTTCTCCCCACCGCTCGCCGACTCACGGCTGCACCGTCCTAACTCGCGCGCCGTCAGGACGCACTTCGAGGCCAACACCCGATGCCCCAAGTCATTCCGCAAAACCACCCAGACACCTTTCAGACCCACGCCACCCTCG
Organism: uncultured Acidobacteriaceae bacterium; assembly: GCA_964250945.1. Classification (GTDB taxonomy): domain Bacteria; phylum Acidobacteriota; class Terriglobia; order Terriglobales; family Acidobacteriaceae; genus Edaphobacter. The sequence goes on from CAXUIB010000105.1 coordinate 7,106, forward strand.
CGTCCGGCACCATCACCGTCAACTACTTCTCGCTCGCCTGCCTCGCCAAGACCCTCGGCACAGACCTCGGACGCCTGCCCTACTCGCTCCGAATTCTGCGCGAAAATCTCCTCCGCCACGAAGACGGCAAAACCGTCACCGCCGGCGACATCCGCTTTCTGAGCTCGTGGGATCCCACCGCCGAGCCCGCCCGCGAGATCGCCTACATGCCCGCCCGCGTGCTCATGCAGGACTTCACCGGCGTCCCCGCCATCGTCGACCTCGCCGCCATGCGCGACAGCATGCGCGACCTCGGCGGCGACCCCGACCGCATCAACCCGCTCCAGCCCGCCGAGCTCGTCATCGACCACTCCGTCCAGGTCGACGAGTACGGTTCGATCGGCGCCTACGACATCAACGCCGCCCTCGAGTTCACCCGCAATCGCGAGCGCTACGCCTTCCTCAAATGGGGACAGACCGCCTTTCACAACTTCTCCGTCGTCCCCCCCGGCATGGGCATCTGCCACCAGGTCAACCTCGAGTACCTCGCCCGCGTCGTCTA
>CAXUIB010000106.1:0-7637 GCA_964250945.1 uncultured Acidobacteriaceae bacterium
GCGAGAAGAACGCGGCGAGGCGGGGGCTAGGGGCGGAGCTGGTGGAGTCGGGGCAGGACTTCCAGGCCGCGCGTGAGCGTGCCGAGGCGATGGCGGGGGCGAACGGTTGGCACTCAGTGCCGAGCTTCGACTCGCGGCTGGTGTGTGGGGTTGCGACGTATGCTCTGGAGTTTCTGGGCCGGGCGCCGGCGATGAGCGAAGTGTATGTGCCGATCGGGATGGGTTCGGGAGCCTGCGGGATGATTGCGGCGAGGGATGCGCTCGGCCTGCGGACGCGGGTGGTGGGTGTGGTGTCGAGTGGGGCACCGGCGATGGCTCGGTCGTTTGCGGCTGGGCATGTGGTGGCGTGCGCGGCCGAGACGCGGGTGGCGGACGGCGTGGCTTGCCGCGTGCCGGATGCGAGGGCGCTGGAGATTTTGCGGGCGGGCCTGGACTGTGTGGTCGAGGTGAGTGACGATGCGGTAGAGGAGGCGATGCGGCTGTACTTCAGTGCGACGCACAATGTGGCGGAGGGTGCGGGCGCGATCGGGTTAGCGGCGCTCCTGATGAAGGACCGGGCTGCGGGGGCCAGGGTCGGGACGGTCTTGTGCGGCGGCAACGTCGATGGCGACGTGTTTGCGCGGGTGCTGGCGGCGCGGGATTAGTCTAGCTGTTTAGTCCCGGCATTTGATGGTGCATACTTTTCTGAGCGTGAGAAGGAGGCCCTATGGGACAGGTTCTACACCGGCGCGCCACAACGACAGAGGCGGTCCGTCGAGCGATACAACGTAGTCAAGAGAGCATGAGGACCTTGGCGCGTCGTCATGGGATCAACCCGAAGACTGTCGCCAAGTGGAAGAAGCGGGAGTCCACTGCCGATCGCCGGACCGGTCCAATCGTTCCGAGATCAACGGTTCTTTCAGTCGAGCAGGAGGCCATCGTCGTAGCCTTTCGCAAGCACACGCTGTTGCCGCTGGACGACTGCCTCTACGCTCTTCAGGCTACGATCCCCCAACTCACTCGCTCTTCACTTCATCGGTGTCTGGAGCGTCACGGCATCAGTCGGTTGCCTGAGGTCGAAGGTGACAACCCCAAGAGGAAGAAGTTCGATACCTATCCGATCGGCTTCTTCCACATCGATCTGGCCGAGGTCAGAACCGCCCAAGGCAAGCTCTACTTGTTTGTAGCCATCGACCGCACCTCGAAGTTCGTTGTGATCGAGCTCGTCGAAAAGGCAGATATGCGTGCCGCTGCGGCCTTCCTTCAGACCCTCATCGAAGCGGTTCCATATCGCATCCACACCGTGCTCACCGACAACGGTATCCAGTTTGCCGACCTGCCGAAGAACCGGCAGGGACCGACGGCACGCTTGCGCGGCCATCCCTTCGACCGGCTCTGCCAACTCCACGGAACCGAACACCGGCTGACCAAACCCAACCATCCCTGGACCAACGGGCAGGTCGAGCGCATGAACCGAACCATCAAGGACGCTACGGTGAAGCGATACTTCTACGACACCCATCACCAATTCAAAGCGCATTTAACCGACTTCCTTAGAGCCTACAACTTCGCCCGAAGACTTAAGACCCTCAAAGGCCTCACGCCCTACGAATACCTCTGCAAACTCTGGACTCAAACCCCAGACAGATTTACTCTCAACCCAATCCATCAAATGCCGGGACTAAACACCTAGCGCAGATCTCCTGTCCCTGTGAATCGGATAGAGTGTGGGAGTGCCGTTTCCTTGGGGAGAACGTCCATGAAGTCTGTGGCTTCGCTGTACACCTACAGTAGAACCGCTCTAGGCGGGTGGATCGATTCTCTTCGGTGGGGGATGACTGATTTGGGATTTCTGTTTTTTGCAGACGTGGGAGATGAGGATGCGATCTTTTGGGCGGCTGATTCCGGTGCTGGCGGCGGTGCTTCCGTTTGGAGTTGTGGGCGCTTGGGGAGCGCAGACGGAGAGCGGCGGCGTGACGAGGGGTTCGACGCGGGCTCCGGACGGGAACACGTGGGAGCACATTGATGGGATCTTCATGACGCCGATCCCGAGCGTGCCGTTTACAGGAACGGTGCTCATTGAAGCGACGCGCGTGATGGAGGACGGCGGCACCATGACGCGGCACACGTTCAACCAGGTGGCTCGCGACAGCGCGGGTCGGGTGCGGCTCGAAAACCGGCAGATGCTGCCGGCGAGTGTGACGTCGGAGCCGAGGCTGAACTACTTTATCCTGATCGACATGATGAAGCGAACGCGGACGCAGTGCTACCCGGCGGCGAAGCTTTGCCGGGTGATGACGGTGCGCCCGGGTACGCATGCACCGGTGCTGCCGGCCGGTCCGATCGGGACGAACGAGTCCATGGAGCGGACGGACCTCGGCCACGCGCAGAGGTCCGGGCAGGATACGACGGGAACGCGCGAGACGCTGACGCTGCGGGCGGATGCGGAGGGAAACAATCGACCGATGATCAGCAAAAAGGAGATCTGGTACTCGCCGTACCTGCAGGTGAATGTGTCGGTGACGCGGCAGAGTCCGAAGTCGGGGACGGACGTGCTGACGTTGGGAGATATCAGTCTGGGCGAGCCGGCGGCGGCTCTGCTGGCGGTGCCGGAGGGGTACAAGGTGGTGGACGAGCAGTTGGCGCCGGATATGGCGAATAAGCCGGTTGCTGGGTCGGCCGCTCGCTAAGCCCGCGTTTGCTCCCATATAATCGAGCTTCGCCAACATGTGTTGCAGGGCGCGATCACGAAGAGCACCGAGGGTGTAGTTATCTTTACCGTAGACCGAGAGGGCGCAAGCTCCCCCCAAGGCAGGACAGAGTACGCCGGCAAGCGTCAGAGCTTTTGTTTCCGTGTGTCGGCGGCGTTGCTGGCCGCGATGTTTGTGATGGGCGCGGTGTCGCTCCAGGCCCAGAGCGGGGCTCAGGCTGGGGCCCAAGTTCCGACCCAAGCTGGGGCAGCTCCGGCTCAGACGAATGCGGGCGCGCCGCCGCCGGCTGCGGGCAACTCCCAGGCATTGTGTCAGCCGACGGTGATCGGCAACCGCCGCATACCGAAGGAGTCCGTGCTGGCGCGGCTGTTTTCGCACCCGGGGGATCTGTACGATCCGACGCTGGTGGAGCACGATTTCAACTCGCTCTGGAACACGGGCTACTTTGAAGATGTTCGGATTGAACGCGTCGACACGCCCGGATGCGTACAGCTGGTGATCTATGTGCGCGAGAAGCCGACCATTAAGGCAATCAACTACACGGGCCTGAACGCGGTTTCGCAGTCGGATGTTTTGGATCGGTTCAAGAAGGCAAAGGTGGGTCTGACGGTAGAAAGTCAGTACGACCCCACGCGTATCAAGCGTGCCGAAGTGGTGTTGAAGGAGCTCTTGGCCGAGCACGGTCACCAGTTTGCGACGATTCGGACCGAGATCAAGACGTCGCCGCCGGCTTCGGTGGATCTGACCTTCAGGATCAAGGAAGGACCGACGGTAAAGGTCGGCAAGATTGTGTTTCAGGGCAACACCAGCCTGAGCGATCGGACGCTGCGCGCGGCGATGAAGAATCTCCGGCCGATCGGCATACCGCATTCGATCATCTTTGAAAACCTCTTCGCGAAGACCTTTGACGCGAGCAAGCTGGATGAGGACGCGGAGCGGGTGCGGCAGGCCTATCGCGATCGCGGGTACTTCAAGGCGTTGACCGGCGAGCCGGAGACGCATGTGCGGGACGAGGGCGGCCTGAATCCGTTTACGCTCAGGCCGTCGAATGGAAAGCGCATCGACATCTTGTTGCCGATCGAAGAGGGCGAGCGCTACCGTCTGGGCGGCATCACGTTTACAGGAAACAAGGCGGTGACGAACACGCGCGTGCTGCGTGCGCAGTTTGCGCAAAAGGACGGCGAGTATTTCAACGCGTCGCTGTTCGGTAAGGGGCTGACGCAGCTGCAGAAGGCCTACGGTCAGCTTGGTTTCATCAACTTTACCGGCACACCTACGCCGCGCATTGATGAGGCGAAGAAGCTGGTGTATCTCGATATCGACATCGCGGAAGGAAAGAAGTATTACGTTTCGCGGATTGAATTTACGGGCAACAGTATTACGCGCGATAAGGTAATTCGGCGTGAGCTCTTGCTTGAGGAAGGGCAGCAGTACAACAGCCAGTTGTGGGATCTGTCGATTCTGCGGCTGAATCAGTTGAACTACTTCGAGCCGCTGAGGGCGGAGCAGGATTCGGAGAGTCGGCAGAACGCGGAAGACGGTACGGTCGACCTCCTGCTGAAGCTGAAGGAGAAAGGAAAGAACTCCATTGGATTGAACGGCGGTATCTCCGGTCTTTCGGGAACCTTTATCGGCCTGAATTATCAGACCAATAACTTCCTCGGCTTAGGCGAGACGTTATCGCTGCAGGCGAATATTGGGGACCTTTCGCGTAATTTGAGCTTTGGATTTACGGAGCCTTATCTCCGGAACAAGCCGCTCTCGGTTGGATTTCAGGTATTTACAAGTAAGTATGACTACAATCCTGCGAAGAGTTATGCCATTGCCGGAAATACCAATCCGAACCTGAGCAATGCGCAGCAATCTTTGCTGACGAACTATAACCAGGCGACAACCGGACTTACGCTTTCGGCGAGCCAGCCGCTGCGGCATCTGTTTGCGCTGAAAGGCGTGACGCGCGCGGGTATATCGTACTCGCTGACCCGATCGAGCATTACGACCTTCAATGACAACACTCGCAACGTTTTTCAGTCGCTGGCGTTTCGCTCCGGGGTAGCGGGCCAGAATCAGCTGAACGGCATTGTTACCTCGGTTGCCACGCCGTCGTTTACGTTTTCGAGTCTCGACCGCGCGGTTGGACCGCATACGGGCAAGGACTTCAACGTGGCGGTGCAGCTTGCGGGCATAGGCGGCAATGTGAAGTACTACTCGCCTGTGGCAAGCTATCGGCAGTTCTATCCGATGAAGGGTCTGCGGGTGAACCGCGAAGGTCACAACGTTCTTGGATATCGCGTGCAGGTGGCGCATGTGGCGGGGTTTGCCGGAGATGTCGCGCCACCTCAGAATCGCCTGTATAGCGGCGGCGAGTCGGATGTGCGCGGCTTTGATATTCGGTCCTCTTCGCCCTACACCTTTATTCCGAACCGGATCCAGTTCAACCTGCAGAACCCGGATGGGTCGTTGATTCCGCGGGATCCGACGAACGCCAACCTTGGAAACGTTACAGTTCCTTTGCCGATCTATCGTCTGGTTTCGATCGGCGGAGACACCAGTCTGACGAGCAATCTCGAGTACCGGATTCCGATCGTCAGCCAGGTGACGTTTGCGTTCTTTACTGACTTCGGGTTGAACTTCAACGCGCAGCCGAGTCAGTTGCGGCAGAGTGTGGCAGGCCAGACGCAGCTGACGAGTCCGTCGTATGGATGTCCGGAGGTCGTGAATGGAGCCTGCTTCGGTGGTCAGCAGGTGAGCTTTCCTTACTTCCTGAAGACGGTCCCTGGGACCAACTTTGTCCCGAGGATGTCGAATGGCGCCGAGATCCAGGTTATTCTGCCGGTGGTGAATGCGCCGTTCCGGATTTATTACGCCTATAACCCGCTCCGGCTTTATAAGAGTGTTCCGTCGAACTTTGCCTATCCATCTACCTGCGATACCAAGGTGATGACCCAGGCTCAGTGCTTTCGTACTTTCTTCCCGAATTCGGATGCGGGTAACTTCAGCTTTGCCGAAGCCTACCAGTTCTACGGCGCGGATTACACGCTGAGGGAGCCGAGAAAGACGTTTCGGCTGACGGTAAGTACTACCTTCTAGTTTGTGTTTGTAAGTCGAAAGAGCCTGAGCTGATTGCTCAGGCTCTTTTTTCTAGTAGGAGCGTTGGTACATGCGCGACATCCGGTCGTGCCAGCTTAGTCCGGCGTCGTCGAGCCAGGCCCAGAGGAAGCCGACGCCGAGCGGAAGACCGGAGAGCACGGTCGCCCAGACGCGGCGGCGCATGGCCTGGCGGGTGGGGTTTTCGTCGCCAAAGGTGCAGAGCGCGATGCGCGCGCAGCGCATCCCGGGGGTGCTGTCGGAGAGGGTGAAGAAGAGGATCTGGTAGAGGATTGTCAGAGCCGCAAAGATGGATGCGGCAACGATGGCGAAGGGTAGAAGAACCTTGACAATGGCGCTGGGGCTGAGGGTTTCCGGAGCCAGGGACCTTAGGTTGAGGCTTATGGGACCGGTGATGTGGGTTGCGGCGGTAAAGGCGACCGCGCCGAAGAGGACCGAAGCCGCGAGCACGATGCCGCCGTCGATGGCGGTCGAGAGCATCCGGCGGCTGAGGTTTGCGGTTTGGGGGACGAGGGCGGGGCTGAAGTCGAGTTCTCCGGCGTCGGCGGTTGCGTCGGCGGCGGGCTGCGCGGGGAGAAGGATGGAGGTCCACTCGGGGGTGACCGATTCATGTACGGGCGCGGCTGAGATCTGGTTGGCTTCGACCTCGAAGATGCGAAGTTGTGCGGTTTCGGCGGGGTCCGAGCTCTCGCGCAGAGGACCTTCGGCCAGCCGCGGTCGGGCCTTGCGTGCAGCCACCAGCTGGCGCGGGAATTCGATGAGGTTGGCGGCCAGAGGGACTGGTGCTCCGCTCTGCCCGTCGAAGGTGGGGGACTGACGGAAGGCGATCTCGTCGTCGAGCGCGAGACGTTCGGCCTCGTCGACATCCTCTTCGGGCGCAAAGGTCTCGTCCAACTTCCGAGCCCTGAACGCGGCTTCGGAGCGGGGCCGGTCGACGGCCTCGAACATGCGGACGGTGAAGTCGGACGGGCGGAGTTGTTCCTGCGCGGGCGCGAAGTCTCTCGTGTCGGTGAAGTCGGATCGGTCTGGGAAGTCCGTGTTGTCGTGGTGGTCGAAGTTGTCGGGGAAGTTGGGAAACACGGCGAGATCGAGGGCGCTTGGTCGACCTGATGTCGCGGTTGGCGCGGATGTGGGTCCGATGTAGGCGGAGGGGGATGTGGGCGCAGGTGTGTGGGTGGAGTTGGGCCAGGTGTCGAGGTCTTCGAGCATCTGGCGTTGTGCTCCGGCGATGGCTTGAGCGTTGATGAGGGCGATGTCGGCGGTGGCCTGTGCGGATCGGACGGAGCGCTCGGCTTCGGCGGCAAGAAAGGCGCGGTAGGTCTGCGACGGGGCGTAGCGCTCGGCGACCGCGGCGGCGACGCGGCGCGACAGGCCGTCGATCTGCAGCGGCCCGTTGGCCAGGCGCATCGCCACGAGGCCGATCCCGCCGCCGAGGAGCAGCACCACGATGATGGCGCCGAGCAGCACGAGCACCAGCAGGCCGGAGGCGCGGGCGAGCAGCGCGAACGCCCTGTCCCCGGCCTGGCCGCCCACGCGCCCCGGGCGGACCAGGGCGACGGGCCCGGTCCGCGGCGTGGCGCTGCCGACCGGGAGCGAGGCGTCGCTCATGCTGCCTGCCGCTACTTGCCTGCCGCCGGGAGCGTGTGCCAGGCGGCGCGGATCTGCGTCTTCACCGCCTGCGGCAGCGGCACGTACTGCAGGTCGCGGGCGATCGGGTCGCCGTTGGTGAAGGACCAGTCGAAGAACCTCACCACGTCGGCACCGTGGCCGCCGGCAGTCCCGTCGGTGGGGAGCAGCACGAAGGTGGCCGACACGATGGGCCAGGAGCCCTCGCCGGGC
>CAXUIB010000107.1:0-7601 GCA_964250945.1 uncultured Acidobacteriaceae bacterium
GATTCCCTTCGGGAATGACAACCAGGGAAACGGTGGCGGCAACAACAAAGGCAAGTGCGAACAGCAAAGGCAAGGGCGAACAGCAGATTCCCTTCGGGAATGACAACTAGGGAAAGGGCACGGCAACAACAAAGGGTGACTCTGAACCGGGCTGGGCCATGCAGCGTTTGGGAGATGTGCAACATTTTTCTTGTGAGGAGAAGATCTCTAGACTACGCTGTTCTGTAGCTATGTAAGGGGTCGGTCCATGTCGAGCAGCCATTGGGTGCAACTGCTTCTGTATCTTGAGCCGTCGCTGTGCGGTTTGGCGTTATTTGCGCTGATCCGCTCCAGGGCGGCTCGCACCTTTGTATCCTTGACTGCTCTTCTTTCTGTCCGGATGTGTGCTGACATCGCCTGTTTTCTGCTTCTCCGGTTCTCCGGGCACGGAGTGGAGCACCATCTTGCATACCGCCTCTACTTCTTTGTCTTCTGGTCGGCCTACGCCACGGAGGCACTGCTGTCGCTGCTTCTGGTCTACAACATCTTTCAGCTGTCCATGGAGCCGTTGAAGGGGCTTCAGATATTGGGGACGCTGGTGTTTCGATGGGCTGCCGCGATCTCCGCCGCGGTTGCAGTTTGCATTGCGGTCGGTCCGCACACACATGGTCTGCCGTACATCGTCCGTGCGATCACTCAGTTGCGTCAGACCGCCAGCATCCTTACGCTCTGTCTTCTGCTCTTTGTTTTGTTCGCAATCCGGCCGATGGGTCTATCCTTTCGAAGCCGCATCTTTGGGGTGAGCTTTGGACTCGGTTTTTTGGCCATTCTGAACCTTGTCGACTCTGCATGGATCAGTCACTATCCCAGCATGTTTTCTGTTCTAAGTACGGTGGACGGGATCGCCGGCTGTCTAAGCCTCTTGATCTGGTTCGTGTACTTTACGCTTCCTGAGCCACGACGACGCATCATCGTGCTGCCGACGACGTCGCCTTTTCTGCGCTGGAACCAGATCTCGCAGGCACTGGGCGACGCTCCTGGGTTTGTGGCTGTTGGCGGCGTTTCTCCGGAGGTGCTTGCCCCGGCCGAGCTTGAAGTGATGCGCCGCGCGTCCGCCAAGATGAATGATCTCGGCCCAAGTGGCGGAGGTAGCGGACCCTCGATGCACTCCATATCAGCGTAGAAAGCCATGTGTGTTCTGTTACTGGCCGCTGCCGTCAGCTCCGCCGACTCTCATCGAAGAGGCGAGCGCAAGCCATCCTAGACAAGCTCCGTTCTACCATCGCGTCACGGAAGTAAAAGGCCCCTCGATTGAGGGGCCTCAGAGTTTCTACTTCGGGTAGCTTTACTCGCGTTCGGACCGCTTCCAGTTGAGAAGATCGCCTAAAGTTGTGCTGCTGCTGTTGGACGACGACGAGGAGGTTGAGCCGGTATTGCCGGTCTGCTGCGCGGCGCCCCGTTCCCGATCCTTGTAGCTTTCGACCTCGGCGCGGCTCGCTTCTTCGCCGACAGCCTTGATGCTGAGGCCGACCTTCTTCTCTTCCTGATTCATCTTGACGATCTTGAAGTCATGCTCGTTGCCGACGTTTAGAGGGACCGGCTGGTGCTTGTCGTCGACGGCTTCGGAGATGTGACAGAGGCCTTCGACACCTTCGGCAATCTCAATAAAGGCGCCGAATTGCGCAGTGCGAAGCACCTTACCTTTGATGACGTCGCCGATCCTGTGCTGGGCGAAGAAGGTATCCCAGACATCCGGCTGCAGTTGCTTGACGCCGAGCGAGAGCCGTCGATTCTCCGGTTCGACACCAAGCACAAGGGCGCGAATCTTTTCACCCTTTTTGAGGACCTCGGAGGGGTGCTTGATGCGCTTGGTCCAGCTGAGGTTGGACACGTGGACCAGACCGTCGATGCCGTCTTCGATTTCGATAAACGCGCCGAAGTCGGTGAGGTTGCGTACTCGACCTTCCACGATCGCGCCGATCGGATACTTGTCTTCGAGCGCCTCCCAGGGGTTGTCCTGCAGCTGCTTCATTCCAAGCGAGATACGCCGGTCGTTTGGGTTTACGGAAAGGATGATGGTGTCTGCCTCGTCGCCTGGCTTGACGAGCTTGGACGGGTGCTTCATGCGCTTCGACCAGGTCATCTCGGAGACGTGGACAAGGCCTTCGATGCCCTGTTCCAGCTCGACAAAGGCGCCGTAGTCGGTGACCGAGAGGATTCGTCCGCGAACTTGCGCGCCGATCGGGTAACGTTCGGTCGCGTCGAGCCAAGGATCGGGCGTAAGTTGCTTGAAGCCCAGCGAAACGCGCTGCTTATCCTTGTCAAACTTGAGAACCTTCACCTGGATCTCGTCGCCGACGTTTACCAGATCGCGAGGATGGGTAAGACGGCCCCAGCTCATGTCGGTGATATGGAGCAGGCCGTCCAGGCCCCCAAGGTCGACAAAGGCGCCGTAGTCGGTGAGGTTTTTGACGGTTCCGGTGAGGATAGAACCCTCCTCCAACGTCGCGAGGGTCACGGACTTCTTGGCGTTCTGCTCTTCTTCCAGAAGATCCTTGCGGGAGATGACGACATTTCCGCGTTTTTTGTTCAGTTTGATAACGCGAACTTCGATCTCGGTACCGATATAGCCGTCGAGGTTGCGGACGGGCCGGACCTCGACCTGAGATCCGGGAAGGAACGCCTTGATACCGATATCGACGGTGAGACCGCCCTTGACGCGGGAGAGGACCATACCTTTGACCGGAGTTTTGTCGTTGGCAGCGGCTTCGAGCTTGTCCCAGACCTTGTGGCGAAGAGCTTTCTCGTAGCTGACGAGGTACCCGCCTTCGGGCTCTTCACGCTCGACAACGACCTCGACCGTATCGCCGGGAGCGAACTTCGGCAGACCACTGGGGTTGAGGACCTGCTCGATCGGAATCAGGCCTTCGGACTTGAGGCCGATGTCGACAACTACATGCTTGTCGGTGAGTTTGACCACGGTTCCGGTGACGACGACCTCTTCTGCCGTCAGATTCTGCGCGGCGGCGGTTTCGGCTGCCTGCTCACGATCGAAGCTGGCGAGAGCCGCGGCAAAGTCGGCTGAGTCGTAGTCGATATCGTCGGAGGTCGGTTCGTTGGTGGCTGCGCCCGCAGCTTTTCTCACCTGCTGACCTTCGCCTGCCGCGGGTGTGGACGCGGTGGGCTCGGGGGCAGCGGCGGCTTCGATGTGTTGGGGTGCAGAGTTCTGGTTGGAGGTGAGATTAGAAGACAGAGCTGCGTCATGATGCTCTGTCGCTTCGGGCGCCAGGGTTTCGAGTTGGGTGTTCAGGGTGTGCTCTCGTGGGTGTGAGGATTATGGCGGTCTACCATAGTGGATGCGACTTCGGGATTACAAGATTCACCCCGTCCAGCGGCCCCTTAAACGGGTGGCAGAGGAACCGGAGAAGGACGATATTGCGGTTGTCCAGACGTCCCGGATCCGATGCTCAACGCGCTTGGTCGTCGACTAGGAGGGATGACTCACACATGGCGGATTTCACTTTTTGCGATTTGCGCGATTTGCGAGGAGCTGCTGCACTTGTTTCCCACACGCAGGGGCTCAGATTCCACAATACGCCTCCGGGTGATTTGCGTCAATCGAGCTGTTGGCCGTTCGCCCAGACTATTTGCCGTCCGGCACGAAGTCTCCCGAAGCCAAGAAAGAGGCGGACCGTTGTTGCCAGCGCGCGGATATACTGCGCGCATGAGAGGGTTGTGGACGCCGTGGAGGTACGACTACATCACCGGCAAGGACAAATCGCGGCGCAAAGGGGTTCCGGCCGAGCTAGAGGCGTGGCCGCCGGAGATGGACCGCGATTGCGTGTTCTGCAACCTGATCGGCTCCGTGGATTGGGCCGTCGGCAATGGGATGCCGGCGTTTGAAGCCGAGCGAGCCGGTCTCGTGCTGAGCCGGGGAGAGCATACGTTTTGTTGCCTGAATGCCTTTCCGTATGCATCGGGACACGCCATGATCCTCCCCTATGCGCATATTGACCGGTTGATGGCGGTGGGCGCCGAGACAGCGAGCGAGATGATGCGGGAGGCGCAGCGGCTGGAGGCGGCATTGCGCAGCATTTATCGCCCGGACGGCTTGAATGTCGGGATCAACATGGGCGAGGCGGGAGGCGCGGGGGTGGCCGAGCACCTCCATATGCACATGCTTCCGCGGTGGGTTGGCGACACGAACTTCATGACGGTGGTCGGGGAGACGCGGATTCTGCCCGAGATGCTGTCGGTGACGTGGGAGCGGCTGCGAGAGTCTCTTGTCGGAGAACCGCTTTAGTCCGGTTTTCCTATTGCTGTGAGTCGGACATAGTGTGAAAGCACCGTTTCACTGGGGAAACGGCGTTGAGACCCTTGCTCTCGCTATACACCTACAGGAGAACCGCTCTAGTCCGGTTTTTTGTCCGTGGCGTTGGGGTCCGGCGCGCGGCCAGGAGGGGAATTGGCTAGTCCTTGGGGTTTGCCCTCCCCGGGGATACGGGTCGCTTCGAAGTTGGTGATCTTCCAGGCGCCCGTGGGCAGATGCTGGTAGACGCGGGTGTAGCGGAAGTTTCCGTTGAGTGGAGTTCCTTCGTTGACGCCCTGAACCGACGCTCGCACCGTAACGACGGCGACCTGTCCGAGCAGCTTGATCTTACGGTCTTCGATGTCGAGGCGGCTGACAGTCAGGGCGTGGCTGCGGATGCGTGCGAGCTGCTGAGCCTTGGTGTTGACCTGCCCGGACATCGAGATGCCGATGTAGTCGTCGGAGAGCAGACGGTCCATGGTTGCGACGTCTCCGGTCATCTGGGCGGCGCGCCACTCGTCTTCGAGCTGCTCGATCTGCTGCTTTGCGTCGTGGTTCTTGACGCCGTGTAACGCGAAGGTGGGCGGCCCGGAGAGAACGATGACGCACAGAGCGAGAGCGCCGTTGAGCGCAATGGTTCCGGCTCTCCGAGACTTCCGGATCGTCTGGGCGTAGGACCATTCGGAGCTGCAGGAGGACAGCATGTTCTAGGCGGATGGTAGACCGTGGGGCGGAGAGGAGTCAAAACAACTTTGGTAATGGGATATGGCGAAGTTGGGGGATGGAGAGATTGGCTGCAACAGGGAGGAGGGAGCGGGGCGGCAGGGAACAGGAGGTCTGGATTCAGGTGATGGCCGTGAGCGCTTCGACCTCGCGGCTGAGCGTACGCGGGTAGAGCTCCTCTGTGGCGTACTTTGCGAAGTGGGCTGTGGCGCGGTGAGCGGTCAGGGCGGCTTTGTCTCGGTACTGCTCGTAGATCAGGACGGCGGCTGGGTCAGCCTCAACAAAGTGAGCGATGTAGAGGAGGCAGCCTGGCTCCTTGCGGGAGGCTTCGGTCAGGGGGACGAGGGCGGCGCGGACGTGGTCGAGGTCTTCTGGCCGGAAGCGCATACGGGCGGTGAAGCTGACCATGGGGGAACTCTCTTTCTAGCAGGAGCCGGGTTTAGACGAGGGTGGCGTCGAGCGTGATCTCTGCGGCTTTGAGGACGCGTGAGACCGGGCAGCCTTCTTTGGCTTTTTTTGCGAGTTCGTCGAACTTTGATTTTTCGGCGTTGGGCACCTTGGCTTTGGTCGTGAGGTGGATTTTGGTGATGGTGGGGCCTTCGTCAGTCTTTTCCATGGTCACGACGGCGGTGGTTTCGAGAGATTCAGGTACAAGGTCTGCGTCAGTGAGCTGAGCGCTGAGCGCCATGGTGAAGCAGCCGGCGTGAGCGGCCGCGATGAGTTCCTCAGGATTGGTGCCGACCCCGTTTTCGAATCGAGTGCTGAAGCTGTACTGCGTGTCTTTGAGGACGCCGCTTTGCGTCGAGATTGTGCCTTTGCCGTCCTTCAATGCTCCATGCCAAATTGCGTTTGCTTTGCGGTCCATCGATGTCTCCCTTGGCTGATTCTTGCGAGTTGATCTCTAGCTGGTCGATATGTTCTCAGACTACACCGGGCTCTTCCGCGCTGTGGTGAAGGAGGGACCAGACGATCGGACAGGGGGTAATTTTACTGCGTCTCTGGACGGCGGGGGCTTGTTTGCATGTAGATGTCGTGTGAATTTTCGTCAACGGACGAAGGCATGGGTCGATTGACTTCGTGGGGACGGCTGCATAGGCTCGATTCACTGCCCGATTTTTTACAAGTATTGAGTTGGAAGGAGCTTTTTCATGGTGGGTCTTCTCCGAAAGGGTGCTGTTGTCGCCGGTCTTGGCGGTGTGGCCCTGTTTTCTCCGGTGTCCCGGCCGATATGGGGGCAGGCGCAGTCGATCAACGGGACGATTCGGGGCACTGTTTCGGATGCGACGGGGACGCCGATCGCCGGGGCCGAGGTGACGGTGAAGAACCTGGACACGGGCTTTGTGCGGGCGGTGAAGGCGGACGATGCGGGGCTGTATGTTGCGCCGGATCTGCCGATCGGGACGTACGCGGTGACGGCCACTGCGAGTGGATTTGCTGCGCTGACGCAGACGGGGGTGCGACTTTCGGCGGGCACGGACGCGACGGTGGATGAGCATATGAGCCTTGGGTCGGTGGCGACGGAGGTGGAAGTGACTGGGGACGCGCCGATTGTCGAGCCGGGCCGGTTTGATCTTGGACGGACGATCACGGCGGAGGAGACGCAGAACCTGCCGCTGACCTCGCGCAATCCGTACAATTTTATTTTGTTTGAGCCGGGGGTGAGCGGACATCCGAATCCGGAGAACGGGATTCCGCGGACGCTGAATACGAACGGCCTGGTGGATCGGGTGAACTACCAGATGGACGGCATGGTGGACACGGAGACGGATCGCTACGGGCTGCGGCTGTTTGCGATTTCGGACTCGTATGTGAGCGAGGTGCAGACGATCTCGAACAGCTTTGCGCCCGAGTTTGGGAATACGGCGGGGATCATCTATAACGTCGTGACGACTTCGGGAACGAACACGGTCCACGGTCTGGCGCAGTACATCTGGAGGCCGAAGGCGGCGAGTTCGTGCCCGATTCTGCTGAACTGCAACACGGCGGTGGTGGGTGGAATGCCGAAGCCGGATCTGCATGTGGATGATTATGTCGGCAACGTCGGCGGCCCGGTGATACGGGACAAATTCTTTGTGTTTGGAGCGTACGAGCATTTGAAGCGGGCCAATCCGCAGGCGGTCACGATCAAGCCGGCGAACCAGGCGGCTCTGATTGCGGCGGGGGTGAGTGCGTCGGACTTCAATACGGCGCCCCAGGTACAGCGGGCGCAGTGGGTGGATGTGCGTGGGGACTGGACGATCAATACGAAGAACCAGGCGTTTGTGCGGTACAACTATTTTCGGAACGAGTACCCGTTCAACACCGATGTGGGCGGGCTGTATGCGATCAGCGCGGCTTCGGACTTTCACGATCGTGCGCACATCATCGGAGCGCAGCTGCTCACGACGTTTTCGGCGACGCTCTTGAACGAGTTTCGCGGGTCGTGGCCGTATCGCAATGAGCAGCATATCGCGGGACCGCTGACCGGGCCGGGACCGATGATTACCATCTCGGGTATCGCGAACTTCGGCGGTACGAATGCGGCGGGGGATAAGTTTCAGGAGAAGATTCCGTCGTTCAGCGATAACGTGACGTGGATTCGGGGCGGGCA
>CAXUIB010000108.1:0-7599 GCA_964250945.1 uncultured Acidobacteriaceae bacterium
GGTTTGGAGGTGGCGGGTTCGGATTCTGTGGGGATTTCAGATGCTCTGGAGACGGCCGCGGTGGGGGAGAACGCGGCGGCGCCGGAGCGCGCGGCGGTGGACGAAAGGCGGATTTCGCGGGAGGAACGGGCACGGGAGCGGGAGTTGCGAGCGTACTTTCGTACGATTCTCGACCGGATGATGGAGGAGTATGGCAGGTCGGATCGGGGCATTGAGATTCGTGAGGTTGCGGGCGGGTTTCGGTTGGCGACCAAGCCCGAGTATCACGATGCGGTGCGGGGGTTTGTGCGATCGAGCAAGCCGGCCTTGAAGCTTTCGCTGCAGGCGTTGGAGACGCTGGCGGTGGTGGCGTACAAGCAGCCAGTAACGGCGCCCGAGATCTCGGAGATACGAGGCGTGGATTCTGGGGGGGTTCTGGGATCGTTGATGGCGCGCAAGCTGATCACGACGGCGGGTCGAAAGCATGTGATTGGGCGGCCGATTTTGTACAAGACCACGAAGGATTTTCTTCTGCGTTTCGGCCTGAAAGACACATCCGAGCTTCCCGGCATCGAAGAGTTTGAAACGATGGCGAATGAACTTGCGGAGCCGGATCTGATCGCTTCAGAGGCGGTTGCTGTTGAGAAGGAGGATGGAATGGCTGCAGAAGCACCGCATACCGATCCTGAACTTGCACAGGCGATGCGCAACGCCGAATCGATCACGGGCGCCAATCTCCAGGAAGAGCGAGAGGCGACGGAGCCGCAAGCCGACGGCGACGGTGCACGTGCCGATGAAGTGACGGTGGACGGCCGGATCTCCGGGGCGTTACCCGCGGCAGATGAGAGCGCCGAAGCTCCGGTCAGGGATTCGCCTGCTCTGGATGCGCAGATTCAGAGCGATCTGCGAAAAGATGCTTAGGAGACCAGCATGAAGCCACTTGATCCGCATCCCGGCGACCCTGAGGACAACGAACCGGACACGGTCGCCACGCCCGAAGGGGACAACGAGTATGGCTTTGATCAACCGATACCGGCTCCGCCCGAGGGGCTTCAGCGCACGCCGGCAATTGACACGAATAAGGTGTAGGGTGGAGTGAGTTTTCACGTCTGCCCACCCGAAGCCAGGCGCTCCAGGACTCGATCAGGACGCCAAGAGCCTGAGTTTCCCTTGCGGCGTCTTGGAGACGCCAAACAGAAAACGTCCATCCGAGTCGAGATGGCGAAGCTGGAGCTCGTGGGAGCTGACCGCCAGATGACTGAAGCCGTGGACCTCTTGCGCGTAGGGTCCGCGACTGAGGTCATCGACCTTCAGCGTATAAAGATCGGCCCCGCCGCCGCCCGAAAGAAAGTGGGTAGTCGGGTGATCTTCAAACTGCAGCACCTGAAGATCGTGGTCATGTCCGGCCATGTAAAGATCGACGTGGTATTTGCGAAACAACGGATCCCAATCGCGAATCAGCACGGGGTGATCTCCGTGAGGTCCGTTGGAGTACACGGGATGATGGGCCATCACGACAAGAAACGGCAATGTGCGGGGCCTTTGCAACTGCGCCTCCAACCAACCGAGCTGCTCTGCCTGCTGCTCGCGTGTCATCGTGAAGTTCGCGCCCTTCGGAGGCCGCCCATCCTGCGCAGGCATGTTGCTGTCGAGCACAATGCAATGCATCCGAGGTGAGTGCGCGGGGAAATCGAACGTATACCAACGCGCAGGGAGCGTCCAGCGCGTGGGTCTTCCATCCGTGCCGCGACCGATGCGAGCGTACTCCAGTTCAGCGTCTACCTTGTTGACTGTCGCGGGGAGGCGCTGGTAGTCGTGATTGCCCAGCATCGTATACGCCGGTCCGGGAAACATCTCGGCCGGGTACATCTGCTCGAACTGGGTGAGCCAACGCGGGGATTGTGCGCCGCCGGCCAGATCGCCATACCAGCTATCGCCCAACAGGAACAGTGCGTCGGGACGGCGCGCGGACCCTTGAACGAAACGCCGCATGCCTCCAGCGACCTGTGTTTGCGCGGCAAAGCCACCGCCGCGAAGGTCGTCTGGCCCGATCTTGTCCAGCCATCCCCAGTCGCCGACAATCAAAGCTTCCGCGCCCTCCGTCGTGGACGGACCGCCCGGTTCGCCGCGGACCAGCGGTGAGGCGGCGGCAACGGCACTCCAGGCCAGCACCTGACGAAGAAAGCGCCGGCGCGAACCGACATTGGCAGGGATCATTCCACCATCACAGCACAGGAAAGTGAATGTGCCTTAAACAAGCAAGGTCTGCGTGACGATCCCTTGGGTACGGCCTAATGTCGGGCGGCTTTGACGGGATTGCAACTTGGCTGCAACCGTACGTCTACATCTCCCAGCTAGGTTGGGCTTGTCCACTCAACTCTTTCAGAACCGCGCGCCTTGAGCCGCTTGGGTCTGCCTGCTCCCACCCTCACAACACCTGGAGTTCCCGTGAAGCGCTGTCTTCTTTTCCCAGTTCTGCTTTTTGTTATGGCTGCTCCGGTACGGGCGCAGTTTGAGACCGCCTCTGTGCTCGGGTATGTCCGAGACAGTTCGGGCGCCGTGATCCCAAGCGCGGAGGTGACCCTCATCAATCAGGGCACGCAGGCAAAGCAGGAGCTCCACACCAACGCGGGCGGCGCGTTCGAGTTCACCGACATCAAGATCGGGCAGTACCGGGTCACGGCACAAGCGCCCGGCTTCGACGTCAGTACCACAGAGCCCTTCACCGTCCAGGTCAACGCCCGTCAGCGGGTGGATGTTGCCCTACGCGCCGGCGCGTCCGAAACCGTCACGGTAACCGACGCCGCTTCGCTGCTGAACACCGACGACAGCGAACGCGGCCAGGTCATCGGCACCCGTGAGGTCGAGAACCTGCCCCTGAACGGCCGCGCCTACGCCGACCTCGCCGCGCTTGTGCCGGGCGTGCGCCGCGATGTGCTTGAAAACAGCACGGACACCAGTCGCGATGCGTCGTTCAACGTGAACGGCCAGCGCAGCGAATTCAACAACTTCTTGCTGGATGGCGTGGACAACAACGCGTACGGCACCTCCAATCAAGGCTTCTCGAACGAGGCCATCCCACCCTCTCCCGACGCCATCTCCGAGTTCCGCGTCGAGACAGACAACTACAGCGCCGAATACGGTCGCTCCTCCGGCGCCGTGATCAATGTGAGCATCCGCAGCGGGACGGACCACTTCCATGGCAGGGCCTACGATTACCTCCGCAACACGATCTTCAACGCCATCGGTCCCTTCACGCCTCCCACCAATCCGCTCACGCACGCTCCCCAGAAGCCCACCCTCATCCGCAACCAATTCGGCGGCACACTCGGCGGCCCGCTGTGGAAGGGCCACACCTTCTTTTTCGGCGACTACGAGGGCACACGCCAGATCGTGCACAACGTCATGCAGGCCACCGTGCCGACCGCCAACCAGAACGGCACAAGCGCGCTGGCACAGGCCAAGGGCGGATACACGTTTCTGACGGCGGTCAGCGGTGCGGAATCAGGAACCCCGGTGCCGCTGCGGAACCCGCTCACCGGCCAAAGCTATAGCAACGGCGTTATTCCCTTCGGCGATCCGTCCGTCTCTGCCTTCGCCAAGGGCGTTCTGGCCGCTTTGCCGGCGCCAAACGTCCCCGGCGGTCCGTTCGCCAACAACTACGCCTCGCTGCCCGCGGACACCATCAACGACAACAAGGGCAACATCCGCGCCGATCAGACGTTCAACCAGAAGACGACCGCCTTTGCCCGCTACAGCGAGCACCAGGTCAGCATTCTGTCGCCGCCGAATATCCAGGGACCGGCGGGCGGCAACAGCAACGGCAGCGTGCGGATCTTCAATCAGCAGATCGCCGGCGGCGTGACGCGGACGCTGACGCAGAACGCCATCGTCGACGCGCGCTTTGCCTTCACCCGCACGGATGGCGGCAAATTCCCCTACGGGCAGACGCTGCCCAGCCTGATGGCCGGCATCCCCGGCCTGCCCACCGACCCAACCGTGGTGCGCAGCCTGAACGTGCAGAGTGTGAACGGCTTCTCGCAGTTCGGCAATCAGGGGAGCAATCCGCAGTTTCAGAACCCGCACATCTACAACCCCAAGGTGAACTTCACGTGGCTGCATGGCCGCAACAGCTACAAACTCGGATACGAGTATCAGGCCATCTTCACCACGGTCGATGATTTCAATCCCGTCTACGGCCAGTCCACGTACAACGGCGGCTTCAGCTACGCCGGCACAAACGCGAACACGCTCAGCAGCTCCGACCCCGGCACCAAGGAAGCCGTTGGGCTCGCCGACTTCCTCTTTGGCGCGCAAAACAGCTACCAGCTCAACAACTTCTCCATCGTGCACCTGAACCAGCGCATGCACTTCCTGTATCTGCAGGACGACATTCGCGTGAACTCCAGGCTCACCGTCAATGCCGGCCTGCGGTATGAGTTGGTGACGCCGCAGTGGGAATCGAGCAATCTGCTGTCGAACTTCAACCCGGCGACGAACACGCTCATCCAGGCCTCGCCCGGGTCCATCTATAACCGCGCTTTGGTCAACATGCCCAAGCTTGACTTCGCGCCCCGCTTCGGCTTCGCTTACTCGGTCGATCCAAAGACCGTGATTCGCTCCGCGTATGGCATCAGCTACGCGCAGTTCAACCGCGAAGGCGGCGAGAACCTGCTGGTGTACAACCTGCCTTATATCGTGAACACGAACGTGAACCAATCGCCGATCAACGGCAATCCGGGCGTTCTCGGCTCCGCCACCAAACTGCCGGTATGCACCGCCGCTCAGCTGCAGGCCGGCTACGATCCCGGCAATCCCACACCGTGCTTCCGCACCACCGCGCAGGGTTTTCCGACAGGCTTGACCAGCCCCTCGGTCGTCACCTTCAAGAGCAACGCAAACACGCAGGCGCGGTACATTCCCGCCAACCTTCCGACCGGCTATGTGCAGTCGTGGCACCTCACCGTGCAACGGCAGATCACGCCTTCCAGCACGTTTGAGGTCTCCTACGTCGGCGAGCATGGGGTGAAGATCCAGGTGCTGGCAGACTACAACCAGGCTAGCCCGAACCCGGTGACCGCGACCTGCAACGGCAGCGTGACGAGCGGATGTGTCAACCTGCTCAGCGGCAACGCGGGACGGCCGCTGAAGAGCTTCACCACGATCGAAGAAACGCTGCCTGCAGGATTTCTCTCCTACAACGCCCTCCAGACCAAGTTCGAGCATCGCACCGGTCACGGCCTGTACCTGCTGAACTCCTTCACCTGGTCGCGCGCCATCGATAACGCAAGCGGACATCTGGACACCAACAGTGGCGACAACTCGCGGATCAATCTTGCCAACCCGCTCGGCGAACGCGGCGTCTCCGGGTACAACCAGCCGCTGAACGAGACGCTCGCGCTGGTATACGACCTGCCCTACGGGAAGGGCCGCAGCTTCGGCCAAGGCGCGCCGCTGGCCTTGCAGGAGCTCCTCGGCGGATGGCAGGTTAGCGCCATTGAAAATGCCGACAGTGGACAGCCGGTGAACATCACCTACGCGCCGAACGCCTTTCAAGCGGTCAGCACCATTCTCGCTCAGCGCCCCAATCAGCTCAGCAACGACGCGGTCGTGCCCAGGTCACAGCGGACGCGTACACCGGGCAATCAAGGCGTCAACGCGCTGCGGCTCAGCGCCTTCAGTCTGCCGGATGTAAACCATCCCTACGGCAACGCGGCCCGCAACTCCGTCCGTTTTGACCCGTACTACGATCTCGACCTGGGCCTGCACAAGCAGTTTCCGCTGATCCGGGAAGAGACGGTATTCGACCTCCGCGTTGAAGCGTTCAACGTGCTCAACCAGGTGAACTTTGCCTTTCCGGGTTCGGGCAGCTTCAGCCCCACCTCCACCAGCTTCGGTGTCGTCACCGCGGCGTCGACGTTGCCCGCGCGCGTGTTGCAGTTCGCCGGCAAAATCATCTTCTAAGGACTTCACGTCTCGCCACACGGAAGCTTTATGCCACGACGCTCCAGGATGAACCCGTTTGTTTTGTATGCCGGCCTGCTCGCCTCGCATCTTTCCGCGCAAACGCCCGCAAGCGGACCGATCAAGCTCAATCAGATCCAGGTCATCGGAACACACAACAGCTATCACGCGGGCATCTCGCCCAATGAAGCCAAGCTCCTGGAACAGCGGAATCCGGGGGCGTTTGCGGGGCTTGATTATCAGCACCCTCCCCTGGCGCAGCAGTTCGATCACGGTGTGCGACAGATCGAGCTCGACATCTACGCGGACACCAAGGGCGGCCGATACGCGCATCCACAGGGTCCGGTCTGGGCGGCGGCGGCCGGCCTTCCCGCCGATCCACCCTTTGACCCCAACGGGGCCATGATGAAGCCGGGCTTCAAGGTGATGCACGTGCAGGATCTCGACTACCGCAGCACCTGCCAGCCCTTCATCAGATGTCTCGAGGAAGTTCGCAGCTGGTCCAGGGCGCACCCCGCGCACATTCCGATCTTTATCCTGGTTGAGACCAAGCAAGGCTCTCCGAAGGGAGCGCAGTTCACGGTGCCCGAGCCGTTCACTCCGGCTGTGTTCGACGCCCTCGATGCCGAGATCCGCTCCGTCTTCTCGGCCGGGGATCTCATCACGCCCGATGAGGTGCGCGGCGCGTACCCGACCCTCAACCAGGCGATTCTCGCGGGCAACTGGCCCACACTGGCGAGTGCACGGGGCAAGGTGGTGTTTCTCCTGGATCAGCACGCGATGACTCCGGTCTATCTTGAAGGACACCCATCGCTGCGCGGCCGTGTGCTCTTCACCAACTCCACGCCGGGCGAGCCCGACGCGGCATTTCTGGAGCGCAACGAAGGCCCGGCCGACGAAATCACCGCGCTCGTCCGGCAAGGATATCTGATCCGCGCCCGCACCGACGCGGATACCAAGCAGGCTCGGGCAAACGACACCACGCTGCGCGACGCCATGATCGCAAGCGGCGCCCAGATCCTCAGCACGGATTACCCAGCCAATGAGCCCGCGCGTTGGCCGGGTCACTTTTCGGTATCGCTGCCGGCCGGCGTGGATGCACGATGCGATCCCGTGAACACAACAGCGACGTGCCCGGCTGAACTGGCCCAGGGCAGGCCTTGAACGGCGCTTGGAGTTCTGCTGAACTCCATCTCCGCGCATAAACCTTCGTACTTTCACCCCAAAATAAACTCAAGAAGAGTTTTTGCGCAGCCTGTTCAGCCGTGCCCTTAAGCGCAATCCATGCAACGCGGCTTTAGCCGCTGAGGACCCTTTCGGCTAGCGCGGTTTTCCTGTAGGTGTATAGCGAGAGCACGGGTCTCATGGCCGTTTTCCCTAATGAAAACGGCGCTTCGATACTCTGTCCGACTCACAGGGACAGGAAAACCGCTCTAGCGCAGGCTCCAATTCAGAATTGGTGTCCACTCCTTTCCTGCACTTCTCAAGACCGAAAATCAGACCTTTCTAGCAGACCGGTGGCGCATCGATCCTTCCCTGTTTTGTAAAATAAGGGTTTGGAAGGGATTTGGCGGCATGCATGGCGTGACTCCTCACCGGCACATCAACTCCTTTAGATCGGATATTTTGCGGGTCGCAATACGCTGTTTTTGGGAT
>CAXUIB010000109.1:0-7586 GCA_964250945.1 uncultured Acidobacteriaceae bacterium
GGTCGAGGATGCCGAGCGCGGGCATGCCGAGGTGCGCCGCCTGCTCGGCCAGGGCTTCGGGCAGGGACGCGCCTTCCAAAAACGAAAACGCCGACCGCGCATGCAGCTCGACATAGCCTTCAGTCATAGGTGCCCGCCACGAACCAGGCTTTGCGCCCGGGCTCATGCCGCAGGCGCAGCGCCCGTACCGGCTCGCGCACGGCCACGTCCCACTCCTCTGCCTGCCAGCCATGCTCGTCCCACCAAGAGCCGCTCGACTGCCAGGGTCCGGCTGCTGCCGCGATTTCCATCTGCACACCCTGAAAGAAGACCCGGCGCGGCGCACCGCCTTGGACTTGAACTCGCACGGGATCGGGCGGGCTCGCCCGGCGCAGCGCCAGCGCGGTCCGCTCCGGGCCTCGGCTCCAACTCGCGCTTCTCGGCGCGAAAGCGGCCATCCGAAACAGGTCCTCCCGGTGGCTGTTCACGAGCTGGGGCGATCCAACGCAATGCTCCCCGGCAATCGACTTGAGCCGCGCGAGCAGCAGGTCCAGCTTGTCCGCATCCGGAAACTGCGCCTGAAATAGCCCCCGCTGGGCCGTTTGCGGGAGCGCGGGCTCCGCCGCGAGCGCCAGCGTCACGATTGCGGCCTGGGGCGGATGGGCTTGCAGTTGCAGGTGGAGCAGCTTGAGCAGTTGCTCCCGGCTCTGACTCGGGCTTACGGGCCGCACTTTAATCGCATGCGAGCCTCGCTTTACAAGACTGAGCGTCAGGGTTACGCTCCGCAGCGCGCAGGCGCGTTCGACCGCCCGGCGCAGGATACGATCGAGCATGGGGGAAACCACAAAGAGAAGCGAGTCGAGCAGGGCCATCGGCGTGTCGAGGGCGATCTGCTCTAGAAGCGTGAACGCTTCCTCCTCCGGCACCAGAAAAGACTCTTCCACGCCCAGCGCCAGCCGCTGGAGTCTGCGCGCCCCCTGCCCAAGGCGGCTGACCAGCGTGGCTTCGGGCAGGCGGGCCAGCTCGCCGAGGGTCCGGATGCCCCAGCGGGTCATCGTTGTAATGGTCGCAAGCGTCTCCACGTCGCACGGCAGGGCTGTAATAGGCAGCCCTGCGAGTGTCGCGGCAAGCTGCGCGCCCTCGACACAGGTCACCCCCGGGCAGCTTCTGGCAAGCATCAGGCTGGCCTCCGCGTTCGGCGCGGCGGCGACCTGCGCGTGGAAGCCCGAAGCCAGCAGCTCCGCCGCGAGCTTCCCGGCGTACGCGCGCGCCGGGCCCAGCAGTGCCTCGGTCCCACTGCGATCTACAAGCAGCGACGCGGCAAGCTCCCGGCTGTCCCCGTAGGCGTTCGCGGGCCCGGCGACCGCCTCTACACGCGGGGAAAACCGCCCGGCCACCGCCAGCAGCGCCGCGAGCGCGGACTCCTCTTCGGCCAGGGCACGCCTGCGAAACCTCACCGGGCCGACGATCCCGGCCTGCACCCGGCTCATGCCCCGAGCCAGACAAGCACCTTGAAATGACACGACGCGCTCCAGCGGAGGCTCGCCGTCAAGTACGGCCAGCGCCTCCACGCGCAGCTCAGGCTCGGCGCGGAGCCATGCGGCTACGGGGAATTCCGGGATATGGACTGCGGCAAACATCAGCTCCCGGCCTCGCGCATCCACGCTGGAACCGCCTGCCACAAGGCCGCGCGACCTGGAGCCTTCTTCGCCTCCGGCCCGGCAAACCGCTGACGGGCGACCGCGACCGAAGCAGCGATGCCGCGCAGAAGGCCGTTCTCCAGCACGACCGCCCCCGGCGAGCAGTGGAGCACGCAGGCCGCGCTCGACCCCGCGCACGGTTGCGCGGTCGGCACAAGCAGAATGGCGTCCGACTCCTCGGCGGCGCGACGAAAACGGAACCAGGTGGCTGCCGGAATGCGCCGCGCCTGCTCCGGCGCGACGTAAGCAAGATCGAGCACGACCACCCGAAAGCCGCCGGACTGGAGTATCTGGTCCGCTGCGCGAATCGCTAGCTCGAGCAGGCTCCAGGCATGATTCAAGGGTTGCTTGCCGTTCGCGGGCCGAGGTTCTGCGGAGAGACTCTGATGTTTTATCAAGGTTTTGCGCTGAGGCTCACCGACAAGCGGCCCGCTCTCGAACATGCGCTCGAAAGCGGCATGCTCGCGCGGCGCGGCAGCCAAGCCGAAAGGCTGGCTGGGGTGTCCAGGCGTGCCTTCCTGCTTGCGCAGCCGCGCCTCCGACCTGTTCGCGAGCATGACTTCAAACGCTTGGTCCGTCGGGCGCGGCACAGAGCCTTCGCGAAGCTCTACACCTGTATTCCGTATCGGCAAGGGACGAGCATCTTGCGATGGAACCCGCACCCAAAGCAGGTTCTCTAATCGCACCCCTGCGGCGGCGACGCTGAAGGGATCAAGGCAGCCGCCCGCGTCGACGTAGGCACAAGCCGCCTCCCGCGAAGCCTCAGCGAGCATGGAGAGCGCCAGCGAGGTGCGTCCGGAGCCGTGAGCCCCAGCCAGCTCGCAGACGCCGCCCAGCGGCAGCCCGCCTCCGAGCAGCGCATCGATGGCAGCGACCCCGGTCGGCAGCAGCTTCGGTGCGTGCGACGACAGCGCGCCCGGAATACGGGTCGCGAGCCGGACCTCGATCTCATGTTTCAGTACAGCGCTTGCCGATGCTTGTCCCATCCGACCCCGTTTCCGCGCATCCCGTTTCGTCGAGGGCACAAGGAACAGCGTAGGAGAATAAAAGGCGAATGTCTAGAGTCACAGCACGGAGGTAATGAGAGTTGCCGGAGCGGAAGTTGTAGCCGGTTTCATTTTCGTGCCCCCCTGGCGCTATGGGCGCTCTCGATTGAAAGCCGCCCGAACATGCGCGATGAGCCGCCGCGCACCTCATCCGCGTCATGGTTGTCCTGCCCGTCATCTTCCCAAAAGCAGATCGGGCAGATGTCATACCCGTCGCGTTCAGGCAGTGTCAGGTACCGGCAGCATGGGCAGGCATATCGCAACCCCGGCTCTGGCCGGATAAACAAGCGCTGGTGCTCACGCGGACTAGTCCACATACCGGAGCGAGGAGCGGGCTGGCTAGCCGCAGCAGTTCTTTCGTTTCGAATACGCTGCGCTCCTCTAATTTCGCGCGTAAATCTGTAGCCTCTTCCGGAGTGACAGGGACGCTGTCATAGACCTGTCTGGCCGTGTATGCCTCCGTCAGGCGCTTCAGGTTCGAGACAGCAATGCGGTCGTCAAGGTGGTCTCCGCTGTCCACCAAGACACTGGAGCACCTCGACGCAGGCATGGCGCTCGCGGTCGTTCGCAATGTCCATAGCGTCTTCGGACTGCATCCACACGCGGCTACGCGCTTCAACTTCGGGCGCGGGCTGCATGCGAGACTCAGGCGATGATTGGCCCATAGGTTCTTCCGGTAATTCCCCTGCGCGATTCGCTGTGAGCTCTGATTCAGCTCGTGCTTCGACCGGCGGGTGCCTAATCTACTCCGCTCCTCCCTTCTTTCAACTTCCCTTCTTTCAAATAGATCGATCTACTATAGAACTACCGCATGAAGGAGCCCGTCACACTTCCACCCACGCGAGCCCCGGTTGCTCCAGCTCCATGACGCAGCCTTGATAGTTCCCGTCCAGATTTGTGCCTACCATCACCCGCGCTTTGCTGGCCAGCAGCGAGGCCCGCGCGTACTTGTCGGAAAAGTAGTTGTCAGCCCAGAGCGCTGCCTCGATCCGCAAGGCATGCTCCAGCGAGGGCGTGAAATCCTTGCCGACTGCTGAGCGGTACCGGTACTCAAGCTTTGCCGTGAGCATGGTCGCCGCAGCCAAGCCCAAGGCATGCGCTTTCGCGGTGATGACCCGTTCCAGATTGAGTTCCCGGTCGTTGCCGCCACTCGCCGTCTCGCTCGGTGGCTGGCGCAACCGGGCATGCGCCAGTTCAAGCGCGATCACCTCCAGCAGTGATTCCAATCGTTCCATCGACCCTCCTTCAGATCAGTTTTGCAGCCCAGCAGAGGCTTGGGGGAAATATCTAGGCGTCTTCGCGATCGCCGACGAGAGTTGGAAACGTGATCTGAGGATCATTTCTCGATTTCTCTACGATGAGCGGGTCGGCAGGACGAGCAGGCTTATGTCTAGGAGTTCAGGAGCTTTCCGCTCATAATGATGGCGAGCGAGCCTTCGACTTCCTGGCCAGCGAGCTTTCTGGAGGCGGCTGGCAGGCCGATGCCTGGCCTGCGAGTGATAGAGCGTCCAAATGGAAAAGGGCATCGTTGAGGCTAACAAGGGACGAGGAGCACCGCAACAGTGTCTGGGATGTAAGCTCCGCTTCCTTGTTGCGAAGAGAGGGTAAACCGTTCATGCTCGAAGGGGAGCGATCGCCGGCCAAGGGAAGGAGCAGAGTTAATGAGGGACATTGACGTCCGCAGGGCCCTTCTCAGGGATTTGCGCATCCGACACCCAGATGGCTCTGAGACTCGTTTCGTTGAAGAGCTAGGCCTCTGCCGGGGAGCGGCCAGGGTCGACGTCGCCGTGGTGAACGGGAGTCTTCATGGCTATGAGATCAAGAGTGAACGAGACACTCTGGAACGCTTACCAGCTCAGCTTCAGGCGTACAACCAGGCCTTTGACTGCGTGACAGTCGTTGCGAGCCAAAACCACCTCAAAAAGGTCGAGTCGATCGTTCCACCATGGTGGGGTCTCCAACAGGTGTGCAAGGTGGGGTCTGAGTTTCGTATCGAGGAAGTCCGCGAAAGCGGCTCGAATCCTCAAGTTCACGCATTAGCGGTAGTTCAACTCCTTTGGCGCGACGAAGCACTCGACATACTTGAAGAGTGCGGGCTCGCCTTTGGCTTCAGAGGGAAGACCAGAGATCGCATTTGCGAGTGGCTTGTAGAGTGCTTGCCGAAGGAGCAGCTCAGGAGTGCGGTACGGGCCCGGCTGAAGGCCCGGAAGGGTTGGCGAGCTGACGCGCCATGAACGCGATGTGGTGATTCACGCCCACCTTTCTCCATGTAGTAGCGTTGCCGGGTCCCCTGATGCCTTCAGCGCAGTCGAAGATGAAGCGGTCGCCCCAGCTATAGTTCGAGCCGCAGTACTCGGGCCTCTGAATCAGCGACTTCGACAGCTCAAAGAACTGCTCGAAGCCATACTGGTTTACGTTTCTCCCTTTTACAATGAGCCAGTCGTTCGGAGCGGTATATCGAATGTTCGCGCTCATGCGCATCGTTCTTGGGTCCAGTTCACGCTGGGTCGGGTGCGAGATTGCGTAATCGCCAAAGACCAGGTTCTGGGGGATCGCTGAGCGTTTACTATGGATCGCTTTCCAAAGTTTCCACTCGCGCCGAGGCAGCAGCGCGACGCTGTTCGGGCCGAGGCTGCTGAGGTCCTTTGGAAAAGAGCTGGCTGCAAAGACTACGGTGCGCAAATCTTTGTTAAGGGGCACAGGCATCGCAAGCACTGAGCGAGCCATGAAAGCGGCTACGGAGTCATCGAATTCCAAGTCGCCAAAATCGACGACAAGATCCAAGCCCTTCACGGAGGTTCTTCCGATTCGTTGAAGCAGATCGCTGAGAACTTCATCGGTATCGACATCTTCCGTGAAATCGCTGGTGGACAAGCGAATGCAAACCGTTTCGTCTAGGTTTTCCCGCCTGAAGAGCGTTTTCAAAGATGCGTCAGAGCTGCTCGGCGAGATGACCGGTATTGCGCCCAAGCCACGCCTTTTGCACTCTGAAAGCAGGAAGTCAAAAGCGCATCGCCCATCAGCGAGCAGCTCGTCCTCGCCAAAGTACGGGGTGCTCAGATAGAACTCATTCGTTCCCCAGCTCCTGCTTATCCTTTCGGGAAAACCCCGCGTGTGTTCGTCCAGGCTTTTTGCGCTCCTGCCACTCGCAAAATCGAAAGGGACGCCTGGTACTTCGATCAAAGGTGTGACCTCGGGCTTCACATCAGAAGAAAGCGCCTCCAGTGCCGCGAACTCTCCCTCTTTTCCTTTCAAGATAGGTACGTAGAGCATCAGCGCCTCCGAATCTTCGGATAGAGTTCGAGCTTCAGGTTGGCCGCGCGAGACGCTCCCGCGAGGTCGGGAAAGAGCGAGGCGTGGCTGATATTCATGAGTTCCAGACCCCGTAAACAGGAGTCTCGGTCCCCATCCGGGATGTGTACCTTGACCAGCACCGGAATGAGCGCGCCTTCAAAGGCCTGTGCAACCCATCTTTCAAGAGGCAAGCCGATGGGTGCTCGGGTGAAAACTCCGCCTTGACTCACCAGGCGAGCGTTTTCATCGGACAGTGAATCGACAATCTGCACCACCTCTACCCGGCCCGATTCTAAACTGGGACCGTCCGCTATTTGATCGCTCATGCGTGAGACCGCGTCAACATTGAGCGCATAGACGGCCCTGTCCTCCCCGTCCCCGGAAAATGAGCGCTCCTAAAAGGCGAAGTACAAGGCGGCGTATGGAGAGTGGCTCCAGTCCAGAAGGGGAGTAGCCAAGCCAAAGTGCTGAACCAAAGCCCACCATTCGATCTCTTGGAGCTGCGCTGGATTCTGGCCACGACGACCCCTGGATGCGAGCTTGAAAGCTTGCAGGTGCTTCCATGCAACTTCCTCCAAGTCTGTCTGGTTTAGAGTGCCGGGGAGGAGGCGTTCGAGGAGCCGATCTAAACCAGTAGCCAAGCTCCATTGCGAGTCTCGCTGCCCTCGCCAGATGTAAGCCGGTGGACCAGGCCCCGGCGGTTTGGGCAGGGTGTCCTCTAGAAAACCGTGGAAGTCGAACCCATTTTGACAGTCGGTAAGTTTGCAGGCCGTCCATTATTTTCGCCGCCTCATCTTGCACCGGGCGATCCCTCCACTGGTTCCATCATTGACATGTCGGAGAGAAAGGCAGCATCCCGCGTCTCAACAGTCGGTACAACGAGCGCGCGATCCAGCCACTCGTTTTGCTGCTCGCAGCTTGTTTCCGCCACCAGGACGCAGCCGTGGCAGGCTGCACCAAGAAGATAGCGCTGCTCATGTCAGCTTTTCGGGTCGTGCTGAGCACAGACGGGATCGTTCGAGCAGAAGGCTGCCGTGTCCAGGGCAGAGCGCATGAGGGCAGCAATGCGCCGCCCCACGTCCACGAGACCTCCCAAGGTGCCTTCTACATCGGAGCTGCCGGTATAGAGCAGGATGCCGTAGCCCAATCCGGGCATCGCATACACGCGCTCGCGAATGGAGCTGGCCGGGTAACCGCAATCGAGCGAGATGGTGGTCATGAGCATGTGAGCGAGCGTGTGCAGCAGAATGTAGGGGGATGGAGGGAACTCCCTTGTTGACCCCGCATGCTCGTCCTTCCACGCCTGAAACCCTTGCCTGAGCTGAAGGAGCCGTTCCGCGACCGCAGGCCTTTTGGCCCAGACCTCGATTTCGGCATTGTCGAACTGCAAGAAGATCCCTTCCCCCCTGTTCTCGACGGCCGGCACCCACGTCCTATGGCGGCTCAACTCCGCGCGCTGTACCTCGATGTCCAGTTCTCCTTCTGTGTCCGGTCCTGCGGCTTCAAAGCGGGTAAAGCCGACCAAGGCGGCAACTTCTCGCAAGCGGTGCACAAGCACGACCTTTTC
>CAXUIB010000110.1:0-7582 GCA_964250945.1 uncultured Acidobacteriaceae bacterium
GTCTCCTCTGATGCGGCGCCCTGTGCGCCCGGTCGGGATTCTTGTTGCGGTGCCGGGGAGCTCGGAAGCGGGTTTTTGTGCGCGCTCCGTTGCACTTCTTCCCGATGGTAGACGCAGCACGGCGGTCTGTGTTGGTCGGTATTTAGGGATGGCCGGCGCGGTTTAAGGATGGCCAGGGCGGGCATGGACGCCCGGGGAAAGAGGGCTGGTCGGTACACGGGCGCGTGGAAATGTTGGGCGACTCGCGCACGGCGCTCTCGGGCTCTATTACAATTTCGCGCAACCTAAACTCCGGGGTGGGCATCCACAGAACTGACACGTTACTTGAAAGACCGTCTTCCTTTTGACAGTGAACCGGCAGTTTCATACGCTTGAAACTTTGAGTAGCAAAGGTTTTTGATCCTAATTCTGAAGAGGAGTGAATACATGTCAGGTAGCGACAGCAGCGGAGGCGGATTGGGATGGTTTCTGGCCGGGCTTGGTGTAGGCGCGTTGGTGGGCGTTCTTTACGCGCCCAAGGCTGGACGGGACACACGGGACGACCTGATGGCGAGCGCAATGGACGCCAAGGACAAGGCAGCAGCTTTGGCTCAGCAGGGGAAAGATCGCGCGTCGGATCTGATCGAGCAAGGCAAGCAGCAGGCGGACCCCGTTCTCCAGAAAGCGAACGAGTACGTGGACCAGGGCAAGGATCTGCTGGAAAAGGGCAAGACTCAGTGGTCGCAGTACGTCGATAAGGGTAAGGAGCTGGTGCAGGACCAGCAGAACAAGGTGACTGCGGCGGTCGACGCGGGCAAACAGGCGTATACCACCACGACAGAGCAGCAGAGCTAAGCAGCGTAGGAAACAGCGAACGTGGGGGTCTGGTCGCCCAGGGCATGATGTTTGCCGGTGCAGCCGGACCCTTTTTGTTTGAGACTCGATAGAGAAGAGGGAGTTCCTTATGGTGCAAGTCTTATCGATGGCATGGTTTCAGACGCCGGAAGCGAATTGGGTGCTGCTTCTGGTCTTCGTTGGGATTATGGCTCTGGCGAGCCTGGTGCAGCTGGCGGCGTTCGCTGCGGTCGGGTATTTCGCTTTGGTGGCGAGGAGAAAGGCCACGGTGGCGATCAACGACATCAAGAAGAAGGCGATGCCGATGATCGCAAATGCCAATACGATCGTCGAGGATCTGAAACCGAAGATCAAGTCGGTGAGCGACGATGTGACCAGCATGAGCCACACCGTAAAGGCGAAGGTCGAGCAGATTGACCAGACGGTCTCACAGGTGAACGAGAAGGTCAGAGGTCAGGTCGAGCATATCGACCAGACGATCACCGATCTGAACGAGCGGGTAAAGGCCAAGGTGGAGCAGGTCGACCAGATGCTCTCGGACGTGAACGGCAAGGTGCGCGCCCAAATCGACCAAGCCGATGCGACGGTCAACGATGTTCAGGAGAAGGCGAAGGCGCAGGTGACGCGGGTGGACGACATGGTGAGCACCGCGTTGAAGGCGACTTCGGACATTTCGGACACGGTGCAGAAGAGCATCAAGACGCCCGTGCTGGAGGTGGCGGGCGTGGTAAACGGCTTAAAGGCCGGCCTTGATGTCCTGTTCGGCCGGTCGGATGGAAGAGGCCCGGGGTCGAAGCGGGGTGCCAGTCCCTCTTCCGCGGTTGCGCCCAGCCCTGGCGCGGAGGTGGTGGTCGAGGAGATCCGGCGTGACAAGGTGACGAGTATTTCGTAGATTGCCGACCGAGCTTGAGCTGGACTTGAGCAAACAGTGGCCTCCGGGAACTATCCCGGAGGTCCTTTCTTTTGCCTGTGACGCGGATGCTGTTTGCGGGCGTCTACTCTACAAGGGGTGACGGAGACGATGGCAGAGGGAGAGACGATCGCGGTTGCGATGTCGGGCGGAGTTGATTCATCCGCGGTCGCGGCGTTGCTGCAGAGGGAGGGGCACCGGCTCGTGGGGCTGACGCTGCAGCTGTGGAATCAGCGCCGGCTGGCGGGGCACGCAGGGATGCCGGAGTCGGTGCAGGGGCGATGCTGCTCGATCGACGACGTGTATGACGCCCGGAAGGTGGCCGAGCAGCTGGGGATCCCGTACTACCTGGTGAACCAGCAGGAACGGTTTGAGGCGGACGTGGTAGAGCCATTCGTGTCGGAGTATCTGGCGGGCCGTACGCCGGTTCCGTGTACGTTGTGCAACAACCACCTGAAGTTTGATCAGCTGCTGCTGACCGCTCGGGAGATTGGGGCGGACCGGATCGCGACGGGGCACTATGCGCGAAACCACTTCGACCCGGAGCGTGGGCGGTGGATCCTGTCGCGGCCCGCGGATCGGACAAAGGACCAGACGTACTTTCTGTTTGGGCTGACGCAGGAGCAGCTTGCGCGGACGCTGTTTCCCTTGGGGGAGATGTCCAAGCCGACAGTGCGACGGTTTGCGGCCGAAGCGGAGCTTGGATTGGCGACCAAGCCGGATTCGCAGGAGATCTGTTTTATTCCAGGCGGGGATTATGCGGTGTTTTTGCGGGCCTATCTGGAGGAGCAGGGACGGGCCATGCCGGAGACGTCCGGCGATTTCGTCACCGCGGCCGGGGACCGGATCGGGCGGCACAGAGGGATTCACGGGTTTACGGTGGGGCAGAGGAAGGGTTTGGGGCTGAGTTCGCCGACGCCGCTCTATGTGCTGTCGATCAGCGCGGAAAGCCGAGAGGTGCTGGTCGGGGAGGACGCGGCGCTGTACACGCGGGAGCTGGTGGCGGAGCGTTTGAACTGGATCTCGGTGACGGAGCTCAGGTCGGAGCTTCGGGTGGAGGTAAAGATTCGGCATCGACATGAGCCTGCGGCGGCGACGTTGCGGCCGGGGGGCCGGGACCGGGTGCGAGCGGTGTTTGATGAGCCGCAACGGGCGGTGACACCGGGGCAGTCTGCTGTGTTTTATCAGGGCGACGAGGTGGTAGGCGGCGGCTGGATCGCGGATGCCGGGTCGAAGGCCTGAGGTCTGGCCGAAGGTGTGGGGATGGTGGAGGGATGGGCCTGGAAGGTGCATCCTCATAGCATTCCTCGCATCATATTGGTTGACAGTAGTCCACTCATATGTGAATCTGGGATGGGCTATGAAAGAAAGTTCTAAAGTTTGGCCAGATTTGGCCGATAAGGAGAGGGTGAGGTTATGGCGAAGATTATCGGGATTGATTTAGGGACGACCAACAGCTGTGTTGCCGTGATGGAGGGTGGCGAGCCCAAGGTGATCCCGAACGAAGAGGGTGGACGGACGACTCCATCGGTGGTCGCGTTCACCAAGAATGGGGAGCGGCTGGTGGGTCAGGTGGCAAAGCGACAGGCCATCACAAATCCGGAGAACACGATTTACTCGATCAAGCGCTTTATGGGCCGGCGGCCGAATGAAGTGAACGACGAGATGAAGATGGTGCCGTACAAGGTGGTGGCAAAGGGCGACAATGTTGCGATTGTGGCGCAGGGCAAGGAGTACACCCCGCCTGAGATCTCGGCGATGATCCTGCAGAAGCTGAAGAAGGCTGCGGAGGATTACCTTGGCACGTCGGTGACGGAGGCGGTGATCACCGTTCCGGCGTACTTCAATGATTCGCAGCGGCAGGCGACCAAGGACGCGGGCAAGATTGCGGGTCTGGATGTGAAGCGCATTGTGAACGAGCCGACGGCGGCGGCGCTGGCGTACGGGCTCGACAAGAAGAAGGACGAGACGATTGCCGTGTACGACTTCGGCGGAGGTACGTTTGACATCTCGATCCTTGAGGTTGGCGAGGGCGTGATTGAGGTCAAGTCGACCAACGGGGACACGCATCTCGGCGGCGACAATCTTGACCAGCGGATTGTGGATTGGCTGATCTCGGAGTTCAAGTCGGAGACGGGTCTGGACCTGTCGTCGAAGGGCAATGAGATGGCGCTTCAGCGGCTGAAGGACGCGGCTGAACGCGCGAAGATCGAGCTTTCGACGGCGCAGGAGACGGAGATCAATCTGCCGTTTATCACGGCGGACGCGAGCGGACCGAAGCACCTGGTGCGCAAGCTGACGCGCGCGAAGCTGGAATCGCTGGTGGATGATCTGTTGCAGAAGTCGGTTGGACCGTGCAAGCAGGCGATGAAGGATGCGGGCGTGACGGCCGGTCAGATCGACGAAGTGGTCCTGGTCGGCGGACAGACGCGCATGCCGAAGATCCAGCAGATCGTGAAGGAGCTGTTTGGCAAGGAGCCAAACAAGGGCGTAAATCCGGACGAGGTGGTTGCGATCGGCGCGGCAGTTCAGGCCGGCGTGCTGGCGGGCGAGGTGAAGGACCTCTTGTTGCTGGACGTGACGCCGCTGACACTTTCGATCGAGACGATGGGCGGTGTGGCGACGGGGATGATCACGCGCAACACCACGATACCGACGAAGAAGACGGAGACGTTTTCGACGGCGGCGGACTCACAGACGGAGGTTGAGGTGCATGTGTTGCAGGGCGAGCGGCCGATGGCGGCGCAGAATCGGACCTTGGGCAAGTTCAAGCTGAGTGGGATTCCGCCGGCGCCGCGAGGCGTGCCGCAGGTTGAAGTGACGTTTGATATTGATGCGAACGGCATTTTGAATGTGACGGCCAAGGACAATGCGACGGGCAAGGATCAAAAGATTACGATCACGAGTTCATCGGGCTTGAGCAAGGACGAGGTCGAGCGCATGGCGAAGGACGCCGAGGCGCATGCGGCCGAGGACAAGGAGGCGCGCGAGGCGGTTGAGGCGCGCAACGGTCTCGACTCGATGGTTTACAACGTCGAGAAGATGCTGAAGGACGCGGGCGACAAGGTTTCGGGTTCGGACAAGAGCGATGTGGAGACGGCTCTGGCGGATGCGAAGTCGACGTTGGTCGGGACGCCGGGAGCGGCGGAGTTGAACGCGGCGAAGGATCGCTTGACGACGTCGAGCCACAAGCTGGCAGAGGCGATGTACAAGGCTTCCTCGGCGACGGCTCCGACGGATGGAGCTTCGGCCGCGGGCGGAACGGCGGACCAGCAGCAGCCGAAGGATGAGGGCGTCATTGATGCCGAGTATGTGGACGTGGAGAACAAGTAAGGCCTCGCGGACATAGCGGCGATTCGTTTAGCCGGTTGGCTAAGCGGAAGGTTGAGAGAAGGGGCGTTCCGATCGGGGTGCCCCTTCCGTTTTCACAAGGGAGAAACGATGAGCGGGAGTAGAACGAAAGAACAGGCGGACGTGAGTTGGGCGATCGGCTTCAACCAGATGACGGGAGGGCAGGCGATGGAGGAGACAGTTTGGCGTTGCGATCAGATGCGAGCGGGGCAGCTTTACAGCCGGATGATGTTTCGGACGCGCGAGGAGGCGGAGATATTTGCGCGCAAGATGCAGCAAGCCGAGCCGGACCAGATGTTTTCGGTAGAGGCGGTTGCGGCTCGACAGGTGTGGAACTGATACGCGATGGCAGGACAGTTGCAGGACTCTCCACTGGGGCAGAGATGACAGATTTGTGGGATGAGGGACGACGGAGATGGTGAACTGGACACAGGTGGAGGCGCTTGCAAACAGCTGTCTGGTGCTTACGAGCGCCAGTGCGATCGCCTACGCCGGGGTGCAGTTGCGGCATGAGCGGGCCTACCGCTCCGTGGCAAATTTGGAAAAGCAGCTTGGGTTTTTCCTGTCGGAGGGGTTTACGGCTGCGCGACGGAGGTTGGCGGCGGACCGTCTAGCCCAAGATGGGAAGTCGCTGCGGAGCTGCGATATCGAGGATCCTCCGGTGAGCGCGTTTGAGGTGCTGGATTTTTATGAGCACGTCGGTTTGCTGGTGAAGAAGGGGCACCTTGAGATCTACGACGTTTGGCACACGTTTTATGAGTGGGCGCAGCCGGTGTATATCGACATGCAACCGATGATCGAGGGCAAGGACAGCCCGTATGCCGATCATTATTCGGATCTGCGCAAGCTGATGCGGCAGATGGACGAGATCCAGCTGCACCGGATGCATGCGAACAAGGCGAACCACTGGGCTTTGTGGACGCCGGAGCGGATTATGCAGCATTACCGGTATGAGTTGGAGGTTGGGGGGTTGTCGCCGCGTGGGAAGCGATCGGCCGAGCGGCGGGCGGAGCGTGCGGAGCGTTTGCGGGACCAGAGGGATCGCCTGGAGCTGGATGCGACAGCGGCGGAGGTTCTGGAGGGTGAGTCGGGCCTGGCGGCGGAGGCGCAGGCGCGCGAAAGTGTGGAGCACCGAAAGGAGATGGAGACGCTCGATGCCTGAGGGCAATGAGATTCACCGGTGGGCGGAGCGGCACACGGCTGCGTTTGCGGGCAGGGGCGTGCGGGTGGAGGCTCCTGAGGGCAGCCGGTTTCGGGACGCGCCGAGGCTGGACAGGAAGAAGTTGCGCCGGGTGATGGCGGTTGGAAAGCATCTGGGGTACGTGTTTGGCGAGGATCTGATCCTGCATGTGCACCTGGGGATGTATGGGGATTTTACGGAGGGAACGGGGCCTTTGCCGGCCGAACGAGGTGCGCTGCGGGTGCGGATGTGGAATGCGGCTGCGGTGAAGCGAGGTGTGCAGCCAGGGGAGAGCAAGCGACACGCGTGGTACTCGAATGATGATGGGACGGGGCACATTCAGGCGGAGCGGGTGGCGTGGGTTGAGTTGCGCGGGCCGACGGATTGCCGGGTGTTTACGCGGTCGCAGTGGGAGGCTTTGCTCGATCGTTTGGGGCCGGATCCGCTGAACGACGACCGACCGGCGAAGATGGTGGAGGCGATCGGCAGGCGCAAGACGGCGATCGGGGCGTTGCTGATGGATCAAACGGTGGTGTCGGGGATTGGAAATATCTATCGGGCGGAGCTGCTGTTTCGTGCGGGGGTGAGTCCGTTTACGCCGGGCAGTGAGGTCTCGGCGAAGGTAGTGAAGGAGATCTGGAAGGAAGCGCGGCCGCTGATGCGGGCGGGGATGGTGGATCGTCGGATCGTGACGACGAAACCGAAGCACCGGTCGATGTACCGGATGGGATCGGAGGCAGAGCGGCCGCTGAAGGAGGAGGCTCACTATGTGTATCGGAGGCATGGCAAGCCTTGCTTTGTGTGTGGGACGGAGGTGCGGACGGAGAGGATGGCTGGGCGGAACCTGTTTTGGTGTCCAGGGTGCCAAAAATGAGGGAGCGGTGAGTATAAGCGTTTCGTAGTATCAGATCTACGTCCAAGCGCGGTGGATGAACGAGGCGCTCTGCTGAGGCGGAGCGGGTAGGAAGAGGAAGAGATGGCGACGACACAGCAAAAGGACTACTACGGCACGCTTGGCGTGAAGAAGACGGCGACGGCGGATGACGTTCGCAAGGCGTTTCGGAAGCTGGCGCGGAAGTATCACCCGGATGTGAATCCGGGGGACAAGAAGGCGGAGGAGAAGTTCAAGGAGATCTCCGAGGCGAACGATGTTTTGAGCGACGAGAAGAAGCGCAAGGTGTACGACCAGCTGGGGTTTTACTCGGACAATATTGATCCGGCGGCGGCGGAGGCGGCGGCCCGAGGGGGGTATGGCGGGGGTTTTGGAGGGTTTCCCGAGGGTGGACGTTCGGCGAGAGGCGGGCGAG
>CAXUIB010000111.1:0-7535 GCA_964250945.1 uncultured Acidobacteriaceae bacterium
GAGCATTCGGCTGTTAACCGAAGGGTTGTAGGTTCGAGTCCTACCTCAGGAGCCAATAAGATCCAACGACTTAGAGAAGTAAAAGAGTCGGTAGAAAACCAAGAAAATGGGTCCACTGTGCCCAGTCTCGTACCTGTACCTTTAAAACGGGTTCGGATGAACCTGCTTCAGGTGCCGCGCTCCGCTCTTCTCCACGCTGGGCGCTGAGGTCCGAGCACCCTCGGTGAAGCGGCCACATCGGTGTCCAGTTGCGGACAGAGAATCTTGGTTCCGGACACAGCTGCGGGCGATCGCTCCGCTAAGTTGTTGAACCCGTGAAGCACGCCATGGGCTCTGGATTGCTCCCTCTGAACCTAGATGGATATCTCAAGACCAGACATCCGAAAACGAAAGGTTCGCCGCACCGTCCTCATGGGCGCAATCGCGCTTGTCCTGATCTCCGCCGTCGGCATCTTCGTCCTGCGTCTCAAGCCGGCGATTCCGACGGTCGACAGTGCAGTGTGGACCGATGTGGTGAAGCGCGGACCTTTGCTTCGGCAGGTGCGAGGCCCGGGAACCCTTGTGCCGCGAGAGGACCGCATCCGCCTCATCCCCGCCGAGACGGAGGCCACCGTGAGTCGCATCCGCGTCCTGCCGGGTGCAAAGGTCGAGCCCAGTACGATCCTCATGGATCTGATAGACCCTGCCGTGCAGCAGCAGATGCTCGACGCGCAACTCCAGCTGAAAGCAGCGAAGGCGGATTACCTGAACACCCGCGCACGTCTTCAAAGCGACCTTATGAATCAGCGCGCCGGTGCGGCAACCGTCGGCGCGGATCAACGGCAGGCGCTGCTTCAGTCACAGACGGATAAGAGTCTCTACGACCTCGGCGTGATCAGCGGTCTGACCTACAGCGCCTCCAAGGGAAAGGCCGACGAACTGAACCAGCGCAACGACCTGGAACGACAGCGGCTCGACCTCAATCAGAAGGCGATCCTGACGCAGCTTGCCGTGCAGGAAACCAAGGTGCAGCAAGCGGAAGCTCTGCTTGGGCTGAAGCAGAAGCAGGAGCAGGCACTCAGCGTCCGCGCCGGGATCGCGGGCGTGCTGGTCGACCTGCCCCATCAGGTCGGGGAACACGTCGCTCCAGGAACCACGCTCGCCAAGGTGGTGCAACCGGACCAGCTAAAGGCGTCGCTCAAGATCGCCGAGACCCAGGCGCGCGACATCCAGATCGGTCAACCGGCCGAGATCGACACGCACAACGGCGTGATCCCGGGCAGGGTCGCACGCATCGATCCGGCCGTTCAGAACGGAACGGTGACGGTCGACGTCGATCTGCTGGGCGCTCTGCCGCAGGGCGCGCGACCCGATCTTTCCGTGGATGGAATGATCGATCTCGACCGCATGACGGACGTCTTGTATGTGGGCCGGCCGGCGTTCGGCAACGAGAACTCGACCATCAGCCTGTTCCGCGTCTCGCCCGACGGAAAGTCCGCGACACGCGTTCCGGTCAAGGTGGGGCGGGCATCGGTCAACAGCATCCAGGTGCTCGCCGGTCTCGAGCCGGGCGAAACAGTCATCCTCTCCGATATGTCGCGATGGGATTCCGCGGATCGCGTTCGGCTTCAGACCCAGTAACCCTTACCAGCAGGAAAGGACACCCCATGGCTGCCGGCTCCGAGCACTCGCCCGACCTGATCCATATCGAGAATCTCACCAAGGTCTTCTACACCGATGAGCTGGAAACGCACGCTCTCTCGGGCGTTCACCTCTCGATCGCCCGCGGTGAGTACGTCGCGATGTCGGGACCATCGGGATGCGGAAAATCGACGCTGCTATCTATCCTCGGTTTGCTCGACACGCCGACAGATGGGCAGTACACGCTGAACGGAAAGGAGGTGGCAAATCTCAACTTCTCCGATCGTTCGCGCATCCGCAACCAGGAGATCGGCTTCATCTTTCAAAGCTTCAATCTCATTGGCGACCTGACCGTCTATGTAAACGTCGATCTGCCGCTGACCTATCGCTCGGGCATGCCCTCATCCGAACGAAAGGACCGCGTGCAACGGTCGCTCGAGCGCGTAAACATGGCTCATCGCATGCGGCACTATCCGGCGCAGCTCTCCGGAGGCCAGCAGCAGAGAGTGGCCGTGGCCCGTGCGCTTGTCGGGTCGCCTTCCATCCTGCTCGCCGACGAACCCACCGGAAATCTCGATTCCAAAAACGGCGAAGCCGTAATGCGCCTGCTCGCGGAACTCCACAACGAGGGCGCCACCATCTGCATGGTCACGCACGACCCCCGCTTCGCCGCCCACGCCGACCGCCAGGTCCACCTCTTCGACGGCAAGATCGTCGCTGAGGGCGAGCTCCGCGAACTCCTCGCCGAAGCTCAAAGCGAGTACCGCACCGGCTACACCTCCACCGGAGCCGCCCTATGAACGCCCTCATGCCCGACCTTCGCTACGCTCTCCGCGGCCTCCGCAAAAACCTCTCCTTCGCCGCCGTCGCCATCCTCTCGCTCGCACTCGGCATCGGCGCCACGACGGCGATGTTCACGCTCATCTACGCCGTCGTTCTCGACGTGTACCCGTATGCCGACAACCAGCGCACGGTCAACCCGATTGTGCGCGATCTGGAGCACCCCAAGGATTGGGACTGGTTCGCGCTTACGCCCGCACAGGCCGCCATGTACCGCCGGACGCCTGCGTTCGAGGACATCCTCGGCCAAGGCGGCGACAGCCTCGAGCTGCGCGGACAGGACCTTCCCGAAGACGTGAACATCGCCTATGTCACGCCCAACGAGGGCAGCTTTAACCGTGTTCCCGCCCTGCTCGGCCGCGGCATCCAGATCTCCGATGATGGTCAGCATAATATAGTCATCCTTGGTTATAAATTCTGGCTGCGTCGCTTCAATGGCGACAGTGGCGTGCTCGGACGCAAGCTCCAACTCGACGACCGCATCTACGAGGTCGTCGGCGTCATGCCGCAGCGCTACACCTTTGGCGGCAAGCCGGACATGTACATGCCGTCGCCGCTCGACACGCGGCCCGACAAACATATGCAGTACTTCGCCAAGCTCAAGCCTGGCGTTACCGCCGAGCAGGCCACAGCGCAGGTGGAAGCCATCGTCCATCAGTTCGCCAAGGAAGACCCGCGCTACTACCCCAAGAACTTTCATGTGCAGCTTCAGTATTTGATCGACCCGGTCAAGAAAGGGACAGGCGGCAGCCCCGGCCTGACGCACACGTTTCCGCTTATTTTCCTTGCGGTAGTAATGCTCTTGCTCATCGGCTGCGCCAACTGCTCCATCCTTCTGCTGGCCCGCGGCACCGCGCGTACGCATGAGTTCGCGGTGCGCTCAGCCGTCGGCGCATCGCGCGCTCGCATCATCCGCCAGTTGCTGGTCGAGTGGCTGCCCAGCGTCTTCCCAAGCGAGGCGCTGATTCGC
Source organism: uncultured Acidobacteriaceae bacterium (assembly GCA_964250945.1). GTDB lineage: Bacteria > Acidobacteriota > Terriglobia > Terriglobales > Acidobacteriaceae > Edaphobacter. Next base: position 3,431 of record CAXUIB010000111.1, read on the forward strand.
GTCAACCTTCCCGTCCTGGGCTTCTCCGTCGCCGTCGCCGTCCTCGCCGGCATGCTCTTCGGCCTCCTGCCCGCCATCCGCTTCTCCCGCCCGAACATCTCCGAGACCCTCCAAGCGAGTGCCCGACGCAACACCGGCAGCAAGGGTGCGCGCGCCACGCTGAACACGCTGATCGCCGGCCAGATCGCGCTCACCCTCGTGCTGCTCGCGGTCGCCGGGGCCGCCATCGCCGGCTTCATGGGCCTGCTGCGCATGCACCTCGGCTACGACCCTACAACACCGTCCTGATCGGCGGCCCCATCACCAGAGGCACGTTGCCAGGATGGCAGGAGCGCTCTGCCTACATCGACCAGCTGGGGCAGCAGATCGCCGCCACCCCCGGCGTGCTCGCGGTCGGCTCGGGAACCGCACCGCCAAACAGCAGCTTCGAGACCGAATTCTCCGTCACCGGCCGCCCGACCTCGCAGAAGCAGAAAACGCGCATGGACCTGGTCAGTTCCAACTACTTCTCTATGCTCCACATACCGACACTGCGCGGTCGGATGTGGAGCGAGGCCGAAGACCGTCAGGCTTTACCGCTCGCGGTTGTGAACGAAACCTTTGCCAAGCGGTTTCTCTCTGGAAGCGACCCCGTGGGCCAACAGATCGCGCTGCGGATCATCGACGGGACGCGCAAAGAAATATCGACGCCCGGATCTTCGCCCCCCAGCCGTCTCTCCCGCAATTACCGGGAATTCGGTGCAGATCGTCGCTGTCGTCGCCGACTCAATCAATGACGGGCTCGACAAACCGGTCGCGCCCACGGTCTCCATTCCGGCCACCTCCATGCTCTTCGGCCAAGTCGTCTACCTCGTCCACACCCAAGGCGACCCACTCGCGAGCATGCGCGCCATCCAGACCAGCATCCGCACCTTCAACCCCAACCAGAAGCTCTGGTCGGACCCCTACACGCTCGAGCGCATGCTCCACGAAACGCCCGAGTGGGGCCAGCAGCGGCTCATCTCCGTCCTCTTCGGCATCTTCGCCGCAGCCGCGCTCGCGCTCGCCGCCGTCGGCCTCTACAGCGTCGTCAGCTACGCGGTCGCGCAACGCACAGGCGAGTTCGGCGTCCGCATGGCGCTCGGCGCACCCCGTACCTCCATCCTCACTCTGGTCCTCCGATCAACACTCTGGACAGTCGCCGGCGGAACCGCCGTTGGCCTCCTCCTCGCGCTCACGCTCCGCCGAGCCATTGCGCAATGGTCCGAGGGCAGCTCGCAAAACCCGCTCCTCTTGCTCGCCGCCGTAGCTCTCCTGCTCCTCGCCGCGCTCATCGCCAGCCTCATCCCCGCGCGCCGCGCCGCCAAGATCGATCCCATGCAGGCCCTCCGTACCGAATAGAGCCTTCCGCACCGAAGAAGGAGTTGACCCCAGTGTCTTTCGTGTTCACACTCTCGCTCGACATCCGCTACGCCATCCGCCAGCTTCGTCGCGCACCCGTCTTCGCCCTCGCCGTCGTCCTCACGGTGGCGCTTGCCGTAGGCGCCACAGCTGCGATGTGCGGCATCCTTCGCGCTACGTTGCTGCACCCTCTGCCCTACCCTCATCCCGAGCAGATCGTTGAGGCCGGCGACCAGAATCTCCGCGGCTTCAAGACCAACGGCCTCATGTCCGTTCTGCGCACCGAGGACCTCGCCCACCTCACGGCAGCCGGCCGGCCGGCCTTCACGAGCCTGGGCTTCTTCTACTCCGACGACACCTCCCTCACGCCCGACGGTCAGACCCCGTTGCGCGTCTCTGCCACCGCGGTCTCCGGCGCCTTCTTCCCTACGCTCGCGGCGCCGGCGCTGCTTGGCCGCACCCTGACCCCCGCCGACGATGTTCCCAACGGTCCGCAGCTCCTCGTCCTCAGCTACCGCCTGTGGCAGACCGCCTTTTCCGGTGATCCACACATCGTTGGCCGCTCGGTAAAGCTTGGCGCCGATCAGGGCACCGTCGTGGGCGTCATGCCGCCGCACTTTGACCTGCCTGCCGGCAGCGGTCTGTGGCATCCCGGCCATATCTTTCCCCGCTTCTTCGGCGGATATCGGGGCGACGGCAGCCGCTTCCTCCAGGTGATCGGCCGCGTCGATCCCAACGTCACCATCGCCTCCCTGCGCGTCGCGGCGACACAGCTCGACGCCCGTCTAGCCGCGGCTCATCCCGAGACCGACGCCGCCTGGGGATTCTCCCTGACCGATCTCCGCACCGGTCTCTTCGGCGAGTACAGGTCCGTCCTCCTCCTGCTCAGCGCCGCTGTCGCCCTCGTTCTGCTCGCCGCCGCCGTCAACATCGCAGGCCTCCAGATCTCGCGCAACGCCGCACGTCGCGGCGAGTTCGCCATTCGCACCGCCCTCGGCATCACCCGCGCCCGACTCGCGCGCATGCTCGCCATCGAAGCCCTCACGCCCGTGCTCGCCGGTGGCCTCGTCGGCATCGGGCTTGCTGTCACCGTCCTCCGCGTGGTCGTCTCGCGCCTTCCGTCCGGCCTCGTTCTGATCGACCGGCCTCAAGTCGATCTCCCCGTATTCGCGATCTCGCTCGCCGTCGCCGTCGCGGTCGGCCTGCTCACGGCAGCCGCTCCCATCCTCCAAAACACCGGAACCCGCCCTTCCACTGCAGACCGCACCGTCGTCGGCCACACCCGCACCCTCAGCCGCGGCCTCTCCGCTCTGCAAATAGCGCTGGCGCTTCTGCTGCTCACACTGTCTGCCGCCGTCCTGCTCAATCTGTACCGTCTCCTCACCGCCCCGCTCGGCTTCGATCTCAGCCACGTCCAGACCTTCTCGGTCGACCTCCCCTGGGGCGCCGACCCAGGGAAATCGCACCGCCTCTACGCCCGGCTTGAAGACACCTTCAGCAACCTTCCCGGGATCGAGAGCGCCGGAGCCATCACCGCACTCCCCCTCTCCGACTTCAGCCTCCGCCGCCACTTCGACATCGCCGGAGAGCCGCCGACACCGAACCACGACACCGTCGTCGCCGAGGCGAACGCCCTCAGCCCCGGATATCTCCGCACCCTGCGCATCCCCTGCTCGCCGGAAGATCGTTTCAGCCGCAGGACTCGGAGCCAAACGCCCCGCGCGTCCTGGTCATCAATCGCACCCTCGCGGACCGCTACTTTCACGGCACCGATGCCATCGGCAAACATCTCCAGACCTCCTCAGCCGATCTGCACATCGCACCCGGATCCGACACGGACCTCGTCGACGCGGGCGAAATCGTCGGCGTGACCGGCGACGTACGCGGTACAGGAGGTCCGCTCGACCGAGCCGTCCAGCCCGAGGTCGATTCGCCAGAGGTCGGCGGCTGGCCGCACATGCAATTCGCACTTCGCTCCACCCCGCAGAATCGAGGCCCCGACGCCGCCCCCGATCCCGCCTTCCAGGCCCAAATCCGCTCCATCGTCACCGCGCTTGGCCCGACCGCCTCCCCCGGACACTTCAGCACGCTCTCGACCACGCGCAACCGCTCGCTCACCGAGCCCCGCCTGAACGCCGCCCTCCTCACCGCCTTCGCCGGCCTCGCGCTCCTGCTCGTCGTCATCGGCGTCTACGCGCTCGTCGCCTTCGACATCGCAGAGCGTACCCGCGAACTCGGCCTCCGCATCGCGCTCGGTTCAAGCCGCTCCGGTGTGCTGCGTCTGCTGCTATTCGAGTCCGGACGCGTCCTCGCGATCGGTCTCATCCTCGGCTTCATCGCGAGCTGGTTCTCCTCCCGCCTGCTCTCCGCCATCTTCTCCCGGACTCCCGCGCAGATGCCGTCCCTGCTCCTCCTGACGGCAGCCCTGGTCTCCGCCGCCGTCCTCATCGCAACGCTCATCCCCGCCCGTCGCGCCGCCACCATCGACCCAATCGAAGCCCTCCGCACCGAGTAGCATCGCAGCCCGCACCGCCAGGATACCACCCACGATGTCGACCATCCTTCAAGACCTCCGCTACACCCTCCGCCAGCTCCGCCGCTCCCCCGGCTTCACCGTCACCGCCGTCGTCACGCTCGCGCTCGGCATCGGCGCCACCACCGCCATGTACTCCGTCCTCCGCGCGACCTTGCACGACGCGCAGCCCCACCCCCCCCCCCCCCCCCA
>CAXUIB010000112.1:0-7509 GCA_964250945.1 uncultured Acidobacteriaceae bacterium
TCAGCTTTTGCCACGTGGCCAGGCCGCGCTCCTCCGCCTCCTCGAGCTCGGCCGAGTTCCAGCCGTCCAGGCTGATCAGAAAACTGATCAGGAGGTCCACCGTCTCGTGCAAGGTCGGGTTGGCGGTCAGATCGGGCGCAGGCGCACCGCCCACGACATGGAGAAGTCCATCAAGCGCCTGATAGAGCGACAGGCGACCTGCCACGCCGTCCGCACCCCCCGACGAGCTCCGCTGGCGCGCCCGGATCAGAGCCCCTAAAGCCTTCTGCAGCTGCTCATCCCGAGCCAGCCGCCGCGGAAACGCCGCCAGGTCCTCCGGCGTGCCAAATGAGACGTGAAACGCCTGCAGCGTCTTCTCCAGACTGCTAAGCGGGAGACCCAAGGCGTCCAAAGGCTGCTGTGAAGCAAAGAAAGGCATCGTCGCACCATGTCCCGCGCGAGCTGAACAACAGGATTGTACGCGAACAGACCCCTGCTCTCACCCAGATTTTCTCGCCGGGCGAAATCAGCAGTTTGCACGGAAGTGTAGCCGTGGCTAGAATCGCCGCACAGACCAAACACCAGGTCGCCCAACAGCAGAGCGGCCGCCAAAAAAGGAGAAGCAAAACGTGCGCGTGGGCCTGATGACGAGGGAGTATCCGCCAGACGTATACGGCGGCGCCGGTGTGCACGTCGAGTACCTCAGCCGCGAGCTGAGCAAACGCATCGAGGTCGAAGTCCACTGCTGGGGTCACCAGACGCTCGACAGCGGCAACCTCCACGTCCGCGGCGAAGAGCCCCCAGCCGAGATCACCGCCGGCTCCACGGCCAAATGGAAGACCGCCGTCGACGCCCTCGCGCTCAACCTCCAGCAAATGAAGTCGCTCGGCGCCATCGACGTCGTCCACACCCACACCTGGTACGTCTCCATGGCCGGCTTCCTCGCCAAAAAACTCTACGGCGTCCCCTTCGTCCTCACCACCCACTCCCTCGAACCCCTGCGCGCCTGGAAATCCGAACAGCTCGGTTCAGGGTACAGCATGAGCTCGTGGATGGAACGCACCGCCATCCTCCATGCCGACGCCATCGTCGCCGTCTCGGAAGGCACTAAAGCCGACATCCTCTGCGCCTACCCCGACGTCAGCCCGGACCGCATCCACGTCATCTACAACGGCATCGACCTCGACGAATACCGGCAGACCTCCGCCACCGGCGCCCTCACAAAATACGGCGTCGACCCCAGCGTCCCCTACGTCCTGTTCGTCGGCCGCATCACCCGCCAAAAAGGCGTCACCCACCTCGTCGACGCCATCCCCATGCTCCCGAAAGGCACCCAGGTCGTCCTCTGCGCCGGCGCCTCCGACACCCCCGAGATCGCCGCCGAAATGCGCGAAAAAGTCGAGGCGGCCCGCGCCGCCGGAGGCAACATCGTCTGGATCGAAAAGATGGTCACCAAACCCGAAGCCATCGAGCTCTACTCCCACGCCCAGGTCTTCTGCTGCCCGTCCGTCTACGAGCCCTTCGGCATCATCAACCTCGAAGCCATGGCCTGCCGCGCACCCGTCGTCGCCAGCGCCACCGGAGGCATCCTCGAGGTCGTCGTCGACAACGAAACCGGCTACCTCGTCCCCTTCGACGCCGACCCCGTCACCACCTTCCCCTCCAACCCGGAACAGTTCGCCCGCGACCTCGCCAGCCGCGTCACCGATCTCATGGCCAACCCCGAACTCTGCCAAAAATTCGGCGCCGCCGGCCGCACCCGCGTCGAAGAAAAATTCTCCTGGGCCGCCATCGCCGAACAAACCATCGCCCTCTACGAAAAGCTGCTCGCCGCCCGCAAATAAGCCTGACACGTACACGCCTCACAACGTCATCGCAACTCAAAACCAGCCCACAATGCCGGACTCCGCCCAGACGCCGCTGCCCCGGAAGCGCTCCTTTCGCCAGCTTACTTCCGACAATGCGACTTGGCGGGACTAATCTCTGTTACCCCTTCTACGCGACGCTATGGGATCCTTTGTAAGTCAGGTCACGGGCAAAGCCTTGTGTCTCTTCGATCAGGTGTTGCCGAATCCAGTAATTGGTGGCATTGAATAATCCGATTAAGCGAACCCAGAGTGGATTTCGCACATCGATAGTGCAGCGAAGGTTCGATTCGTTCGCCGATACGCTGGATACCTGCATCTCCCAACCGACCTGTAGGTGAAAGGGAAGGAGATGCATTAGGTAAGCCCGGCTTCTCTTGGAGAAGAGACGCACGTGATTCTGCTCCAGCAGTTCTGTTTGGTAATGCTGAATGATGAGAGCTCCAGACATGGATTCGACATTAACCATTCCTTCAAAGTGCGATCCGCCAGTGGTGCCGACAGCGCGGTGCCCTCGGGCACAAGCCTTGTAGTCTCTTTCCGAAAGGTTGAACAGCCACTCGTCGAGGTGTATGTCACTCGCAGCGAGCGGTACCGAAGCTTCGTGGGTAAAAATCATGGTTTTCTCCCGAATCGAACGAACATCGTTAAGCCTGCACTGCAGGAATGGCTTCGTATTCGGTTCCAACCAGAAACTCACAGGCGTGCAAGTCCAAGAACTTCTCCTCATCGGGACGGATCGTCACCATGTAATTAGGAGACTGGAAAACACCAGAGATGCCGGCAAGATCGTCAAACCAAAGCTCGGTAGAGCCGTCGATGTGGTTGTCCGGAAGTCCAGGAAGCGTCTCGCCAGTTGCGTGGCATTGCACATAGCGCCGAACGTGCTGCTTGACCTCAGCAAGCGAACTGAACAAGGGTGCATGTTGATTCCGGTGGTAGGCTACAAACTCTTCGTGGCTCATTTCCGGCTTGCGGCGTAGAAGGATGGTCATCTTCATCATGCTAAGCTCCTATATGAACGATGTTCATATAGCTTATAAGACGCTCCGCGCCCTGAAAGGATGCACCTGATGGAGAAGAAAGGGAGGTCTTACCACCACGGCGATCTGAAGGCCGCAATGATTGGGGCCGCACTGCAGCTTGTTCGGCAGAAAGGCCCTCGCGGTTTCACGCTAAATGAAGCGTCCCGTACTGCCGGTGTAAGCGTCAGCGCTCCCTACAACCATTTCAAGGACAAGGACGCGCTTCTGATCGAGATCGTGCTGCTGGGAAACCGTACCTTGGAGACGGAGTTGCGGGCCGCGGCAGATACCGTTGCGCCGCCGCGGGAGAAGCTTCTCGCGGTATATCTCGCTTACGTCTCCTTCGCGGAGCGTCACCCGGATCTTTTCGCAGTGATGTTCCAGTCGGGAATCGACAAGACGCACTATCCAGAGGTTCAGGCGTCAAGCGCGAAGGCATTCGAGGTCGCAGCGGTCCTGGCTTTGCAAATTGAGGCTTCCCAAACGTCCGCACAGCAATTGGCGCTGGCCATTTGGACCATGGCCCACGGCTTGGCCACACTGAGTGTGGAGGGTGTTATTTCGGGCGTCGGCATCCCTGGAGCGAGAATCTCAGCCGAAGCACTTGGTCGCAGGTTGCTTTATCCAAACCTTTCGGATGGTGAGGGTGGGGCGCCGCACCCTACGTCGCGCCGAGGCCAGTAATTAAAGGCTAGATGCCGCAAAGAGTATTGGTCCCGACAAACGCCTTTGGCGGAAGTCGCGCCCGCTATGCTGTCGCAGACCTTTCTTCCAAAGTGCTCAAAGCAACTCTTCGCTCTGACTGAATCTCGATCAATCGCTCAATCCGTAAGGCAAAGATCCGCATCGGTCGATCGAAGGCCCAGGCTCATTCAGCCGCAAACGCGATCAGGCGACACCCCACCTGAACCGGAAACAACGTCGCAGATCCCCCGCCAGGAGCATCTGCGGCACCTGCGTAAACGCATACGTACTATTGTCCGGCTTCAGCGCGAACACGTACACAATGTCGTAGCGCACCTCCGGCCACTCGCTCGGAACCTCGTTCTCGCCCGGAATGCTCCCACGCGATCAGCACCGGTCCCCAACTCTGCGGGTCACCGACCCTTGCCTTTCCCCGTCGCCGACTCCGGCACCCGCGGCTTCCCATCGCGAAACACCACCATCGACCGCCCCCCCACAATCACACTCTCCTCAACCTCGCACTCCTCAAACGGATTCTCAATATTCTGCGTGTCGATCATGTGCACCCAAGGCGTCTTGTTCGGCGGCTCCGGCAGCTTGAATTTGACTCCCTCGGCCGACGCGTTGATCAACAAGAGAAAACTATCGTCGATCACCGGATGTCCGTCCTCGTCCGTGATCTCAAGCGTCTTTCCGTTCAGCAAGAGAGCCAGCGATCGGTTCCACTCCTGATTCCAACTCTCGCCCGAAATCTCATCGCCATTCGCGTTGTACCAGGCCACATCCCGCACCTCTGAGTCGTGGATCGTCCGGTCCTGAAAAAACTTGCGCCGATGCAAATTCGGATGCGCCAGACGAAGTTGAATCAGACGCCCCGTAAACTCCATCAAACGCTGCCGCGGAGCGTCCAGGTCCCAGTCATACCACGTCAGTTCGTTGTCCTGGCAGTAACAGTTGTTGTTGCCCATCTGAGATCGCGAAAACTCATCCCCTCCGTTCAGCATCGGAACGCCCTGCGACAGGATCAGCGTCGCCAGAAAATTCCGCATCTGGCGCTCCCGCAAAATGTTGATCTCCTCGTTGTCGGTCGGTCCTTCCACCCCCATATTCCAGCTGTCGTTGTCGTTCGCCCCGTCCTTGTTGTCGTCGCCGTTCGCCTCGTTGTGCTTCTCGTTGTAAGAAAGCAGATCGCACATCGTAAATCCGTCGTGCGCCGTCACAAAGTTGATCGACGCGTACGGCTTCCGGCCGTCGTACTGATACAAATCCGACGACCCCGTCAGACGGTACGCAAAATCCGAAAGCATACCGCCGTCGCCCTTCCAAAAACGCCGCACCGTGTCGCGATACTTGCCGTTCCACTCCGCCCACAACACCGGAAAATTGCCGACCTGATACCCTCCGTCGCCCACATCCCACGGCTCGGCAATCAGCTTCACATCCGCCAGCGTCGGGTCCTGGTGAATCGTGTCGAAAAACGACGACAGCTTCGACACCGCATGCAGCTCGCGCGCCAGCGTCGATGCCAGGTCGAACCGGAAGCCGTCCACATGCATCTCCGTCACCCAGTAGCGCAGCGAATCCATGATCAGCTTCAGCACCTGCGGATTCCGCACGTTCAGCGTATTCCCCGTGCCCGTGTAATCCATGTAGTGCCGCGGATCGCCATCCACCTGCCGGTAGTACGTCGTGTTATCGATCCCCTTCATCGAAAGAATCGGGCCCTTCTCGTTGCCCTCGCACGTGTGGTTGTACACCACATCCAGAATCACCTCGATCCCGGCCTTGTGCAGAACCTTCACCATCTCCTTGAACTCATTCACCTGGCATCCGTCGTCCCCGCACGAGGAGTACCGCGCCATCGGCGCAAAATACGACAACGTGTTGTATCCCCAGTAATCGTGCAGCTTCCGGTCCACCAGGTGCCCCTCATCGATAAAATGATGCACCGGCAAAAGCTCGACCGCGGTCACCCCCAGCTGCTTCAGATAAGCCACCGAAGCCTCCGATGCCAGCCCTGCGTACGTCCCACGCAGATGCTCCGGAACCGCCGTGTTGCGCTTGGAAAACCCACGAACGTGCATCTCGTAAATCACTGAATCGGACAGCGGCGTCTTGGGCGGACAGTCGTCACCCCAGTCAAACCGCGACTGCACCACGATCGACTTCGGAACGCCGGCAGCCGAGTCCTGATCGTCTCGCAAGAGGTCGTTGCCGCTCTTGACGTCGTATGGAAAAATCGGGGCCTTCCAGTCCACCTCCCCCGAGATCGCCTTCGCATACGGATCGATCAGCAGCTTCGCCGGATTGAACCGTAATCCCTGCTCCGGAGCCCACGGTCCGTCCACCCGAAATCCATACCTCTGCCCAGGCTTGATGTGCCGAATCAGACCGTGCCACACAAACGCCGTGCGCTCGCGCAAGGCAACGCAGTCCGTCTCCTTGCCCGCCCCGTCGAACAAACACACCGAGACGGCCGTGGCGCACTCCGAGTAGAGAGCGAAATTGGTTCCTTTGGAGCTCGGCGTGGCGCCAAGCGGATGCGGTGTTCCAGGTAGAAGGGTGCGGTCCATCTGTCTCACTTCCAGGTTTATTTTTGGTGCCAACTATCGCCGGTGCTACCGCTATGGATGCACCGATTGGAGAATTGACTGCCTTTTGCGATGAGCTGCTTCCATTGTAAAGCGGGCCGGCCCAGAGACGGCAAAGATGCCATCGCAGCGACACGCGCACCGGTGCAAATTTCGGTGTGGCTTTTGCGCAGCAACCAAGTCCATCAGACCCGTCCAAGCGCCTCATACCGCTCAATCTGCTTCATCGTAAACTGCTGCATATCGACCTCCGTCTCCGCCGCCTTGTACCACGCCACCAGCCATTCGATCGCCGTCTCCAACCGCAGCCGCGGCCGCCATCCCAGCTCCGACCGAGCCTTGCTCGCGTCCAGCTTCAAATACCCCGCCTCATGCACGCCCGGTTCGGAGTCCATCTCCGACCTCGCCCCATCCCCCCACAAACGCGTCATCTTCTCCACAATCCAACCCACCGTCTGCGTGTCGTCATCCCCGGGCCCAAAGTTATAGGCCGTCGCATACTTCGGATCGGCCAAAAGTAGATTCTCGGCCAGCAACAAGTATCCGTGCAAGGGCTCAAGCACATGCTGCCACGGTCGGATCGCGGAAGGCCGCCGGATCCGCGCAGGCTGCCCCGCAACAAAGCCCCGCACAAGATCCGGAATCAGACGGTCGGTCGACCAGTCGCCACCCCCAATCACGTTGCCCGCGCGCGCCGTCGCAATCGCGGTCCCGTGCTCCCCGTCCGCCCCGAGCTTTCCCGGATGGAAGTACGAGGTCCGAAACGCCGCCGACACAATCTCCGCGCACGCCTTCGACGCCGAATATGGATCGTACCCGCCCAAGGGGTCCGTCTCCCGATACCCCCACACCCACTCCCGGTTCTCATAGCACTTGTCCGTCGTCACCGAAACGACCGCCCGCACCGACGGCGTCCGCCTGACCGCGTCCAGCACCCGCGCCGTCCCCACCACGTTGGTCTCAAACGTCCCGATCGGGTCCGCATACGACAGCCGCACCAGCGGCTGCGCGGCCATGTGAAACACCACCTCCGGAGCAAAGTCCTCGATCGCCCCGTTCAACGCACCGGCGTCCCGGATGTCGCCCCGCACATCCTCGATCACATCTCCAACCCGCGCCTCGGTAAAAAGGTTGGGCGTCGTGTTGGGGCCGAGCGAGTACCCGCGCACATCGGCCCCAAGCTTGTGCAGCCAAAGTGCCAGCCAACCACCCTTAAAGCCGGTGTGACCCGTAAGAAAGACGCGCTTGTTCTGCCAGAGAGAAGAAGTATCGGCGGGCATACGTCTAAGCATAGAGGATCGCCACCCCACGGAGCTCAATCGCAAGGCTTCGCCGCCCCCTTCAAGTCCATCCACGCCCCAAGAC
>CAXUIB010000113.1:0-1147 GCA_964250945.1 uncultured Acidobacteriaceae bacterium
GTAAACCGCCGGGCTGAAGAATTGACCAAGTGGCCAGTACGGCACGTCCTCGAACGCCTGCAGCTGGATCTCCGATCCGAGTTGCTTCTGGTCGACCAACTCCGCCGTGTCGAACCAAGCATCCCGCGCCGCCTCGATCGCCGTAACCGTGGAGCCGCCCGTCGTACACACATCGTCCACCACCACCACAGAGGCGCCGGGTTCGGAGAAACCCTCAATCCGCCGTCCCGTCCCGTGCGCCTTTTCCGCCTTGCGCACCAGAAACCCATGCAAGATCTGCGGGGCGGCGGCCGCAGGTGACAGACCGATCGATGTCTCGAGCTCGAGCTCGCGCGCCAACCGCACTGCATGCCACGCGCTCGCCGAAGCAACGTTCGAGACCAGAGGGTCCGCCCCCATCGTCAGTCCACCCACCGCCACCGCGTCCGGAACCCGCTCGCGAATGAGGTCGTAGAGCACCAGCCCCGAGAGCCGGCCACCCTCCGCATGCAGCGTCGTCACCCGGCAGTCAATGTAATAATCCGACCTCTGCCCCGAGGCAAGCGTAAACTCGCCCAAACGAAACGAGTGCGTCGCCAGTAAACGGAGAAGATCCCTGCGATGGTCTGCAGTCCCCAGACGCGCAGTGGCGGCAGGCAGATCGGAACCGGCTTCACGGGAACGCATCGCGGTCAGTTGCCCGGAAGAATCAGCTTGGAGCTCTGCCGCGCGATCGACATCGTGTTTTCAATCACCGCAAGCCGCACATCATGCTGATTCACCGACCGCGAAAGATCCTTCACCTCCGCAGACAGCCGCGTCAGCTCCTCACTCACCAGAAAAATCTTCTTGATGACCGTCAGCAGCTCGCTTCCAATCGTCATGCATGCTGCTCTCTACGCTCGTGGATCTCCGCCAGGTTCTGCTGGACCTCGGCCCGAGCCGATCGAATCGAGTCCAAAGCAGCATCCAGAGCCTTGTTCATCTCGGCAAACGCCGCCTTCAACTCCTGCTCCTCATCGGGAGCAACAGACGTCGTCTGGTAAGCTTCGATCGATCGCCGGACAATCTCGCTCGCCGACACCCGCTCCCGCCGCGCCATCTCAAATAAATGCTTCTTCTCGTTGGGACGAAGAAGCACAACCGTGCGGTGAATTGCGTTTGCCTG
>CAXUIB010000113.1:1247-3392 GCA_964250945.1 uncultured Acidobacteriaceae bacterium
AAATTGTAGCTCGCGTGCACCGCCGTCGAAGCAGCTACTGATCGCAGCCGCACCCGCACATACGTCAGCAAAAGTGACACAAGAAACAGCAAAAACAGCACCGGCCAGGTAAATGCCGTCTGCTTGCCGTGAAGCAGAGCAAACAAAATGCTCGAAAATACGGCGGAAAACAAAAGCGCCCCCCCCGTCAGAGCGTTCGACGACCGCCAGCTCTCCCGTGCCGTCTCCGTCCGCGGCAACGACAGCCAGTCGTACGCAATCGCAAACGCAGGAAACAGAAAGCCGCGAAATAAAATCTCCTCAAACGCCGGCGCGGCCAGGGTCCCAAACACCGTAATCAGCCACACGTCGGACTGCGTTCGAAAAAAGTCGTCCATCGGGATCGACTTCGGCGTCGGAAGAAACGCCGAAAGTCCCTGAACAACAAACGAAACCACAATGCCGAGCGGAACCAGACGATACAGGTTGCGCACAGCAGCTGAGGTATTCCACTCGATCCCCATACCGAACGGCCGCTTCCAGAGCATCGGAAACAGGCCGGCAGCGGCCAGGATCGTACCGAGATAGGTGAAGGCCTCCATCGCGATCACCCGCTTCGGCTGCAACACGGCCTCCGTGGTCGTCGCGGCGGCAGCGCCCGCTCCCCGCCCGAGCGCCGGATGCGATAGGCCCAGCAGCACCGACTGGGCCAGCAGCAACAGCAGACCCGTGATCGCCACAAACAGCAAGGCGTGGCCTATGTGAGGCACCCGCGTCGGCGGATCGGCCTCCGGCGAGTTGGGCGTCTCATCCATCGGCGCAAGCGCGACCGCCTCCCCCGGCGCCAGCACAGGTGCAAGCGGCGCCCCCAGAGGCGGCAAAATCGGGTCGTCCTCATCCGCCGTGCGCCAGAAAGGTCGCACCTCCGGCCTGCCCCGCAATCCGGCCAGAGCACCGCTCCGTCTCTCCGTCACGTCTCGACCAGGGCTCACGAGGCACGCCTCCCTGAAGTCGCCTTGGCGCTCGCAGCCGTCTCCCCCGCCTTTTGCGCAGTCCCTCTCGGCGCCCCGCGCTTCCGTTCCGCGCCGGACTTCCCCGATCGCGGACGCTCGGCCGGTGGCGTCGCCCTCGCCGTCGGCACGCCGGTCTTCTTCTCCGGCTGGACAAACTTCTTCTTCTCTCCGCGATCCGCATCGGCAGCCGCGGCTATGCTCTCAGGCTGCGCTCCGGCAAACTCCAGCCCGAGCTCGATCCGCTCGCCGGTGCGCTCGGTGTAGGCGCGCCGCAAAAACGCCCCCGTATGCGATCCCTCCACCGTCGCAACCTCCTCCGGCGTCCCGTGCGCAATCATCCGGCCGCCCCCCTCGCCCCCCTCAGGCCCGAGGTCCAGCAAATAATCGGCGTTTCGAATTACATCCAGATTGTGTTCAATAATCACGACCGTATTCCCCAGATCCGCCAGCCGGTGAAGCACCTCCAGCAGCTTGCGAACATCGTCAAAGTGCAGCCCCGTCGTCGGCTCGTCCAACAGGTAAAGCGTTCGTCCCGTCTGACGCTTGGAAAGCTCACGCGCCAGCTTCATCCGCTGCGCTTCGCCGCCCGAAAGCGTCGTCGCCGACTGACCGAGGTGAATATACCCCAAACCCACATCGACCAGCGTCTGCAAACGCACCCGGACGTTGGGAATGTCCTCCAGAATCGGCAAGGCGTCCGCGATCGGCAGATCCAGCAGATCCGCGATCGAGTATCCGTTGAACTTCACCGCCAAGGTCTCCTGATTGTAACGCCGCCCGTTACAAACCTCGCACAGCACATACACGTCCGGCAGGAAATTCATCTCAATTCGCCGCTGCCCCTCGCCCTGACACGCCTCGCACCGGCCCCCCTGCACGTTGAACGAGAAGCGCCCCGGCTTGTAGCCGCGTTCGCGCGACTCCGGAAGCATCGCAAACAAATCGCGCATCGCCGTAAACACGCCCGTGTAGGTCGCCGGATTGGACCGCGGCGTCCGTCCGATCGGCGACTGGTCGATCTGCACCACCTTGTCCAGTTGGTCAATGCCGACCACACGTCCGTGCTTGCCCGGATCGTCGCGCGAACCGTACAGCTCCCGCGCCAGAGCACGGTACAAAATATCGTTGACCAGCGTCGATTTGCCCGACCCCC
>CAXUIB010000113.1:3402-7436 GCA_964250945.1 uncultured Acidobacteriaceae bacterium
GATTTGCCCGAGCCCGAAACCCCGGTCACCACCGTCATCACTCCCAGGGGAAAGTGCGCCGTAACATTCTGGAGATTGTGCGAGCGGGCATCCTCGACCGTGATCCACGCCCCCGTCAACGGTCGCGGTCCGGTCTCACCCAGGGCGTTTATCGGCCGGTTCAAAGCGTCGAGCTTGCCCGCGAGATACTGCCCCGTCACCGACGCCGGATTCGCCATCACCTCGGCCGGCGTCCCCTCCGCCATCACAAATCCGCCGTTCTTTCCCGCGCCCGGCCCCAGGTCAAGCAGGTAGTCGGCCGACCGCATCGTGTCCTCGTCATGCTCCACCACCAGCACCGTGTTGCCCAGGTCGCGCAAACGCTGGAGCGCCGCGATCAGACGCTGATTGTCGCGCTGATGCAGACCGATCGACGGCTCGTCCAGAACATACAAAACACCGCGCAGACGCGATCCGATCTGCGTCGCCAAACGGATCCGCTGGCCTTCCCCGCCCGAAATCGTCGCCGCCGATCGGTCCAGCGAAAGATAGTTCAGGCCCACCGCGTTCAGGAACTCCAGACGCTCGATCACCTCGCGCTGCAGACGGTCCGCAATCAAACGATCCCGCCCCGTGAAGTGCATCGACCGCGCCCCCTGGAGCGCTCGATCAAGCGACAGCGCCGTATAGTCGGCAATCGAAAGATCCCTGCGCGCGCCGTTCTGCTCGCCCCCAGGACCCACAGGAATCGTCACCGCCAGACTCTCAGGCCGAAGCCTCCGCCCACCGCAGCGCGGGCACATCGTCGCCGACATAAACTGCATCATGTACTCGCGATACCCCTCCGACCGGCTCTCCTCGAGAGCCGACCGCAAGTACGCAAAAATGCCGTAAAATCCCGTCCGCGAAGCATCGGACCTCGGCGGTCCATACAAGAACAGGTCCTGCTCCGCCTTCGCTAGATCGGCGAACGGCCGCTTCAGGTCGATCTTGTACTTGTCGGCCGCCAGCTTGATCAGCCGCAGGAGATATGCCGACGACGACCCCGGTCCCATCGCTCCGTCCAGCAGCGGCTTCGACCAGTCGGCAATCGTCTTCGCCGGGTCGAAATCGTAGATCGACCCCAGACCATGACACTCCGGGCACGCGCCATAGTTTGAATTGAACGAAAACGATCGCGGCTCCAGCTTGGGCACGTTGATCCCGCAGTCCGGACACGCCATCGACGAGGAATAAAGCGTCTCCGTCTGCTCGCGCGTCTCCGGGTCCTGAATGCCGATCAACACCAGACCCGAGGCCATCTGCAGAGCCTTCAAGACCGAAGTCTCCAGCCGCCGCGTGTCAAAGCGAGGCGGTGTACTCTCGCCCGGCGGCGTCGCCAAGGCGGAGTTCGCGTTCTCCGGCGGAGCATCGGGGAGCGGCTTCAAAATCACCCGATCGACAATCGCCTCCAACGTATGGTTTTTGCGCTTTTCCAGCCGCATCCCGTCCGTGATCTCCGTCACCTCGCCGTCGATCCGCACGCGAAACCCTTGCTTGTCGAGCGCTTGGAGCTCCTCCCGAAACTCACCCTTGCGACCCCGCGCAATCGGCGCATACACCGTAATCCGTTCGCCCGGCGCCAGCGCGGTAATCCGCTCAATAATCTGTTCGGCCGTCTGCCGCGTGATCGGCCGGTGACACTCCGGGCAATGCGGCTGCCCGACCGACGCCCACAGGAGCCGCAAATAGTCGTAAATCTCCGTAATCGTGCCCACCGTGGATCGCGGCGACCGCGACGTCGTCTTCTGCTCGATCGCGATCGCCGGCGACAGACCGTCGATCGCATCCACGTCCGGGCGCTCCATCTGGTCCAGAAACTGCCGCGCATACGCCGACAGCGTCTCCACATAGCGCCGCTGGCCCTCCGCATAGATCGTGTCAAACGCCAGCGAACTCTTGCCCGACCCGGACAGCCCCGTCACCACCGTCAGGGTGTTGCGCGGAATCGCCACCGAAATGTTCTTCAGGTTGTGCTGCCGAGCGCCCCGAACGGTGATATGCGAAATGCCGCGCGAGATACCCGCAGCGTCAGCGCGCGAGGTATCAGAACCGGAAGCGCGCGAGGTATCAGAACCGGAAGTTGGAGCTGTCGTAGCCAAGCCTCTAGAATACGGCATCTCCGGCCCGGATTTCGCCCGCGCGCGCCACCCTCGCCCGAGCGCCCGCCCACCTCCAACTGCCGTTCACCCTCCATCTATAATCGGCACCAGATGCCACCCCCGCTCGGCTCCGCAAACTTCGGCTCTCACACCATGCCCGCGGCGGACCGGCCCGCCCGCGGCACCGGCCGCGCCACCACCGCCGAGCTCACCGCCGCCCGCCCCAAAGCCAGCCTCCGCAAGGTCCTCCCCAGCATCTGGAGACTCGTCCTGCCCCGCCGCTGGCTGCTCGCCGGCTCGTTTGCCGTCATGATCGTCAATCGCGCCAGCGGCCTCGTCCTTCCCGCCTCCACGCGCTACCTCATCGACAACGTCTTCAACAAAGGCCAGCTCAACTTCCTCCCCTGGATCGTCGGCGCCGTCGTCCTCGCCACCATCCTCCAGGGACTCACCTCCTTTACCCTCACCCAGGTCCTCTCCAAAGAAGGCCAGCGCCTTATCGCCGAACTCCGCACCGAGGTCCAGTCCCACATCGGCCGCCTCCCCATCAGCTTCTACGACAGCAACCGCACCGGTACCCTCGTCGCCCGCATCATGACCGACGTCGAAGGCGTCCGCAACCTCATCGGCACCGGCATCATCGACTTCTTCGGCGGCGTCCTCACCGCCATCTTCGCGTTCTGCTACCTCATCCACCTCTCGGTGCGCATGACGCTGCTCACCTTTGTCATCCTCGTCCTCTTCGGCCTCATCCTCCAGCGCGCCTTCAACACCATCCGCCCCATCTTCCGCGAACGCTCCAAAATCAACGCCGAAGTCACCGGCCGCCTCACCGAATCGCTCGGCGGCGTCCGCGTCGTCAAGGGCTACCACGCCGAAGACTCCGAAGCCCAGGTCTTCGCCTCCGGAGCCCATCGCCTCCTCGCCAACGTCATCTCGTCCCTCACCGCCCAATCCCTGATGTCGCTCGCCTCCACCGCCGTCCTCGGCCTCGTCGGCGCCCTCATCATGTGGATGGGCGCGCACGATCACGCCGCCGGCCACCTCACCACCGGCGAGTACGTCACGTACGTCATGTTCCTCGCGTTCATGATCGCCCCCATCGTCCAGCTCGTCTCGATCGGCACCCAACTCACCGAAGCCGTCGCCGGACTCGACCGCACCAACGAGATCCTCGCCGAACGCGAAGAAGATCGCGACCCCGAACGCACCATCCGCCTCCCCGCGCTCCACGGCGACATCCGCTTCGACGACGTCTCGTTCTCCTACGAACCCGGCAAACCCGTCCTCCACGGCATCTCGTTTCAATCCCGCCCCGGCACCGTCACCGCTCTTGTCGGGTCCTCCGGCTCCGGCAAATCCACCATCATCTCGCTCCTTTGCGGATTCCACACCGCCACCGGTGGAAAGGTTCTCGCCGACGGCAATGACCTCGCGCACGTCCAACTCGCCACCTACCGCGCCCAGCTCGGCGTCGTCCTCCAGGAAACCTTTCTGTTCGACGGCACCATCCGCGAAAACATCCTCTTCTCCCGCCCCGAAGCCACCGAGCTCCAACTCCTGGACGCCTGCCGCATCGCCCGAGTCGACGAGTTCGCCGAGCGCTTCCCCGAGGGCTACGACACGGTCGTCGGAGAGCGCGGCGTCAAGCTCTCCGGCGGCCAGCGCCAGCGCCTCTCCATCGCCCGAGCCATCCTCGCCGACCCCCGCATCCTCATCCTCGACGAAGCCACCAGCTCGCTTGACTCCGAGTCCGAAGCCCTCATCCAGACCGGCCTCAACTACCTCATGCAAGGCCGCACCACCTTTGTCATCGCGCACCGCCTGTCCACCATCCGCCGCGCCGACCAGATCCTCGTCGTCGAAGCCGGACACATCGTCGAGCGCGGCTCCCACGCGCACCTCCTCGCCCTC
>CAXUIB010000114.1:0-7418 GCA_964250945.1 uncultured Acidobacteriaceae bacterium
TGCGTGACCGCCCTCGAGGTCCTTCCCGGCAACAACATCGACGTCTTAGTCGACGAACACCTCGCCTACACCCCCACGCCCGTGCTTTCGCACGCCATCCTAACCTACAACGCCGCCCACAGAGGCAAGCCACAGGCCGACGGTATCGTCATCACCCCCTCGCACAACCCCCCCGAAGACGGCGGCTTCAAGTACAACCCCACGGACGGCGGCCCCGCCGACACGGGCGCCACCAAGTGGATCGAGAATCGCGCCAATGACCTCCTCGCCGATCTGCGCGACGGCAACCTCTCTGAAATCAAGCGCATTCCCTACAGTCGCGCGCTCAAGAGCCCCGGCACCCGGCGCCACGACTACATCACCGGCTACGTCGACGACCTCGCGAGCGTCATCGACTTCGCCCCCCTCGCCAACACCACCCTCAAGCTCGGCGTCGACCCGCTTGGAGGCGCCGGCGTCTTCTTCTGGCCGCGCATCGCCGAAAAATACAACCTCCCCCTCGAGATCCGCAACCCGTACGTCGACCCCACCTTCCGCTTTATGACCTGCGACTGGGACGGCCGCATCCGCATGGACTGCTCCTCGCCCTTCGCGATGAGCTCCGTCATCCGCGAAAAGGACCGCTACAACGTCTGCTTCGCCGCCGACACCGACCACGACCGCCACGGCATCGTCACTCCCACCGCCGGCCTCCTCAACCCCAACCACTACCTCGCCGTCAGCATCCAGTACCTCTTCACGCACCGGCCGGGATGGTCCGAAAACGTCGGCATCGGCAAGACCCTTGTCTCCTCCTCCATCATCGACCGCGTCGCCGGGGGCCTCGGCCGCCCGCTGCTCGAAGTCCCGGTCGGCTTCAAGTGGTTCGTCCCCGGCCTTATCGACGGCACCCTCGGCTTTGTCGGCGAAGAGTCCGCCGGAGCGACCTTTCTCCGCCAAAACGGAGAGGTCTGGACCACCGACAAGGACGGCCTCATCCCCGGCCTGCTCGCCGCCGAGATGACCGCGCGCCTTGGCCGCGACCCGGGCCAGCTCTACGCGGACCTCACCGCGAAATACGGCAACCCCACCTACGCCCGCATCGACGCCCCGGCCACCAAGGAACAAAAAGCCAAACTAGGGAAACTCTCCCCGTCCGACGTCCACGCCAAAACCCTCGCCGGCAACCCCATCACCGCCATCCTCACCGAGGCGCCCGGCAACCACGCCCCCATCGGCGGCCTCAAAGTCACCACCGCCGAAGGCTGGTTCGCCGCCCGACCCTCCGGCACAGAAGACGTGTACAAAATCTACGCCGAATCCTTCCAAGGCCCCGACCACCTCAAAGCGATCCAGACCGAAGCCCAGGCCGTCGTGAACGCCGCCATCGGCTAAATCACCCAAGGGCAAGCTCTGAACCTCAGCCAAGAGCCATAACCCGGTCCGCATGCACCTACACCACTCTCAACACAACCGCGTTTGTTGGAAGTAGCCTCACTGGACCAGCTCTAGCGGACTCTCCTGGCAATCTATCGAATAGGCACCGATACATGGCACAAAGCGCAGCTCGGAAAGGCTGCATATTGATCGGACTGTCTCTTGCCGCAATCACGCTTTCGCGTTAGGCTAATGGCACTTAAAAATCACTCTAGTCTAGGACAATTTACGATGAGTCATAGGGGCCGTCTGTATTCTGCCGCATCACTGCTCGTGTTTCTTCTGTCGAGCCTTACTTCCGTAAATGCGCAGGCTAATGATCCTTCCACAGGAACACTGAAGATCTCGGTGACGGATGTCAATGGAGCTTCTGTCGTGGGTGCTCAGGTTGAAGTATCCCTGCCAGGGCAGGGCGCTGTTGTCGCAAAAACAGATCAGACTGGCGTCGCCACCGTGACCGGGCTCACGCCTGGTACGTATACCGTGATCGTGAAAGCGAAGGCATTCCGTAGGCAGACTCTGCCCGATATCGCAGTCCAAGCATCTCAGGTTGTGCCGGTACCGTTGGAGCTTGTCTTTGCAGGAGAGATGGTAAACACTACGGTTGGCACGACCGACACCGGCACGTTTGTCAAAGTGATGACTTCTGCCTCGCTCGGTCCGCTCGGGATGCTCACCAATCCCGCGTCTTCAGCCAGCCAGATGGCGAACATCGACCCGCAGTTAATCGCAGCTAGCCAGAACTTCATTTATCCGTCGATCATCTTCTACATCGCTTCTAGCCCTGTTGCCACGGTCACTAGCGATCAGGATACGTCGCATGCGCGGCTTACTGAGACGGCGCAAAAGTCTGTCACAAAGGCCAATCAGGAGAAGGACCGCTTCCCCGAATGGCTGGACGCAACGTTCCGGCTGATTTTTTTGGATTTGGACGGCAATGAAATTCCTGAGGCGTGTAGCGCCAACAGCACTGATCGCGTTCAGGTACTGGGACAGCTTCCGCAACAGACCATAGCCGCGACACAAAATAACTCTGTCGCTGATGTGAGCCAAGCAATCGTGGACACAAGCGGTGCCCTCGCCACTTTCTACCCCGGAGTGAAAGATCAAGTAAGCGCGGCGACCAGCGCCATGAATATCGTCTTCAAAGATCTGTTTCCGCCCCGTCCCGTCGCTTATCAGTACAGCTATGTCAACGGCAGCTGCGAAGTGGGTTGGTACTTTCGGCCGAACAAGAAAGCTGGGGCGGGAACCGTTGGCGCAGCCTCCGTTCTCGGATTGCAAACTGGCGTTCTCATGCTCAAGGTCCCGAAGACAGTGAATGCAATTGAGATAAAATCCATGACGCTCTCTGCTTGGAACAAGAGAACTTCAACGAAGAATTCCAAGCTTCACGAGACGGATTTGCAGACAGTCTCCATTCTGCCCTTGCCGCAGGAGGAGAAAATCGACTACAACGGTCTGCAGAATCTCACGATCTTCCCAGCTCTCATCTCACGGGACGTCGCAAAAAGAGTCCTCCACATCACAGATGACATTGAATTTGATAAGTTTGTGACCGACAACAAAATTGTGAGCACAGGCAAGAAGAATGCCTACGTCACGAACAAATCGCTTTCCCAATTCTTGGCTGCGGTAGCCGCTCCAGCGACTCCAGCGACAGGTTCGGCACTGGGCGATCAGTCAGCTCCGGAATAAGAGTCTGCAGTCTTGACGAGGTTTATAGGCCGCTCGGCATAACTAGAATCCCGCAAGGTCGCATTTAGGCCGTCATGAAGATTTGGTCTCCCTGGTCGCCAATGTCGTCTGCGCAACTACCCTCCGCAATCCATACAATAGAACTAGACTAGATCGACGAAGGCATGTCCGCCTGAAGTGAGGTCCGTCTCGCTCAAAAGGTGCGTCCGTCTTGCCTAAGGGCGCGGCTTCAGCCGTGCCGCAACCTGCTCAGTGCATGCGCGGCTTTAGAGCGGTTCTCCTGTTGCTGTGAGTCGGATAGAGCGTGGGAGTGCCGTTTTGATTGGGGAAACACGGCCATTAGACCTGTTCTTTCGCTATACACCTACAGGAGAACCGGTTTAGCCGCTGAGGTATGCTTTCCCGCGTCACTCTATGGAAGGCGAAACCATCCGCCCCTTTCGCGCCTCCGGCACCGAAGACGTGTACACAAGCTACGCCAATCCTTCCGGGGCCCCGAGCCCCTCCGACAAATCCGAACTGAAGCCCAGGGCGTCGTTACCGCCGCCATCGCGTGTTTGCTGCGGCGAGGCTCCTCGCTCCTTCCGCGCCCAATCGATGGGCCGTACCGCTTCTTCCATTTCCCATAGCTACAACTTCGGTTATCCGGGAGACACAAGGATCCGAGCTGCCGGACGATAGCCTGCGGGCGGAAAAGACGCTCAGAAGCTCGTCTCTGTCCTGCTTCCAGGTATGGCGCGTGAATTGCTCAACGTACGGTTATATTCCCTAGATCCCTGAACGACCTATGCTCTTTTCCTGGAGGACTATGTCACCCAAGCCCTATTTCCGTCTCGCCGAGGCCCTCTTTGTGAGCGCGACCATTCTAACCGCCGGCACCACTCTTAGCTTTCTCGCCCCACCGGCTCTCGGCCAAGGCATTACCACCGGCAGCATCGTCGGCATGGCGGTTGATCCCTCGGGTGCTGTCATCTCGGGCGCGACGGTCACCGCCACCTCCACCGCCAGGGGCACGGAGGTCAAGGAGACCACCGGCGCGGACGGCAACTTTTCTTTCCGCAACGTCCCCGGTGGCGCTTACACCGTGAGCATACAGGCGCCAGGTTTTGAATCGACAAGGGTCGAGAACGTCCGAGTCGATGCCGGCCAGACCAACGACCTGGGCGCGACCAAACTCGGCCTTGGCGCGGCCTCGACCAGCGTGGAGGTCTCCGAGTCAACCGGGCCGCTGCTTGAAACCACGCAGTCTCAGATCTCGACGACTTTCTCCGCAGTCCAGACCGAGGACCTCCCGCTTATCGGCGGCCTGAATGGCGGCCTCGACAACATCGCGCTTTTCACGCCGGGCGTCGCGATCGGCCACGATGCCGCTTTCAGCAACTCAAACGGGAACGATCTTTCGATCAATGGGAACCGCTCCCGATCGAACAACTACGAGATCGATGGACAGTCCAACAACGACAACTCCGTGGGCGGCCCGCAGATCTTCTTCGATAACCAGGACGCGATCCAGGAGATCCAGGTCATCACTTCCAACTTCAACGCCGTGTACGGGCGCAACATGGGCGGTGTGATCAACTACATCACCAAGAGCGGTTCCAACAACTTCCACGGCTCCGGCTACGAGTTCTTTACCGGCGACTTCCTCCAGTCGCTCAACAACGCCCAGATCGTCGCTGGGCGCAAGACGCCGCCGCGCTACGTCGACAACCGTTACGGCGGCACGTTCGGTGGACCGGTCCTGAAGGACAAGCTCTGGTTCTTCGGCGGCACGAACTGGGAGCGGCGCCGCCAGGGTTTCAACCCCTTGACCCCGTCCAACCCCACGCCGACTCTTCAGGGAATCAAGCAGCTCCAGGCGCTCTTCCCCGGAAACGCCGCTGTGGCCAACCTGGTCGCCTCCGGTCCCTACTCGCTCCAGGCCACCCAACCCGCCAACAATGCGCCCATTGTGCCAACCACGGTGACGGGGCCCAACAATGTCACGGCGACAATTCCGTTCCAGAAGGTCTCCATTCCGGCCGCGCCCCTGTACAACGATCAGGAGGACCTCGGCCGCATCGATTGGCAGCCCAGCCAGAGGGACCACTTCTTTGTGCGCTACATCTACCAGAACAGTGTGAGCGGCGGATCTCAGCTGAGCAACGGGTATGTCTACAACGTGCCCGGGGTGACGCACTCGGTCGGCGCCGACTGGGCCCACACCTTCTCCTCTGCCTGGGTCAACCAGCTCCGCTACTCCTTTCAGCAGAGCAAGCTGTTCTTTCAGGGCGGTACCCAGCCTACTTGTGTCAGCACCTCGCTCTCGGACTGCACCACTTCGGTCGCCATTACGGGATCTCTCGGCTACGGCTACGCCACCAACCTGCCGCAGGGCCGCACGGTCAAGGTTACACAGGTTCAGGACAACGCCAACTGGACGCACGGCAAGCACTCGATCTCCTTTGGGGGCGACTATACCTTTCAGAACTCGCCGAATACCTTTCTCCCGAATTTCAACGGTGGCTTCAGCTACTCCTCTTTCTCGAATTACCTTCAGGACGTGGGATCGCTCAGCCTCGGCAACGGGAACCCCGTCATCCCTTTTACCGAGCCTGACTTCGGTCTCTACATCCAGGATGACTGGAAGGTCCTGCCTTCGCTCACGCTCAATCTCGGCTTTCGCTATGAGTTCTTTGACCAGGCGGTCAACAAGCTGCACTCCGAAACCGTGGCTCGAGAGACGGGTCCCAACCCTTTCTGGGACACCACACTTCCGCTGGCCGCGCGCGTGTACCCGTACACCAACCGCAACTGGAAGAATCTTGAGCCGCGGTTGGGCTTCGCTTTCAACCCTCAGTCGATGAAACGCCTCGTCATTCGCGGCGCCTACGGCATCCAGTACGATCCGGCCTTCTATAACATCTTCCTCAACTCCGCGACCGCCGCGCCTGTTATCAACGCCGGCACGCTCACCTGCAAAGGTGCCTGTATGCCCAACGGGAGCAGCGGCGCTGCTGTGCGCGCCCTGGATCTGCCGAAGCTTCCGACCGGCGTCAATCCCGCCAGTCGCAGCTACACCAACAACCCACCGACGTTTGTGAACCCGCGCGCGCAGACCTACAATCTCGGTGTCCAGTACGACCTCAAGGCCGCGGTCCTCGGCGTCTCCTACGTCGGCAACCACGTCTCGCGGCAGTTTCAGTCGTTGAATGCGAACCCTTATCTGTTGCCCGTGGCGCAGGCCTTTCCCAACGTCGTCGCACCGTCGAGCCTTTGCTCTACGGCAGGTGCTTTCGGGCTCGGGACACCGAACTGCAACCAGGCGAGCGTCCTTACACGCACCAACGGCGCCTTCAGTATTTACAACAGTCTTCAGGTCCAGATGGTGAGCCGCAACTATCACGGCGCCACCGTAAACGCCAGCTACACTTACAGCCGCGCCATCGACAACTCGGACGAGGTTTACGGTGCGTCGAGCGGCGCCGGCACCGTGTCGAGCCCGCCCTTTGCGCAGAACCCGCTCGCCCCCAACCTCCCGGAGCGCGGTGTGGCCAACTACTCCTACCCGAACCTCGCCTCGGTCTCCGTCAACTATCTCGTGCCTGCTGTCTCCAAGCAGAGCGGTCTTCTTGGCCGGCTGCTCGGTGGATTTGAGGTAGCTCCTACGTGGTTCTTCAACAACGGCGAGCCCTACACTCCATACCAGTACTACACAGCCACCACGTTCACGGACAAGACCAGCAATGCAGCCGCAAATACCACCAGCTACTGCGATCCGCATTTCAACGCTGCGCGTGTCGGCTACGATGTTTGTCGTCCCGTGCTCGCCAACGCTCACGCCCCGCTTACCGCTATCGGCATCTACGTCCAGGATCCGACGCTCGCTATCACCACGGGCGGCACCGGCTTCTACAACTATCACTCTGTCTCTGGCGGCAAGCTCAACCAGCCTATCAGCCTCAGCCAGGCTCATTGGCTTTACGATAACCAGTCCTATGCCAACCTGGTTGGGAATCCCTACCCGGGCTCACCACGCAACATCACGCGCGGCCAGAGCTACAACGACCTGGACGCCTCCATCATCAAAAATACGCGGATTCGCGAAGGTGTCGACCTGAAGCTGTATCTCCTGGGCTTCAACGTCCTCAATCGGTCCTACGTCGGCAACCCCGATACCTACATTGAAGACGCAGCCGTCGGCACTACCGTGGCCAACAAGGGAACGCAGCGCTCCTTTCAGATCGGTGGAAAGGTCGTTTTCTAGGTCAGAGCGGTTCTCCTGTTGCTGTGAGTCGGATAGAGTGTGGGAGTGCCGTTTTCAT
>CAXUIB010000115.1:0-7400 GCA_964250945.1 uncultured Acidobacteriaceae bacterium
TCGCCAGGCCCACCTCCTGCGACTTCGAAGCCGGAACACACAGCATCGTCGACGCCGAGTAGAAGACGCGGCCGACGGGATTGTGATTCAGCTCCGCCGCGTCCTCGGCGTACGGCTCGACGATCATCCACGTCCCATCCTCCGCCAGACTCGACCGTACATGCGCGGCTGCGCCCACCGGATCGCCAAGGTCGTGAAGGCAGTCAAACACCGCGGCAAAGTCGAAGTCTCCGCCCGGATAGTCCTTGGCCGAAGCCGTCTCGAAGTGAACGCGCTCCCCCAGCCCGGCGTCGGCCGCAGCCTTTTTCGCCAGATCGATCGACCCCGCATGGTAGTCGAAGCCGAAGATCTCCGAGTTCGGGTACGCCTTTGCCATCAGAAGCGTTGACGAGCCGAGACCGCAGCCGACGTCGGCCACCTTGGCGCCTCGTTTCAGCTTCGCTTCAACGCCGTCGAGCGCCGGGATCCAGCTCGTCGTCAGATTGGCGATGTAGCCCGGTCGGAAGAATCGATTCGTCCCATGAAAGAGGTCGTGGTGGTGCTCGTGCCAACCCACGCCGGCGCCCGTGCGAAAGGCGTTCTCAATCAGGCCCGCGTCGTTGAAGCACGCCGAGACGATCTGAAACAGACCCGGAAGAAACGCCGGGCTGTTCTCAACGGCCAAGGCAAGCGCCTGCTCGGGCGGCAGCGTGTACGTCCTCGTGCCCGCGTCGTAGTTGACGTATCCACTGGCGGCGTTCGCATTCAGCCACTCCTCGACGTAACGCGCGTGGGTTCCGGTGCGGGCGGCGAGCTCGGCGGGCGTGACCGGAAGCGAGTCGCCCATCGCCTTGTACAGGCCCAAACGGTCGCCGATCACGATCAGCACCGCGTGAAGCGACGCGCCCATGTCGCCGACGGCGCGACCCATGAAGGCCTGCAATTTGTTCATGTCGAGCGGAGATGGAGCGGAGGTTGACGGAGCTGCGGCTGTTCCCATAAAGGCTTCTCTCTTTGCGTGGATTGGGATCCCGAGTGCGTGGCCTGAGGTGCGGGAGAGCTCTGCGGCAGGCGATGCTCAAGATCGCCCGGCCAGACATTTCTACCATAAACAAGGTGCAGCCAACCGGCAGATCGTTACGGAGCTCGTCTGTGCGGGCGAGAACTGCCGGAACGTCAGGACCGATACGATCCTTCGGCGGTCTCCAACACGCGCCCTTGCGGCCGGAAGATCTCAAGAATCAACAGGCACGCGCCGGTGACAATGGCCGAATCCGCCACGTTGAAGTCGGGCCAGTGGTAGTGCACGATGTGGACCTCGAGGAAGTCGATGACGTAGCCGTAGCGGATGCGGTCATGCAGGTTGCCGATCGCTCCGCCCAGGATCAGCGCGAGCGCAACGCCGGTGACTGAAAGTGCGCGGCCCGCGCGCCACAACATCGCCAGCACGATCCCGATCGCCAGCACCGAAAACCCAATCAGGCCCCAACGCACGTGCTCAGGCGAGGTCGAGTCGGAGAGAAACGAGAACGCCGCGCCCGTGTTGAGAACGTGCGAGATCGCGAAGATGTGGCGGATGACGACGTGGTGCCGGCCGGTCGGAAGGTGCGCCGAGATGTACCGTTTGGTCAGGTGGTCGAGCACAACGATGACGGCCGAGAGCAGGAGCAGGAGGGGCCGTGCGTCTGGGCGTCTGCGCGAGGCGAAAGCAGACCGGCCCGGCCGCTGTTCCAGTGGTAGCGCGGAGGAGGCAGTCTCCGGTTCGAGAGGCGCAGGCATCAGGTCCGAACCTCGTCAGCAGCTGTCTCCGAAGGCGCAACGTATGCCGGATACCCGATCGCATCCAGAGCTCCGGCGCAGCGCAGGCAGACGGTCGGATAGTTTGCGTCATCGCCGACATCGTCCGTGTACCGCCAGCAGCGTTCGCATTTTGTGCCGAACGCTGGCCAGGATTCAATCACCACATCCTCCCCCTCCTCTTGAGCGGAATCGTGACGCTCTGGGAGAGAGACCCTGGATACACCGAACAACTCAGGCAAAGAGGTCTTGTAGCGCAGCAACGCACCGGACATCGGGTCAGCCGCACCCTTGCAAAAATTGATCCGGAGGTCCGCCTCTAATCCCTTGCCGATCTCCTTGGCGGCACGTTTCGCCTCCAACTGCAAGAGCGCAAGATCCCTCGCTTTCAGAAGTTCGGTCCAGTCCGCCTCAATCGCACGAACGTCTCCAGGGATGATCTCGTGCATCTCCGGAAACATCGCCAGATGCACACTCCCCTCCCGCCCCTCAACCTCCGGCAGCAAGCCCCAAACCTCATCCGCCGTAAACGAGAGGATCGGCGCGACCAGACGCGTCAGCGCTTCGGCGATCCGCCACAGCGCCGTCTGCGCTGATCGCCGGCCCGGGGAATCCGGCGCAAACGTGTACAGGCGATCCTTGATCACGTCCAGATAGAGCGCCGACAGATCCGTGTTCGTGAACTCGTTGAGGGCGTGATACGCGCGGTGAAATTCAAACGTGTCGTAGGCCCGGCGCACCTTGGCGTCGAGCTCGGCCGTACGCGCCAGGATGTACTGGTCCAGAGGCTCGAGCTTCGCGAAGTCGCGCACGGCATCGCGGGCCGGAACGAAGTCAGACAGATTGCCCAGCAAAAACCGAAACGTATTGCGCAGCTTGCGGTAGTTCTCGCTGACGCGGTTCATCAGGTTCTCGCTCGCGGCTACATCCTCGCGAAAGTCGACCGACGCGACCCACAGCCGGATCACCTCCGCGCCCAGCCGCTTCGCCACATCGACCGGATCGACCCCATTGCCGAGCGACTTCGAGAACGCCCGCCCCTGCTCATCGAGCGTCCATCCGGAGGTCGCGACCATCTTGTACGGCGCATGCCCGCGCACCGCGACCGACGTCAGCAGGGAAGAGTGGAACCAGCCGCGATGCTGGTCGCCGCCCTCGGTGTAGAGGTCGGCCGGCACCTGGTTCGGCGGCCGGCACAGCTCCGGGTCCGCGTCGAGCACCGCATGCCACGATGCGCCCGACTCAAACCACACATCCAGGATGTCCATCTCCTTGCGAAAGTCGTCCCGCGCACCGCACTTCGCGCACGTCGTGTCGCGAGGCAGCAGATCGGCCGCCGAGAGCCGGTACCAGAGATCGACGCCCTCCGCGCGCACCCGCTCCACGATGCCTCGATTCACGGCCCGATTTTTGAGCGGCGTATGGCAGCGCTCGCACAGGAAGACCGCGATCGGCACGCCCCAGATCCGCTGACGCGAGATGCACCAGTCCGGCCGGGTCGCGATCATGTTCGAGATGCGCTCCTCGCCCCAAGCCGGGTCCCACGTCACCTCGGCGATCTCGTCGAGCGCCCGCTGCCGAAACGTGGTCGGTGCGCCGTCCGGGTCGGCCGGGTTGTCCATCGGCGTCTCCATCGAGATAAACCACTGCTCGGTCGCGCGAAAGATCACCGGCTTATGGCATCGCCAGCAGTGCGGGTATGAGTGATGAATCTCCTGCCGCCCCATCAGAGCACCGCGACTCGCGACCAGCTCGACGATCACCGGATTCGCCTTGAAGATCCCGAGGCCGTCATACTCGGGCAGACCGTTGCGCAGACGCCCGGCCGCATCGACATCGCAGAGTTGCGACAGGCCGTAACGCGTCCCGGTCAGGAAGTCGTCCGCTCCATGCGAGGGCGCGGTGTGGACGGCGCCGGTACCCTGCTCCGTCGTGACATAGTCCGCGTTGACGCCCAGGATCATGCGATCGAGAAACGGATGCTGAAAGGTGACGCGGTCGAGCCGCGATCCGAGGAAGCGCGCGATCTCGACCGCCTCGGGCAGGTTGCAGGCCGAGCGCGTATGCTCCGCAAGCGCCGCCGCAACGAGGTACACATTGCCGTCCGCATTTTGCAGCGCCACATACTCGAGCTCCGGATGAAACGCCACCGCCAGCGACGCCGGCAACGTCCAGGGCGTCGTGGTCCAGATGATCGTCGAGACGTCCTTATTCGCCAGCGCCGCGTCGATCGCCCCCGGATCGCTCGTGAGCCGGTACCGCACATAGATCGACGGCGAGGTGTGCATCGCGTACTCCACCTCGGCCTCGGCCAGCGCCGTGTGGTCGTGGATGCACCAGTACACCGGCTTCAGGCCCTTGTAGACAAAGCCCTGCTCAAAGAAGTCGTAGAACAACTCGAGCACCGCCGCCTCGTACTTGGGCGACATCGTCAGGTACGGGTCGTTCCACTGCCCGAAGACGCCGATCCGTTCAAACTGCGACCTCTGCAAATCGACATACTTCTCGGCGTACGCCCGGCACGCCGACCGCACCGCGAGCGGGTCCATCTCCAGCTTCTTGCGGCCCAGCTGCTCGTCCACCTTGATCTCGATCGGCAGGCCGTGGCAGTCCCACCCGGGAACGTACGGCGCGTCGAAACCGGCCATCGTCTTGGTCTTGACGACAAAGTCCTTGATGCACTTGTTCAGCGCGTGCCCCAGGTGGATCGGTCCGTTTGCGTACGGCGGGCCGTCGTGGAGGATGTACTTCGGCCGATTCTCCGCCGCGCACTTCCGCCGGATCTGGCCGTAAAGATCCTCGGCCTGCCAACGCCCCAACCGCGCCGGCTCGTTGACCGGCAGGTTCGCCTTCATCGCAAAGCTCGTCTCCGGCAGGTTCAGCGTGGACTTGAGCGGCTTCGGTGCCTTCTCGGCTCCTTCCGGGCGCGCGGGTTGGGGGTCGGGTGCTTCCGGCATTGATCTCCTCTGGCTTTCCAGCTCGCAGGACAGCCCCTGCCCTGCAAATCTCTATTGTACCGGCGAGACCTCCTGCTCAAGTGAGCGCATCGCGAGACCTCCTGCACGTCAGCAACGTCCAATAGGAATTCCAAAGCGTCCAGGAATTCCAAAGCGTCCAGGAAGAATCCCCAAGCGGAATCGAAGGGTGCGTCGGGAAGTGAAAGGCAGAGCCGGAGAGAAGTCAGTAAAATACCGGACAGAAGTCAGTAAAATAAAAGACAGGTTAGGAGCGACGCGTTCTGCCAAGCAAAACCGGCGCAAGACCGGCGACCAAACCGGCGCAAGACCGGCGACGTACCCACAGGCAGAGGGTGTTTCAAACAGTGCGGTGATCTTGCGGTGATCTTTAGGTGTGAGCAAGCGAAGGGCCGAGGCGCCTTCGCTGCAGAACTGGGCGAGCAGAGCTATGGCATTGACAATGTTTCCACCTCCGGAGACAGAATCCAGAGGTTCCAGAGAGACCGGGCAGGCCGTGCCGCAGTTGCGCGGCGGAGACGCTCCACGGTGGTCTGAGGTCAAAGAGGAGGGCGTCTTCGCATCTCTGGCCTCGAGCTTTCGCGACGTCTTCTTTCCCCAAAAACTTCCGCCGCTGGTCCTCGAATCCAAGCCCATCCCGGTAGTCGACCGGATGGCGGTCAAGCGCGACCCCACCTCGACCGCGATCTCGGCCGTCATTCACGCCGTGCTCATCGGCCTGATCGCGTGGCTCTTGTACAAGGGCGTCAAGATGGCCGCGCCGCAGGTCACGCACGTGGTCACGCCGATCGATCTTCCGGTCGCTCCTCCCAAAGCTCCGCCCAAGGCGCAGACAATGGGCGGCGGCGGCGGCTCCAAAGGCCCGACTCCCGTCGTCAAGGGACATCTGCCGAAGTTCGCCGAGCAACAGATCGTTCCGCCCGCGCCTCCGCCTCCACAGCAGCCCAAGATCGCCATTGAGCCCACCATCGACGTCCAGAAGGACCTCAAGATGGCCAACAACAACATGCCCAATATCGGCGTGCCGAACTCACCCATCGTCGGTGCGTTCTCGGGCGGCGGCGGAGGCGGCGGCGGCCTCGGTCCAGGGCGCGGCAATGGCCTCGGTCCAGGCTCGGGCGGCAACACCGGCGGCGGCCCCCGGCGCATCGGCGGCGGCGTCTCCGCGCCCGTTCTGATCTATTCGGTCGAGCCCGAGTTCTCCGAAGAAGCCCGCAAGGCCAAGGTAGCCGGCAACGTCCTCGTCAACCTCTGGGTCGACCAAAACGGCAACCCCAGCCACGTCCGCGTGCTGCGCGGCGTCGGCATGGGCCTCGACCAAAAAGCCATGGAAGCCGTCCGTCAGTACAAATTCAAGCCTGCCACGGAGAACGGCAAGCCCGTGCTGGTCGAACTCAACGTCGAAGTCAACTTCCAGATCTTCTGATCCGGGCAGGGAACAGTAGGCAGGAAACAGCGGACAGGGAACAGCGGACAGATTGCTGATCCCTGATCCCTGTTCCCCTTTGATCCTAACCAGCCAGCACCGGCTGCCCAATCTCAGCAAACGTCAGGTGCTCCGCCGGGCTGCCCGTCCGCGCCTTCCAATCCAGAAACAGCTTCCCGTAGCTGTCCGTCAGCCCATCCGCAGCATCCACACGGAGCCGACGGAGCGTCCTGTCGATCCACTCCACCGGCCCCTCCAGCTCGGCCCACGTCCCGATGGGCGTCTCGTCCAGCACCAGATGCGCCGCTCCCGATCCCGAAACGCCCGCCACGTCCGACCACACCGTCCGGAACTTCTCATACACAAACACCGGACCGTACCCGAGCTCGCGAAAGATCGCCGCCAGCGCCTCGCCCTCGGCCACCGTCGTCTCCGTCTCAATGCGCGTCTTGTATCGCGCCGCATCGGCCGTCTCCCCGCCGTCCGCCTCCGGCATCCGCTTGTGCGTCAAGGTGCACACCTCCCCGTACTGCCGAATGCGCAACACCTGGTGCCGCGCCCGCAGATCCCGCCCCGGCGTATCGAACAAGGTGTTCATCTCAAACGTTCGCGGCGACTCCAAAGCAAACCCCAGCCCCGAGAGCCGGGACGCAAACGCCAGCGGGTCGGACACCGGAATCTTCAGCTCAATCTCAGCACTTTGCATGGCTTGGAGTATACGGCGGCCCAGCCCCGCGCCTCTCCACAGGATCACCCACAGGATCACCCGCAGGATCACCCGCCTGCCGCTTAGGATGAGACCAGATGTCCGACCTGTCCTACCCATCCGAAATCTCCCGACGCCTCACCGATGGGCTCCCCGCCGCCGAGCCCTGGGCCATCGCGCGCGCCGCCAGTCTCCTCCGCTCGGGCGGCATCGTCGCCTTCCCCACCGAAACCGTCTACGGCCTCGGCGCCGACGCCTTCAATCAAACCGCGCTCGCCCGGATCTTCGCCGCCAAGGATCGCCCCACCTGGGACCCGCTCATCGTCCACGTCGGCAACCTCGCCCAACTTGACGCGGTCGCCGACCTCTCCGACCCTACCGCCTCCGGTCGCGCCCGCCAACTCATCGCCGCATTCTGGCCCGGCCCTCTCACCCTTCTTCTGCCGCGCCAGATCGCCATCTCCGACCGCGTCACCGCCGGTCGATCTCTCGTCGGCGTCCGCATGCCCGCCCACCC
>CAXUIB010000116.1:0-1239 GCA_964250945.1 uncultured Acidobacteriaceae bacterium
TATAGCGAAAGAACAGGTCTCATGGCCGTTTTCCCCAAGGAAAACGGCACTCCCATACTCTGTCCGACTCACAGGGACAGGAAATCCGCTCTAGGGGTGGGTTCGAATTCCTACCCGCAGATGGCACGCACTTTGATCGGAAAAGCGATCCTCCGACGATACAGCGCGAGGGCCGAATGAGTGCGCGCCGAAGACCATGAAAGCTCGTCTCTCCGGCCCACGATGAAGCATGGACACTCTGAGACGCGCTCCGGCCGACTCGCTGGTTAGACCAGAGGCTGTCTCGTACTCCAAGCTGGAGCAGTTCTCTTGAAGGTGAGTAAGCGAGCTGCGTCGGGTTGCGCCGGTTTCCCAAGAAAACCGGCACTCCGCAGCATTGTCCTAAGCCACAACATCAGGAGAACTGCTCTAGGCGGCTGCCTCGGTTCCGGCCGCCTGATCTCCGTTCACCGTCACCTTTACGTGCGCGGTGACATCGCGGTACAGCTTGATGGGGACGTGGTACTCGCCCAGGCTCTTGAGCGGCTCTTCGAGAGCGATCTTGCGGCGATCGATCGTGTATCCCTGCGCTTCGAGGGCGTGCGCTATGTCGCCCGACGTGACCGAACCGAAGAGCTGATCGTTTTCGCCGACCTTGCGCTCGAACGACAGCTCGACGGCGGAGACTTCAAGCGAAAGACGCTCGGCCTCGCCCTTTTCCTTGGCCGCTTTCCGAATGGCGGAGCCCTTTATCTGCTCGATCACGGCTTTGTTGGCGGCCGTGGCTTCGATCGCGAGCTTTCCCGGCAGGAGGTAGTTGCGGCCATAGCCGTCCGCTACCTTGACCACGTCGCCGCGGTGCCCAAGCTTTTCTACATCTTCCTTTAGAATCACTTCCATCTTTCTCTCCTCACGGTCGGGGACCGGATCCAGGTTCTAGAAACGTGCGGCGAACGGAAGCAGAGCGATGTTGCGCGACTGCTTGATCGCGAGGCTGAGACGACGCTGATGCCGCGTGCAGACGCCTGTCAGACGCCGGGGCACAATTTTTCCGCGCTCGGCCACAAATCCCTGGAGAAGACGGACGTCGCGGTAGGAGATGGCGTCGATCTTTTCCGTGCAGAATTTGCAGACTTTTTTGCGGCGAAAGAACTTCCGTCCCCCGCCGCTGCCCCCGCCGCCGGGGCCGCCGGGGCCCGCGGGTCGCGGTGGTCGAGGTCCGCCAGGTCCAGAGGAGCGTGGTCCTGACGCGCCCTGGGA
>CAXUIB010000116.1:1249-7357 GCA_964250945.1 uncultured Acidobacteriaceae bacterium
GGGGTGCGCCCGTGGACGCCACCGGCGCCTGTCCCTGTTGTTCGCTGCTTGCTGTGCTGCCTGTTTCGTCCGCCATTTTGCTTCCTTTCCCTTTGGTTCTGCCGCAACCGCTCCAGACGTGCTGTGACGTCTGTGAACATCTCCCGTTTCAGACAGGAGCTTGGGAGCGGTGTTTGGCGCGTTGGACTTCCGTGCGGCGACCTTGGGTGCGCCGCGTTTGGCTGTATGAAGCTCCTAGGCGGTCACGACCGCCGGTTCAGGATCGGGCACCGTGACCGAGGCTTCAGAGGCCACGGGTGCCGGCGCTGCCTGCTCGGTCGGAGGCGCGGCGGCTGCTTCTGCCGGAGCCGAAGGAGCTTGGGGCGGCTGTTGCACTGGCTGCGCGCTCCGCTTCACCTTGGTATCGCGGATGGCCTTTACCTTGGCGAGGCGCTTTTCTTCTTCGTCCATCCGTACCGTGATGAACTTGATGACCTGTTCGGACACGCGTAGACGACGCTCGATCTCGGCGATCAAGGATCCCGCAGCGCCGATGGTGAGAAGGACGTACAAGCCGTCGTTGAACTTCCGGACGGTGTAGGCCAGGCGCCGGCGGCCCATCTTCTCAACCGATTTGATCTCGCCGCCACCGCCGGTCACGTTGCCGGAGATACCTTCGATCAGCTTGTCCAGGTCTGCCTCTTCGAGGTCCGGCCGAACGATAAACATCACCTCATATGTGCGATTCATTGTGCTCTTTTCTGCGAAGTGGTCTTCGCACCTTTCAGACGCGTTCCTTGTCAGTCCGGTGTGGATTCTAAACTGCCCTTGCTGCTGCTTGTTGCACCTTCCCAAGACTCCAACCTCGGTCCATCTACATCGTGTCCTTTGAGATTTCAGGCCGACGATTGAATTCGTTCATTGCCGCACCTACGCCTGCTTCTAACATCAACTCGACAGCCGATCTTGCGCGGTCGAGCACCTCGTCGAGCACCTCTAGCTGCGTTCGGCCCATGGGCGAGAGCAGATACTCCTTGCCTCCCGCCCTGACCTCCCGGCCGCTGGAGAGCGCCGGTCTCCCGACGCCGATCCGAACCCGCGGCCACACCTCTGTCCCAAGCGCTCCGATGATCGACGACACACCGTTGTGCCCGGCTGCCGATCCACGCTCCTTTACACGAAGCGTGCCGAACGGAAACGCAAGATCGTCGTACAGCACGATCAGATCGTCCGATGGCTGAGCGAGCCCAATCTCACGCATCAGAGCGGCGACCGAGAGCCCGCTCAGATTCATAAAGGTCTCCGGTTTTGCGAGGAGAACCTCTTCTCCGGCCAGCCTCGCTCTTGCCGTAAGCGCCCGTCCGCGGCGATTGTTTACGACAACCCCGCAACTCTCGGCAATACGTTCGATAGCGAGAAATCCGGCATTGTGCGGCGTGAACTGATATTCGATCCCGGGATTTCCAAGTCCGACGATCAATCGCACAATCGCACGCTTGTCGCCGGCCTTCTGCATTTACTTCTTGCCAGGCTTGGTCTCCTTCGCGTCCTTGCTGTCCGCCGCCGCTGCCGGGGCATCGGCCTTGCCCTTCTTGACGACCTCGGGCTCGGCTGTTGTGGCAACCGCGGCGTCCGCCGTTTCGAGCTCTTCCTTGATGGTGGTGACGTGCGCCACGGTAGCGTCCTCATCGCCCAGGATCTGGAGATTGCCCAAGTGCGGCAGATCGGAGATGTGGATGACGCCGTTGACCTCAAGATTGGAGACGTCCACGTCGAGGTGGCTGGGGATGTCGGTGGGCAGGCACTCGACTTCGACCTCGCGCAGGATCTGGTCCAGAACGCCGCCCTGGGTTCGTACGCCCACGGGAACGCCCGTCAACTGGATCGGCACGGAAACCTTGATGGTCTTGTCCATCGCGATCCGCTTCAGATCGATATGGAGCAGCTTGCCCTTGATCGGCTCGTGCTGCCAGTCGACGATCATGGCCTTGACCGGACCTCCGCCCTGCACGTCCAAGTCAAAGATTGTGTTGTGACCTGATTCCGAGTGGAGGATCTTGTTGATCGCTTTCGGATCGACCGTGACTGCCTGCGCGGTCTGGCCTGCGCCGTAGACCACGGCCGGGATCAGCCCCGAGACGCGAACCCGACGCGCTGCATTCTTGTTGAACTTTCCTTCGCGAGGCGTTGCCATCACTGCTTCTGTTGCTGTTGCCATCTTCCTTTGTCCTTTCGGGCACGACCTGATCCCAGACGTCGGTGAGACTCGGTCGCTCCGTTTGCGGATCTCGGCCGCTCAGTCTATGCTACAGCCTCTGAGCGCCCGCTGCCGTTAGTTGAACAGCGTACTGACGCTGGTTTCCATGTGGATGCTTTCGATTGCGCGGCCCAGAAGACCGGCGATCGAGAGCACTTTGATCTTTTCGACCCGTTGCGCATCCTCGCGCAGAGGAATCGTGTTGGTCACCACCAGCTCTTCGAGCCGGCTGTTCTGGATGCGTTCCACCGCCGGTCCGCTGAGCACGGGGTGCGAAGCGCACGCATACACTTTGTTGGCGCCCTGATCGAGCAAAGCATCTACCGTCTTGACCATGGTCCCGGCCGTGTCGATGATGTCGTCGAGAATCAGACAGGTCCGACCGCGCACGTCGCCGATCACGTTCATGACTTCGGTAACATTGATGTCGGTACGGCGCTTGTCGACGATCGCCAGCGGAACGTCCAGTTTTTTGGCAAAGAACCTTGCGCGCTCCACGCCGCCGGCGTCGGGTGAAACCACCGTCAGGTCCGGCAGTTGGAGGTCGCGAAAATAACTGACCAGAACCGGACTGGCAAACAGATGATCGACGGGGATGTTGAAGAACCCCTGGATCTGCGCGGCATGAAGATCGACCAGCAGAGCCCGGTTGGCTCCCGCGGACGTGAGGAGATCGGCTACCAGCTTTGAGGTAATGGCGACTCTCGGCCGATCCTTTCTGTCTTGCCGTGCATACCCGTAGTACGGGATCACAACCGTGATCCGGCCGGCTGACGCGCGCTTCAGAGCATCCATCATGATCAGGAGCTCGACCAAATGCTGATCGACCGGAAAACAGGTTGGCTGCACCAGAAACACGTCCGCCCCGCGTACGTTTTCGAGGAGCTGGAAGTGAACTTCACCGTCGGAAAAGCGCTGAAGGCGCGTTTCGCCCAGCGGAACTCCGACAAATTTACAGATCTCCTCGGCCAAGGGCCGGTTTGCCGAACCGGAAAAGATCTTGAAGCGCTTATCTTCGCTGGGCCGGCCGGAGCGTTTCCGTTCCGGAGCCGGCTTTGCAACTCCCTGGGAGGCCGGGGCAGAGATCGCTTGTCCGTTCTGCACACCAGCTCCGTTTTGGGCACTCAGGGTCCCGGAGACCGGGACCGTTTGCAGAGATGCGGAGGAAACGGATATTTCGCTCGCATCCTGCGCTTCGTTCGGGGAAAGAACTGCAGTCGTGCCTTGTTGGTTCACGTTGAAACCTCCAGGTTGGTTGACCTTGGTAGTTCCTGCTGCTTTCTGCCTTGCCTTAGAGCCTTGTTGCGGCCCTGTTACCTCGTTGCACGTCCTTGTTGCGAATCCTGCAAACCTCAGTAAGACATCCATTCTTTTCAGCACGGAGAAGCTGGCTGTTCGCCACGCTCTCCGGCCTTGCCCGAGAGATCGACGTTCTGCCGACGATCTCGGATCTTCCCTGTTCCGAACTCTGTTCCCAGCCGACTTCGGCCTTTACATCCAGGCTTTGCAACGACGTTGACTCCTGGCTGGGCGACTAGGATTCGAACCTAGACAAAGTGCTCCAAAGGCACTTGACCTACCATTAGTCGATCGCCCAGTAGACACCTAGACGGCAGGAACAGATATAAGTCTAACCTGCGACGCCTCCCTAACTCCCTTATCGGCAAAATTTCAGAACACTTTAGTTCTGAAACGACATTTTTTGATACGCCGATCGGGAGATGGTCGATGTCAGAAACGTCGAGACGCCGAGACCCTGAACCCGTTGTTGAGCGTCCCGTGCCGCTTGCTCTGAGCCATAGAGGCCGAAGAGGGCGGAACCGGAGCCAGAAAGCGCCGCATAGATTGCGGGCTCGTCTAAGCCTTCACCGCATAGAAGCTGCTTGACTTGACGCAAAGGGGGATAGAGAGCAAAGACTATGTCTTCGAAGTCGTTTCTGATCCCGTTGCGGGCAAGCGCCAGAAGGTGCTTCGCGGCCCGATCAGCGTCGCCTGACTCATGACATGAGCACGCAAATGCTGAGGCGCACGTGAGACTCAACTCCTTTAGCTTACGCGAAAGTGCCTCTGCGGTCAAGCCTGCCTGTCGACGGTCCCACTCGGCGAAGGCGGCCGGGGTCGAAACGCCCACGTCTGGGGCGGCCACGACACACCAGAGGCCGCCGAAAAGGTCGGGCAGGGGAACGACCTCCTCGCCCCGGCCCAGCCCCAAAACCGAGCCGCCCACCAGAAACAACGGCACATCGGAGCCAACTTCGCCGGCCATCCGCAGACGCTCTGCCCCGCCGAGGTGCGGAGCTCCGCCCGTCCATCCCATCATTTCCCGTTCCAGGGCAAAGAGCGCCGCGGCGGCGTTGGCGCTGCCTGCTCCGAGCCCGCCCTGGATCGGCAGCCGCTTGGTGATTCTGATCTCGACCTCGGCAGCCACGTCCATCGCTCGAAGCGCGCGGTCGACCATGCGCCAGGCCGTGTTGCGATCGTCGGTGGGCACGCGAGAGTGGTCTGAGGTCAATCGGATCCGGGTCTCCGCGCCGGGCGCCAGCGGACGCGCCTTAACCGAAACCACATCGTGAATCGCCAGCGTCTGGTAGAGCGTCACCAGATCGTGAAAGCCATCCGGCCGAACCGGACCGATCGCCAGACCGAGGTTGATCTTTGAAAACGATCGAACGCTGGTTGCCATGCCTCACTGCCTCACGCTCTAGGTGTTGTCCCCGGCATTTTGATGGATTTAGGTTGAGAGTAAATCTATCCGGAGGTTTGCGTCCACGGCTTGCAGGTATTCGTAGGGTGTGAGCCCCTTGAGGGTTTTGCGTCTTCGGGCGAAGTTGAGGGCCCGGAGGAAGTCGTTCAAGCGCGCTTTGAGTTGTTCATGGGCGTTGGACGAAACACCTACGGGAGGATGTGGGTGGCGCGGTCCCGGATCGCGGCGTTGATGTCGAGGGCGAGTTTGAGGGCGGCGCGGCCGTCGGCCCCTGAGACGGCGGGGGCCTGGCGGGTTCGGACGGAGTTGAGGAAGGATTCGATTTCGAGGCGGAGGGGCTCGCCTGTCTGGACGGGGATCTGCTGGAGGGACAGGCCGGCCGAGGGATGGGCCGGTGTGGTCGACGGCAGGGGAGTTAGGGGGTTGATGTCGGGGGCGTCGATGATGAGGAGATCCTG
Organism: uncultured Acidobacteriaceae bacterium; assembly: GCA_964250945.1. GTDB lineage: Bacteria > Acidobacteriota > Terriglobia > Terriglobales > Acidobacteriaceae > Edaphobacter. Next base: position 6,648 of record CAXUIB010000116.1, read on the forward strand.
GCGGGCGAAGTCGAGCGAGAGGTACTGGCGGGGCTGAAAGAAGCGCAGCTTGCGGACGCGTTCCGTGCTGACGCGACTGGCGGTGAAGTTGGCGATGGCGCCGTTCTGAAATTCCAGGCGAACGTTGGCGATGTCGACCTTGCCGGAAAGGACGGGGAGCCCGACGGCGCGGATTTCGCGGATGGGCGACTGGACGTAACTAAGGACGATGTCGAGGTCGTGGATCATGAGATCGAGGACGACGTCGACGTCGAGGGATCGGGGCGTAAAGACGCTGAGGCGATGGGCCTCGAAGAACATGGGGCGGGTGAGATAGCGGCGAGCGGCGGTGACGGCGGGATTGAAGCGCTCGAGATGCCCTGCCTGGACGAGCGCGCCGCTCCAGCGGCTGAGATTGAGGATATGATCGGCGTCCGCGAGGCTGGCGGCGAGCGGTTTCTCGATAAGGACGTCGACCCCGGCGCGGAGGAGCGGGTCGCTGGCTGTGCTGTGGTGGAGCGTGGGGACGCAGACGGATGCGGCGTCGGGGACGCCGACCGTGATCAGGCATTGATCGACGGTGGTGAAGGCGGGGACGCCGACCTCGGCCGCGGCAGCGTTGGCCGCGGCGGGGTTGGTGTCGACGACGGCAGTCAGGTGGACGGGGTTGCCGGCCGGGTCGAGCTCGCGGTAGATGCGGAGGTGGTTGCGTCCAAAGACTCCGGCACCGG
>CAXUIB010000117.1:0-7269 GCA_964250945.1 uncultured Acidobacteriaceae bacterium
GAGCAGGATCAGGCGGTGCTTGCGCCAGGCGGGGGTCGCTGAGCTTGAACGTGCTGCTGGTGACGTTTTCGTTTCCACCGGCGGGCGGTGTGGGGGTGTTGCGGGCGCTGAGTCTGGCGAAGTATCTCCCGGAGTTTGGGGTTCGGTTGGATGTGTTGACGGCGAAGAACGCGCCCGCGGTGGGGATGGACACTTCCCTGCTCCGGCAGGTGCCGGCGGAGGTGACGGTGCACCGGACGTGGACGCCGGATCTGCCGTTTGGGGTGCGGAAGGCGATCAAACGGGTGGTGTCGGGCGGAGGTGCTGGAAGGAAAGCTTCGGCGTCGGCGGTGAGTGCCGGGGCGAAGGGCGGGGGGAATCCGCTCAAGGCATTGGTCGGCAATCTTTTGCTGCCGGATCCGCAGGTGGGGTGGCTGCCGTTTGCGTTTCGGGCGGCGCGGCGGATCGTCCGCGAACGGGCGATCGACGCGGTGGTGCTTACGGTGCCGCCGTTTTCGACGGTTCGGCTCGTGACGATGCTGCGACGGCAGTTCCCGCCCCTGCCGATCGTTTTGGACTTTCGCGATGAGTGGCTGACGACGACGATCGATCTGGTGAGCTTCAGTAACAACGAGCGGGCGCGACGGGTGGCGGAGAAGGCTGAGGCGGAGGCGGTGCGGGACGCGACGGCCGTGGTCGCGGTGACGGAGGCTGCGCGGGACGAGATCGCGGGGCGGTATCCTGCGGAGCCGGCGGCGAAGTTTGTGTACCTGCCGAACGGGTTCGACGGGCCGCTGGCTCGGGCGGACCAGCCGGAGGCGGTGAGAGCCGGGAGCGGCGAGACGGTGGTGTTGACGTATCTCGGGACGGTGTACGGGTCGACCGATCCGGGGACGTTTGTCGAGGCGGTGCTCGGTTTGCCGGCGGAGCTGCGCGCCCGGCTGAGGGTGAGGTATATCGGGCATGTGGAGACGCCGGCGTTGCGATCGTCGTTGCTCCGGATGGGCGAGACGCTGGAGCTGCGGGGGTTTGTGCCGCAGGCGGAGGCTCTGCGGGCGATCGATGACACGACGTACCTGCTCCTGATTACGCATGACCGGATCAACGTCCCGGCGAAGTTTTACGATTATCTCGGCAGCGGCAAGCGCATGGTGGCGGCGGTGCATCCGGAGGGCGACGTGCGACGTTTGCTGGAGCGGACGCGGGCGGGGTGGTGGACCGATGTCGGGGATGTGGGTGCGATCCGGCGGATGCTGGTGGAGGTTCTAAGTAGATCGGGCTCGGAGGCGCTGCCGAGGCCCGATCTGGAGGAGATTGGGCGGTTTCACCGACGGGCGGTGGCGGAGCGATATGGAGAGCTTCTGAGGACGGTGGTTGCCGGGGCTGCGCCGGAGTTCGAGGAGGAACGCGGACGGTGACGCGGGTTGCGGTGGTGACGCGGTATTTTCCGACCTCGTTTCATCCGTGGGCGGGGCACTCGGCGTACCAGACGCTGCGTTTGCTGGCGGATCGATGGGCGCTCGAGGTGTTCTATATGGAGTCGCGATACCCGGAGCGGCTGCGACCGCGGAGCCGCACGCACGACGCCCTGGACCCGGAGTTTCGGCCGGGCGGCGTCGATGTCGAGTACATACCCTACCCGGCGTTGCCGCTCCTTTCGCGGCCGCTGAACGGATGGGTGGCGGCGCGAAAGCTTTTGCCGCAGGTGCGGACATTTCGGCCGGACGTGCTGTTGAACTACGTGGTGTACCCGGATGGATTTGCGGCGCTGCGGATCGCGCGCGAGATCGGCGTGCCGGCGGTGGTGACGGCGATCGGATCGGACCTGAACCAAATCAGCGACCCGATCTGCGGTGCGCTGACACGGCGCGTTCTGCGGGAGGCGGACTATGTTGTGACGGTCAGCGATGCTCTCCGAAGAAAGGCGCTGGCGATGGGAGCGAGGCCGGAGCAGAGCCGGGCGGTGCTGAACGGATGCGATACTTCGATCTTTTACCCGCGGGATCGGGCGGGTGCGAGGGAGGCGCTGGGGTTAGAGGCGAGGTCGGAGATTGTGACGTATATCGGTCGCATCGATGTGGCAAAAGGCTTGCGCGAGCTGGGGGAGGCGGTGGCGGGGCTACGGGCGGAGCGTCCGGAGTTGCGGTGTTATCTCGTGGGAGACGGGCCGGATGAGCCCGTAATCCGGGCGCTGGTCGAGAGCCATGGGGCGGGGGAGCTGGTGCGGATTGTGCCACCGTGTTCTTCGGCGGGCGTGTCGCAGTGGATGGCGGCGTCGGACGCGGTGGCTCTGCCGAGCTACCGGGAGGGATGTCCGAACGTGATTGTGGAGGCGCTGGCGTGTGGACGGCCGGTGGTGGCGAGCGACGTGGGGGGGATTCCGGAGTTGATGAGCGGGGATACGGGAAGGATGGTGCCGGCGCGCGATGTTCGGGCGCTGCGGGAGGCGATGGCGGCGGTGCTCGATCGCGCATGGGATGCGGCGGAGATCAGCGGGAGGCACAGCCGGGGATGGACGGATGTGGCCGAAGACGTGTTTGGGATTGTGGAGCGGGTGCGGGAGCGCCGGGGAGGCGGAGGATAGTGGCCCGGCGCGGTCCGGGATCGAGGTCTCGGTTTTTAGAAGACCCGGGGGCGGGAGAGCGTCGGTCGAAGCTCCGTTTCGGAGGCTTTTCTTGGGACGGGGGGGAGGCGGAGCGGACGCGGCGGCACCTGCGGCATGCCGACCTCGCTGAGCTTGTAGAGGAGGGAGCGGTAGCTGATTTTGAGCCATTTGGCGGTCTTCTGTCGGTTCCAGCTGTTGGCCTGGAGCACCTTGAGGATGATCTGGCGTTCGAGATCCTGCGTTGCTTTTTTGGTGATGTGCTTGAGCGAGACGGGTTCGCTGAGGTCGATATCGGTGGTGATGCCGTTTTTTGGATCTTCCGGCATCAGTTCGGTGACGAGGGCGTCTTCGCTGCCGATGAGGACGTAGGAGCGGATCAGGTTTTCGAGCTGGCGGATGTTGCCGGGCCAGTGATAGCTCTGCATGAGGCGGACGGCGCTTTTGGAGAGCAGTTCCGGCGTGTGGTGGAAGGCGCGGGCGTAGTGGTCGATGAAGTAGTCGACGAGGATGGGGAGGTCGGCGAGGCGATGGCGGAGCGGCGGGAGGTTGATGGTTACGGCATTGATGCGGAAGAGGAAGTCGAGGCGAAATGTGCCGGCTTCGACCTCCTTGCGGAGGTCTCCATTGGCGACGGAGACGAGTCTGGTGGTGATGGAGCGGGGCTCGTGGCCGCCGACGCGGGTGAAGGTGCCGTCCTGGAGGACCTGGAGGAGCTTTGATTGGACGGCGAGATCGAGGCTGCCGACCTCATCGAGGAAGAGGGTTCCGAGGTGGGCCTGTTCGACGCGTCCTAGTTTGGTGGAGTGGGCGCCGGTGAAGGCGCCTTTTTCGTAGCCGAAGAGCTCGGTTTCTAAAAGGGAGTGCGGGATGGCGGGGCAGCTGACCTTGACGAGGGAGCCGCGGCCGCGGCGGGACAGGGCGTGGAGCAGGTTGACGCAGAGCTCCTTTCCGGTTCCACTTTCGCCCTGGAGGAGGACGGGGACGTCGGTTTCGGCGATGCGTTCGAGTTTGGTGCGGACACCGAGCATGGCAGGCGTTCTGCCGAAGAGGATGTCCAGGGGCGGGAGGTTGGGGAGAGATTCGGAATCAGAAGTGGAGAGCAAGGCGGACGTCCTGTTCGAGATGCGCGGTGAGGCGCTGGAAGAGCTGCAGTACGAGTGGAGGTAGCACGTTTCGGACCAATCCGAGCAGGGTGAAGAGCGGTAGAGTGCGGGTCGATCGCAGCCAGTGTACTTGAGCGGCCTCGGACCCGCGGTGGTCGGTGGTTTGTGCTGTGGAACTGCCGGTGGGCGGGGACGTACGGCTGGCGGGGTGGAGGTGAGAGTGAGCGCGAGTTGGGCTGCGGCCGGAGAGGCGGGAGACGCGGAGCGGGGTGGAGAGCGGAACGGTAAGTTACGAAAGAGGAAAACTTTTGTCTCTTTCTCGGCAAACATTTTAACAATTTTGCTGTGCAATCGCCGCTGAAGCATCTAGAATCCTGCTCAGTTCCCGTACCGGTGCGGATTGCTCTCCCTGCTCTTCGTCCGGACGGATTGGCGTTCTTTTGGGCCGGTTCGTCATCACGCGAATGTGGCAGGGCCTAGGTACGATGCTCTCCGGCCTACAAATCAGGGGTTTTTGCATGTCCGCATCTTTGTCGTACTCGATCTCTGCCGCAAGACCTGCAGCTTCCAAATCGCGCATCGGCATCTTTGAACCGGATGCGGACGTCCTCGAATATCTGCGTTCTACCTTGACGAAGTATGCTCTCGAGTCCTTCTCCGAACCGGAGGATTTGGTTTCCGCTGTGGGCCGCGGACCTGCGCTGGACATGCTGTTGCTGGCGCAGCGGGCGAATGAGGATCCGGTGCTTCTGCTGGGCAAGATCCGGTCGGTGTGTCCGCAGCTGCCGATCATTGTCCTGTCGTGCTCGGCCGAGTTACGGGATTTGGAGGCGGTGATCCGGCTGGGTGTGCGCGGAATTGTGATGAAGCCGTTTCTCGGCTCGGACGTGGAGGCGTCGATTGAGGAGCATCTCCAGTTGCTGGACCCGCGACCCTTGGCGGACGATCCCAAGGAGATCCAGCTGACGGAGACGTACTCTTTTGTGCGGTCGAGCAAGCGGATGCGGGAGCTGGAGGCGCAGGCTTCGCTGGTGGCGCGGGCGGATATTCCGGTGCTGATTTTGGGAGAAAGCGGAACCGGCAAGGAAGTCCTGGCGCTGTTTACGCACAAGATGTCGGCGCGCAGCCAGCACACCTTTTTGAAGGTGAACTGCGCGGCGGTGCCGGCGGATCTGCTGGAAAGCGAGCTGTTCGGCTATGAGCAGGGAGCGTTTACGGGAGCGGTGAAGACGAAGCCCGGCAAGTTTGAGATCTGCACGGGGGGAACGATTTTTTTGGACGAGATCGGCGAGATGCCGGCGATTCTGCAGGCGAAGCTCTTGCAGGTGCTGCAGGATGGGACGTTTTCGCGGCTGGGCAGCCGGTCGCCGATGAAGGTGGATGTGCGCGTGATCGCCGCGACCAACATCAACATGAAGGAGGCGATGGCGCAGAAGACGTTTCGAGAGGATTTGTACTATCGCCTGAACGGATTTACGTTGAGCATCCCGGCGCTCCGGAACCGGCGCGAGGAGATCCCTGTTCTGTCGCAGTTTTTCATGCGCAAGGCGGCGCAGAGGTACGGTCGGGAGCCGCTGTACTTTTCGGCGACGCTGATGGAAGCTTTGACCGAGTATGCTTGGCCGGGCAATATCAGGGAGCTGCAAAACGTAATCAACCGGTACCTGGTGCTGGGGGATGAGCGGGCGATCCTCGACGAGCTTTCGATCGAGACTCGGAAGGAGGAGCCTGTGGCGAGCGGCGGGGCGGAAGCGTCGGGGACGGGCGGCGGTGGTTTGAAGCAGATGGTGCGCAGCCTGAAGGGCGAGGCGGAAGCCACGGCCATTCAGCAAGTGTTGGAGGAGGTTGGATGGAACCGGAAGGCGGCAGCAAACGATCTGCAGATCAGCTACAAGGCTTTACTTTACAAGATCAAGCAGTACGATCTGTCTCCGCCGCGGCAGGCGTAGGTCCGCAGATTGGGGTTGGGGAAGCCGGTGTGTTGTACCGCGTTGTGATCCGGTTTGAGGATCATGCGATTCGCGGATTTGCGCGGGCGAGCGAGTTAGGTTCAGTGGAGCAGCTGCTTCGGAACGATCCGCAGCATCCCCTGGAATCGATCCGGCTGCAGATGCTGGAGACGGAGAGGACGGAGCAGGTAGACACGCGCGAGGCGAAGGCGATCTTTTTTGTGAAGACGTTTGACGGCGACACGCGGCACCGACCTCTGCATTTCCACGAGAACACGCCCATCATGGATGGTCTATGGGTGCGGGTGTGTTTTCACGATAGCGAGACGATCGAAGGCATCATCAGCAACACGCATGACCACGTGCTGGGCAGCGGATTTTTTATGATGCCGACTGACCCAAACGGCAACAACAAGCTGATCTATGTGCTGAAGAGCCGGTTGAGGGACTTCAACGTGCTTGGGTTGAGAAAGGCACCGCGCATGCCGGTGTTTTAGAGCGGTTCTTAGGCCGGGATGGAGCTGGTCTCGCGGGCCCAGCGGATGGTTCTTTCGAGACCAGAGGCGAGGTCTGCCGAGGGTTTGTAGCCGAATGCCTGCTTGGCGAGCGAGATGTCGGCGACGGAGTGTTTGATGTCGCCGGCGCGCTCGGGCGCGAAGTGGAGGTTGCCGGTGTAGCCGGTGATGCGTTTGATCTCGCGGAAGGCGTCGAGCAGGGTGGTGCGCTGCCCGGTGGCGATGTTGAAGACGCGACCGGAGACGGGGCCGGAGCTCCTGGCGGCGAGCAGGTTTGCGCCCACGACGTTGTCGATATAGGTGAAGTCGCGGCTGGTGAGGCCGTCGCCGAAGACCGTGGGGGTGTCGCCGGCGAGCATCTGCGAGATGAATCGGGCGAGGACGCCGGAGTACTGGCTCGTCGGATCCTGGCGCGGGCCGAAGATGTTGAAGTAGCGGAGAGCGACGGTTTCGAGGCCGAACATGCGGGTGTAGGCGGCGAGGTAGTGCTCGCCGGCGAGCTTCTGGACGGCGTAGGCGGAGATGGGTGAGGGGGCCATGCTCTCGGATTTCGGCAGCTCGGGGCTGTCGCCGTAGGCGGCCGAGGAGGCGGCGTAGAGGACGCGGCGGACGCCGGCGTGGCGGCTGGCTTCAAGCACGTGGAGGGTGCCGTCGAGGTTGGGGGCGTTGGTGCCGACGGGGTCTTCGACCGACTTGGGGACGGACGGGATGGCGGCTTCGTGGAAGACGTAGTCGACGCCCTGAGCAGCGGAGCGGAGGTCTTCGCGGTCGAGGATGTCGGCGTGGCGGAAGTCGATTTCGCGGCGGATCTCGCTGAGGTTTTCGAGCGATCCGGTCGAGAGATTGTCGATGCCGCGGACCTCGGCGCCTTCGGCCAGCAGGGCGCGGGCGAGCGAAGATCCGATAAAGCCGGCGATGCCGGTGATGAGGACGCGTGCCATAGGGGGAGGTCTCCTTGGGAGCCCGGGTGGGAGAGCCGGTTACACGGACATATCGTACCCCGAGCGAGCGGGTCTGCAACGCCCGATTGTGGGATGGCGGGAAGGGGAAGTTTGGTGTTGGGGCGGGATGCTCCGGGCTGCCTGGCTACTCGGGTACCTGCCAGGCTACTCCGGGAC
>CAXUIB010000118.1:0-626 GCA_964250945.1 uncultured Acidobacteriaceae bacterium
GAATCGCGACGCAGAAGCCGGAGCTTCGCGCCAAGTTCCGCGGCAAGCCCGAGCACGTCGTCCGATTCTTCGAAGAACTCTCCCGCGACCTGCGGCACCTGCTCGCGCGCTACGGATTTCGCTCCATCGAAGATGCGATCGGTCGCTCTGACCTCCTCGAGCAGGTGCGTTTCGACGGCAACCTCGACCTCCAGCCCATGCTCGCCCGGGTCGGCGACGGACCGACAAGTTGGACCGGCATCCGCAACACGCAGCCCGCGCCCAGGCCGCCGCTCGACGAGGCCTGGGTCGAGCCCGCCATCGCGGCGGTCGAGCGCGGCCAGCCCTTCTCCGTCGAAGCCGCCATCGCCAATCGCGACCGCGCCGTCGGCGCCCGTCTGGCCGGCGAACTCGCGCTCCGACGCGCGCAACGCGATCTCCCTGCCGACATCACCTTTCATCTGACGGGAACGGCGGGCCAGTCGTTTGGGGCCTTCGCCGTCGCCGGCATGAAGCTGGTGCTCGACGGCTGGGCCAACGACTTTGTCGCCAAAGGCCTCTCCGGCGGTGAGATCGTCATCCGGCCTCGCGGCCTTGCCGCCCGCGACAGCGGCGAACACGTGATCCTAGGCAACGTAGCCCTGTAT
>CAXUIB010000118.1:636-7204 GCA_964250945.1 uncultured Acidobacteriaceae bacterium
GCCCTGTATGGCGCAACCGGCGGCAGTCTCTTCGCTGCCGGACGCGCGGGCGAGCGCTTCGCCGTCCGAAACTCCGGCGCGTTTGCCGTCGTCGAAGGCGTCGGCGATCACGGCTGCGAATATATGACCGGCGGCACCGTCGTCGTGCTCGGCGCCGTCGGCGGAAACTTCGCCGCGGGTATGACCGGCGGCCACGCCTGGGTCTACGACGCCGACGGCAGCTTCTGCCGCGACGGCCGCTACCACCCGGATTTTGTTACACCCCAAAGCTTCTCGGAAAATGGAGCCGATGCGCAGACAAAGCTGCGTGAGATGCTCGCTCTGCACGTCCAAGAGTCCGGGAGCAGCCTCGGCCAAAGCATGCTCGCGGACTGGCCCGCGCGAGCCGCTGGCTTCGTCCACCTCACCCCCAAACCGCAGGCGTAAAATCGCACAAGGGTTGGCAAAGCGGCTGCTCTTTCTTTACAGTTGCCCCACCGGATGTTTCCGGTCTTGAGGCCGTACCTGCGACGCAAGCCGAAGTTCGAAGAGGACGTGCCGGACACCGAAGCTCCGCCCACCAATGGCAACGGCGACAAGTACCAACGCATCCTCGATGCAGCGGTTGAGGTCATCGCGGAACGTGGCTACTTTCATTCGCCCATCAGCGCCATCGCCGCGCGCGCCGGCGTCGCCGATGGAACTATCTACCTCTACTTCAAGAGCAAGGACGACGTCCTTCGCACCGCGATCGACACCAACTTTGACCGGTTTTACCGACAGATTGCAGGCGCGTTCGAGACCCTGCACGAGCCACGCGCCCAACTCGAATACATCGCCCAGCTCCATCTCAGAAGTCACTCGGCTAATCGCAGCATGGCCGTCGTCATGCAGACCGAGGTGCGGCAGAGCGCGCGCTTTATTCAGGACTTCTCTCACCATCATCTCGTGAAGTACATCCAATTGGTGCGCGAGGTCGTCCGCAGAGGCCAGCAGGAGGGCATCTTCCGGCAGGACATCTCGGACGGCGTCGTCGCACACTGTATGTTCGGCGCGATCGATGAACTGTTGAGTTCGGCCGTCTTTACGGGACGCGTCTACGACGCCAAAGCCACGGCCGCGCAGGTTGTCGATGTACTGATTAACGGGATCAGCAGCAGGGGGATCAGCAGCAGGGGGATCTGCAGCCAGGACATCGGCAGCGACGGCATTGACAGCGGAGCGGGGAGTGGAATTGCGGGAGAACGCGATGTTTGATCTGTGTACGCTCGGCGACGTGTTCGCGTTAGTGACAGGCCGCGGCAAGACGACGGTGATGCTGGCCCAAACTGCGGACCCGAGCGGCGGCCCTTCTAGTAAAGGCGAGATCCAGAACGGCAGCGCAGGCCAGAGCGAGACAGCCCGAGCGAAGTGGGTTCCCATTACCTCGGACCAGTTCTATGGCCGCGTTCGCGCGCTCGCCGATGTGTTTCGCGGATGGGGTCTGGGCAAGGGCGATCGCGTCGCTCTGCTTTCGGAGAATCGCTGGGAGTGGCCCGTCACCGACTTTGCCACGCTCGCCATCGGCGGCGTCGACGTTCCTCTCTATACCACGCTTACGCCTGAGCAGATCGGTTATATGCTCCGCGACTCGGGCGCGCGGGTTCTGGTCGTCGCGTCGGGCGATCTGTACCGAAAGCTCACGCTTGCCGGCGATCTCCCCGCGCTCGAGCACGTCGTCGTGATGGACGCGGGGGACTTCGCGGGCGCAGAGGACTTCTCCAAACTGATTTCGTCCGCGACAGAAAAGGAGACCCGCGACCAGGCCTTTGACGACGTCTTTCGTGCCGTGGAGCCGGGCGATCTGGCGACGATCATCTATACCTCCGGAACCACCGGCGAGCCGAAAGGCGTGCAGCTGACACACGGCAATCTTGCCAGCAATATCAACTTCTCGACACACGGCCTCGGCTTGGGTCCGACCGACGTCTGTATCTCATTTCTTCCGCTCTCGCACGTGACCGCCCGTCATCTCGATTACGCGATGATGTGCCACGGCGCGCAGCTCGCCTACTGCCCCCGCTTCGATCTGCTCCCCGAGGCGATGAAGGCCGTGCGCCCCACGATTTTTGTCGGTGTTCCGCGCGTGTACGAGAAGATTCGCCACGCGGTGGAGGGCAAGGCCGCAGCCTCTCCGGTCCGCGCTCGTCTGCTGCGCTGGGCGCTTCGTACCGGCGCCGTTGAACGCACGGAGGTTCTAAAGGGCGCGCGTCCGACAGCACTCTCCTGGAAGTTGGCGGAGAAACTGGTCCTTTCGAAGATCCATGCCGCCTTTGGAGGTCGAGTCACGGTGTTCGTCTCGGGTGGAGCACCGCTCGGCATGGAGAGCGCCACCTGGTTTGCCGACGCCGGCATTCGTATCTTTGAAGGGTACGGTCTGACCGAAACCTCGCCCGTGATCAGCATCAACAACCGCGTCGAGCACCGGATCGGGACCGTCGGCAAGCCGCTTGGAAACATGCTCTGCCGCGTGGCTGAGGATGGGGAACTCGAAGCTCGCGGACCGGCCGTCTTCCCTGGATACTGGAACAAACCGGACGAGACGGCCCAGGTCTTCACGGCGGATGGCTGGTTCAAGACCGGCGACATCGGCCACTTCGACGCCGATGGGTATCTCTCCATCACTGACCGCAAAAAGGAGCTGCTTAAAACCAGCGGCGGCAAGTTGATCGCGCCGCAGCCGATCGAGAACAAGCTCAAGTCGAACCCTCTGGTGGCGCATGCAGCGCTCGTCGGCGACAAGCACAAATTCGCCTCCGTCCTGCTTTCGCCGAACTTCGCGACGCTCGACGCCTGGGCCCAGCAGCGCGGCCTCCAAACCTCCGACCGCGCCAAACTCGTGCTCAGCCCGGAAGTGATCACGCTCTACCAGGAGATCGTCGACCAGGTAAACGGCCAACTCGCCAACTTCGAAAGCATCAAGCGTCTATCTGTCGTCCCCGACGAGTGGAGCGTCGAAACCGGCGAGCTTACGCCCAGCATGAAGCTCAAACGCCGCGTAGTCGAGCAAAAATACGCCCCGGAAATCGGCCGCTTCTACGCCGACGAGGCCACCTCGCGCGCATGACTTCCCTGCCTCCGACAGCGCCCGAAACCACGATCCAGACCACTCTCCTCCGTCCCGCCGAGAAGGCAGACGGCAAGTTTCTCAACCCCGTTCCGACCGAGCTCGGCGGCCTCTCGATCGCGCTCAAGGTACTACCCATGTACCTGCGCAACCGAGCCGAGCGTGTTCCGAAGACACCCCTCGGACCCTTCACCACCGACCCGGCGACGTACGCGACACCACCTCCGTCCGGACTGCGGGTCACGTGGATGGGACACTCCTCGACGCTGCTCGAGATCGACGGCGTTACTGTCTTGATCGACCCCGTTTGGGAGGAGCGCGCGTCGCCCGCGCAGTGGTTCGGCCCGAAGCGTTTCTTCTCCGCGCCGCTCGCCCTCAAAGATCTGCCGCGCTTGGACGCGGTTCTAGTCTCGCACGATCACTACGACCATCTTGGCGCGCACACCATCCGGCATCTCGCGCAATCAGAGCAGGCCGGCAATGCAGCCTGGATCACCTCGCTCGAAGTGGACCGGATCCTGCGGCGAGAGGGCGTCCCGGCGAGGAAGATCACCGCCCTCAACTGGACCGAAACGTGCCCCGTCGGCAATCAGGACGGGACCCGATCTCTCGCGATCACCGCGCTCCCGGCCCGCCACTTCTCCGGCCGCAGCCCGACCAACCGCTTCAGGACGCTCTGGTCCTCCTTCGTGCTCCGTGGCCCCCAGCATCGCGTCTACTTCGGCGCCGACTCCGGCTGGTGGGAGGGCTTCGCCGAGATCGGCCAACAGTTCGGTCCGTTCGACCTCACCCTGCTCGAAATCGGCGCCTTCCACCCGCTCTGGCACGAGATCCATCTCGGCCCCGAAGGCGCCACCCAAGCCTTCCAGGCGCTCGGAGCCGCCGGTCTACTGATGCCTATCCATTGGGGCTTGTTCGACCTCGCCCTCCACGGCTGGCGCGATCCCATCGCGCATCTCACCGCGCTCGCCGACAAGCAATCGATCCGGCTCTGGTCGCCCACGCCCGGAGTTCCCACGGAGATCGTCGCCGGGGAGGAACTCCGATCCGACTGGTGGCGTCCGCAACCGAAACCAAGTGCCGTATGATTTAAAAACACACGAGGTGACACCGGGAATGCGGATTGGGATGTTGACGGGCGGCGGTGACTGCCCTGGATTGAACGCGGTCATCAGAGCCGTCGTACGCAAGGGAATCTTTCACCATAACGACGAATTCATCGGCTTCCTGGAGGGCTGGCGCGGCGTCCTCGACAACCTGACCACACCCCTCACCATCGAGTCCACCTCCGGCATCCTCGAGCGCGGCGGCACCATCCTTCGCTCCTCGCGCACCAACGTCAAAAAAATCGAAGGCGGCCTCGACCGCTGCGTCGAAGTCCTCAAACAGAACGGCATCGACGCTCTGATCGCCATGGGCGGCGACGACACCCAGTCCATCAGCGTGGCCCTGATCGAAAAAGGCGTCCCCTGCGTCGGCGTCCCCAAAACCATCGACAACGACCTCAGTGGCACCGACGTCTGCTTCGGCTTCGATACCGCCGTCATGATTGCCACCGAGGCGATCGGCCGCCTTCACTCGACTGCCGAGTCGCACAATCGCGTCATCGTCGTCGAGGTCATGGGCCGCGACGCGGGCTGGATCGCTGCCACCTCCGGCATCGCCGGCGGCGCCGACGTAATCCTCGTTCCCGAACAGCCGATCGACATGGAAGAGGTCTCCCGGCTCCTGAAATATCGCCGCGATCACGGCAAAAAGTTCGGCATCGTCGTCGTCGCCGAAGGCGCAAAGCTGCCGGAGCAGGAGGGCCAGATCGCGGTCGGAGATGCGGTCGACAGCTTCGGCCACGTGCGCCTCAGCGGCATCGGCAACATCCTCGCCGAGGAGATCGAACGCGTCACCGGCTACGAAACCCGCAGCGTCAATCTTGGCCACACGCAGCGCGGCGGAACCCCCACCGCCTACGACCGGACGCTCGCCACCCGCTACGGCATCGCCGCCATCGATCTCGTCCACCAGAGCCGCTTCGGCCGGCTCGTCGTCCTTCGCGGAACCGAGATCACCGACATCCCCCTCGCCGAAGCCATCGCCGCCACCCGCACCGTCAGCCAGAGCCTGCTCGACGTCATCAAGGGCCTCCAGCCGTTACCAGCTCGTTGAACTCCGGTCGATTCCGCTTGCTACGGCCCCCGAAAGCGGGTACAAAGAGGGTGCTGGCCGCCGGCGCCCACCCGCTCTGACGGTCCCAAGAGGCTCAAAATGGCTGGAGCAGTGCAGACGACGGCGCGCGAGGTCATGGACATCCGGCAGGCGTCGGAGTACCTGGGCATCAGCGGCGACACGCTCTATCGCTATGCATCCGAAGGCTTTATCCCGGCATTCAAGCTGGGAAACCGATGGCGCTTCAAGAAATCCCTGCTTGACAGCTGGATGGATGAAAAGTCCGGCGTCAAGCTTCCAAGCACGATCGCGGTGATGCCGCGGGAGAAGAAGCCCGCCGCCCGCGCACGTTAGCTCTGAGCTGCCGGGAGTGCCGGCCGAAGCGTCAGCACCGTCATCTCCGGCGGACAGTTCAGCCGAAACGGCAACCCCACCGTCCCGATCCCGCGATTGACATACATCTGCATCCGATCAAAACGAAACAGCCCCTGCACATACTTCCGGCCCAGCGGCGGAAGCACCAGAGGTCCCAGAAACGGTAGCCGCACCTGCCCCCCGTGCGAGTGCCCGGAGAGCATCAGATCGACCAGCGGCCCGCGCGGATGCTGCAAGACGCGATCCGCATAGTCCGGCGGATGCGCCATCAAGATCACCGGCGCCCCCGGCCGCGCCGGCACCGTCAGATCGAGATTCGGCCGGCTCGTTCCAGGCTCATCCGCGCCGCAGATCCACAGCCGGTCGCCCGCTCGCTCGATCGCCACATGCCGGTTCACCAACACGGGAATTCCGTTGGTTTCGAGCGCTGCCACCACCATCGGCGCGCTCACGCTGACATCGTGGTTGCCCAGGATCGCAAAACGCAGCGGGCAGGTCAGCCCCGACAAAACCTCCGCGCATCGGTGCGCCGCATGCCGCGCCGCGACAAACGTCAACGATCCCTTGGTGATGAAATCCCCGGTCAGGAGGACGACGTCCGGAGCCATGGCGTTCGCGCGCCGGACGATGCGCTCCAGAAACGACGGCTCGGTAAACTCGTCCAGGTGAATGTCGCTCAGCTGCAGGATCCGCAGGCCATCGAACCCGGTCGGCAAATCCACAATCTCGATCGCCCGCGAGACCACCTCGACCTCATGCCGCGCGATCTCGCCCGAGTAGAGCGCCAGCCCCGCCGCGGCCGCTCCGGCGCCGACCAGAAATCGACGGCGCGTCACCGGGGCCGAAACAGCATCAGGAGGCGCGGTCCGAACGACGGTCATACACCATGATACCGGGCCGGGTAGGTGCTGCACCAAACCGATTGGGGAATCTGCGCACCCCCGACCC
>CAXUIB010000119.1:0-7188 GCA_964250945.1 uncultured Acidobacteriaceae bacterium
GCGGAGGTGGTGCTGGGGTATTTGGGTGGATGATGGGCAAGGCCCGCGGCAAGCCAGAAGCAGATCCCCTCGGGAAAGTCAACCAGATGGTGGAAGGAAACGGGGCTGAGGCAAGGGGCGAGATCGGCGAATAGGTCCCAAGCGGCGTCTTTCGCGTCTAAAGAGTGTGGGTGGACCTTTGCTTGGCTGGGGTGCGCCTGGGCGGATCTGCCCCTCGAGGGATTGGTTTCGATGCGTATGAGGATCTGGTTGGGACGGCGTGCAGGTCTGCTCTGTGGAGCTGGTTGGGGCGTGGCGTTGATGGTGGTGGGTCTGGTTGTGCCGGCGGTGGCGGCTCCGCCGGCGCGGCCGCAACTGCAGGTCACGGGCTATGTCATTGGGGCGGATCTCGATCCGGCGGCGAACAAGCTCACGGCGACGGCGGCAGTGACGTTTACGGCGCTGGAGGATCTTTCGGCGGCTACGTTTGAGTTGAACAATGGTTTGCAGATTACCAAGCTGACGGATGCGACGGGAAAGCCGCTGACGAGCGAGCGTCTGAGCACGAACTCGACGGTGCGGGTCACGCTCCTGACGCCGTTGCCGAAGGGGGCGACGACGACCTGGAACTTTGCCTATACGGGTGTGCTGAACGGGGCGGAGACGAGTCCGGTCGAGGGGATCAAGCTGGCGGCGGTAGCTGATCCCGTCAGCATCCTTTTGTATCCAGGCCGGTGGTTTCCGATGGTCGGGCTGTGGACGGACCGGTTCACGGCGGAGATGCACATTCGCGTGCCGTCGGATGAGCGTGTGGTGGGTTCGGGCAGCGGCGTGAGCGCGACCAAGAGCTTGCCGGGCAACCGGTCGGAGTACACGTTCAGGTGGGCGAAGCCGGGGTTTCCGGGGACAGTCGTTGCGGGCAAGTTTCTCGACCCGATCACGGCGCCGGGGGTGAACAACATCCGGATGTTTGTCCTCGAGAAGCGAAAGGCGAATGCGGTGGCGTTTGCAGAGCAGGCGGCCAAGGAGTTCGAGTATATGTCGAGCGTCTTTGGGCAGCCGGAGTCGAGCCGGATCGACATTGTGGAGTTGCCGGAGGATGCGGTTTCGGCAGCTTGGGCGCCGGAAATTGCGGCGATTGCGGGGAACCGGATCGCAGATCCCAGGAATGCGACGCGTCTGCTGGCGAATACGCTGGCGCACCAGTGGTGGGGGTCCGAGATTTCGCCGGCGACGTTGAATGATGCGTGGATCACCAACGGGATGAGCCGGTACGCGGAACTCATGTATGTGGAGCAGGCCTCGGGAAAGACGGCGTTTCAGGCGGCAATCACGGATGTTTCGGCGGGTGCTCTGGCGTACGACACGGAGCCGTTGGCCACAATGGGGCGGCTGGATCCGTTTTCGCCGCAGTTTCAGTCGATGACGCTGGAAAAGGGCGCGATGGTCTTCCACATGCTGCGGTGGGAGATGGGAGATGAGGTGTTTAGGGCGTTTTTGCGCGGTCTATTAAGCCAATATATGGACAAGTCGGTGCGCACGGCAGATGTGGAGGCGGTCGCGGAGGTGCAGTCGAAGTTGCAGCTGAGCTCGTTCTTTGCGCAGTGGGTGGATGGAACAGGGGCGCCGGCGTTTGCAGACAAGTTTACGGTGTACCGGCTGGGGGACAACAAGGGATTCAGGACGGTGGGGTCGATAGCCCAGGATCTGGATCTGTTTCGGATGCCGGTAGAGCTCAGGATTGAGACGGACGGAAAGACGGAGGTGCGGCGCGTGGACCTGAGCGGGACCGAGTCGCAGTATTCGGTCGAAACGTTTGGGCGGCCGCGACGGATCGAGATCGACCCTGAGGGATGGTTGCTGAAGAGCACGTCGGACCTGGCGGTGCGCGTGGCGGTGTTGCGCGGGCAGCAGGACGTGGCGCAGGGCGACTTGACGGCGGCTCTGGGCGAGTACCAGAAGGCGCTGGACGCGAACCGGACAAGTTCTCTGGCCTCGTACCGGATCGGCGAGGTCTTCTTTATGCAGCGCAACTACCAGGCCGCGGCAAATGCGTTTCGCGATGCCCTGCGCGGGGACGGCGAGCCCAAGTGGGTCGAGGTGTGGAGCCATGTGGAACTGGGGCGGATCTTTGACGTCACCGGGCAGAGGGACCGCGCGGTCGGAGAATACAGGCAGGCCGTGCAGACGAACGACAATACGCAGGGCGCGGTCAACGAGGCGCGGGCTTCCATGCAGACGCCGTACAAACGGGATCGAACGGATAATTGACGTCATCAGCCAAGCCGAAGCGCCTGCAAAGAATCCGGCTCCATATCTAGAAGGTGTACTTGAGTGCGAACTGGATGATACGTGGGGCGACGGAGGTGCTGCCGATGGCGCCGAAGCCGGCCGAGTTGAAGGCGGTGAGGGGGTCGGAGTATTGCGGGTGATTGAAGCCGTTGAAGAACTCGGAGCGGAAGTCGAGGCGCGCGGTCTCGCCTAGAAAGCCGGTGTGAAAGGCGCGCGCGAGGGCGAAGTCGGAGTTGTCCTGGCTGGGGCCGCTGACGCTGCCGGTGCGGGTGTTGCCGTAGCCCGTGCCGTCGCCGATGACGGGGAGGCCGCAGGTGGTGTTGCCGGCCGGGCCGCAGAGCGCGGCGGCGTTGAGAAAGTTGTTGAGGCGGTGTCCAGGGGACCCCGGGGTGGAAAGGTTGTGGACGAGAAATCCAGGCGCAAGCTGCGCGCGCGAGGTGCTCGCAAAGCCGTAGATGGAGCCGCCGAGCGAGTCGGTGATGGTAAGGCGATCGCCGCTCTGGACCGTGGTGACGCCGGAGAAGACCCATCCGTTGAGGGCGGCGCGGGCGAGAAAGGCGCCGCTCTGGAGACGGGGCAGCTCCCAGCGATAGACAAAGACGAAGCGGTGGGTGCGATCAAAGGCGGCGGGTCCCCAGCGCTGTTGGCGGTTGTCAGGGTCGTTGCTGTCGCCGCTGCCGCCGGTGAAGACGGCTTCGTAGCCGGAGCCCTGGACGTCTGTCAGGATTTTGCCCCAGGTGTAGGCGGCCTGGAGTTCGACCCCGTGGCTGAGCTGTCGGCGCACGGTGGCCTGGAGGCTGTTGTACATGGAGAAGCCGTAGGACTCGATGCGGGTGAGGCCGTTGGTGGAGAAGCCGAGGTAGGGAACGCGGAGGTAGGCGTTTGCCTGGGTGTTGGTGGTGACGCCGTTGATCGGGTTGCCGGGGCCGGCGAGCAGAGGCTCGTTGATGTTGCGCGACTCAAGAAGTCGGGTGGAGCGATTGCCGACGTAGGCGAGTTCAACGACCGTGGACGCGGAGATCTGCTGCTGGACGTTGAGGTCGTACTGCTCGGTAAAGGGTGAGTCGTAGTTTTCGGCGACGATGTCGGCGGCGAGCTCCGAGGTTGGGGTGCGCAGGGGCAAGGAGCCGGGGACGGGAGGCGGGTTGTAGGGAACCTGAAAGGTCGCGGCGCTGTTGCTCTGTCCGCTAAGGGCGCGGATGGCGACGAAGGGCGCGCTGGTAAGGGTTTGGAGGGTGGCGTTGCCGTTGGGACGCGTGTAGTAGATGCCGTATCCGCCGCGGAGGGAGGTGCGTCCGTCGGCGTAGGGCTGCCAGGCGAAGCCGACGCGGGGGCCGAAGTTGTGGAGCGGGTAGGTGGTCTTGGCGAGTGAGTTGCCGGAGAGCCGCGCGATGCCGGCCGGGACGGTGCCGGGAAAGTTGGCAGGGACGACAAAGCCGGCGTAGGTGCCGGCGGCCGTGGGTGCCGGACTGCTCCTCATGATGCTGGGAAAGACGTTGCTGAGAGCGCCGTATTTTTCGCCGATGTTGCCGTTGATCTCCCATCGGATGCCGGCGTTGAGGGTCAGGTGCGAGCTGACCTTATAGTCGTCCTGGGCGAAGCTGGACATGTCCTTCGCGCGGAAGTCTTTCGAGATGGCGCCGGCAATGCCGTAGCTGAGGAAGACGTTGCTGCTGCCGCTGCCGTTCTGCGTGCCGCTTTCCCCGAGAAGGAAGTCCTGAAAGGTGAGGAAGAGGATTTCGCCGCGGCGCGGGCCGGGATCGCGGAAGTTGAACTGCTGGTTTTCGAATTCAAAGCCGGCGCGGAGGGTGTTCTTGCCGTGGCTCCAGGAGATCTGATCGGCCGCCTGGATGGTGTTGACGGCGGAGTTGGAGAAGTCGTTGAAACCGCCGCCGAGGCTGAAGAGGCCGTTGACGACGGTGACGGGAAGCAGAGGGAATCCGGGGTCGCCGGGGGTGATGCCGAGCGACGCGTCGGTGATGGCGGTCTGGCTCTGGAGATTGCCGGTGTTGCGGATAAAGGCAACGAGAGCCTCGTTGAGCAGCGATGGATGCAAGGCGGAGGACAGGCGGAGGGAGCCGACGTCGTTGGTGAATTGCGTCTTGAGGGCGAAGCCGGGCGGGCATCCGGGACTGCAGCTCGAGAAGGGATTCAGCTGCGGATCGCGGGAGTAGAAGAAACGTTCGCTGAGCTGGTTTTTCGGCGAGATCTGGTAATCGAGGTTGGCGACGGCCTGGTCTTCGGTAAAGCGGCCGGGGATGGTGTAGGAGGATCGACCCTGGAGGTAGCCGCCGGAGGTGTAGGTGGTGATGGGGGTGGGGACGAGGTAGGAGCCGTCGGGGTTTTTCATTTGCAGCAGCTTCAGGCTGACGGGGTTGATGTTGGACCCGTCGCAGCGGACCGTGACGCCGCCAAGGGCGGGCGCGGGACCTCCACAGCTGGCCGCGCCGATGCCCGCAGGGGTGCGGTCGTTGGTGAGCGGAGGGAGGATGTTCGTCGAGAAGGAGCTGCTGCTGAGACCGTTGACCTGCCGCGTGCCCTGGTAGGAGCCGAAGAAGAAGAACCGGTCGCGGAGGATGGGACCGCCCAGAGCTCCGCCGAACTGGTTCTGCTTCATGTCGGGGCGGCCGGTGCCCTGGGCTTTCAGGAAGGGGTCGTTGCTGTTCAGCTTGTCGTTGCGGAGGAACTCCCAGACGCTGCCGTGGAAGTGGTTGGTTCCGGCGCGGGTGACGACCTCCACGTTGGCTACGGCGTCGCGGCCGTAGCCGGCGTCGAAGAGCGTTGTCTGGATGCGGAACTCTTCAATGGCGTCGGGGTTCGGGATAGGGATGCCGCCCTGCTGGACGAAGTCTCCGCCGCGACCGCTGCCGAAGTTGTTGATGTCGGCGCCGTCCATGACGAAGTTGTTGCTGATGTTGCTGGCGCCGTTGACGTAGACGTCGATGGTGCCGCGACCGAGTTCGGCGGCGTTGTTGACGCCACCGGCGACGCCGGGCGACATGGTGAGCACCTGCGTGTAGTTGCGTCCGGCGAGCGGGAGCGCCTGGATGGTGGCCCCTTCAACCGTAGTTCCTTCCGCGGCGTTCTGGGTTTGCAGCTGCGGGACGGTGGAGTTGACTTCGATGGTCTGCGCTTCGGAGCCGGCGGAGAGAGCCATATTGACGGCAACGGTTTGGGTCACGACAACGTTGACCGGAGGCGGCGTGCTGGACGCGAAGTTGGGCGCGGAGAAGTGCAGGTCGTAGATGCCGGGGGCGAGGAGACCGAAGCGGAAGTTCCCTTCCCTATCGGCGGTGGCGCTGGATTTATTGCCGGTGGCGCGCGAGAGCAGATCGACGGTGGCGCCAGGGAGGACGGCGCCGGTTGAGTCGGTGACCTGACCGGTGATGGCGCCCGTGGTCTGGGTCTGCGCGCGGAGCATCGCGGCGGAGATGGGGGAACAAAGGACCACGCCGGCCAGGATCCGTGTGAGTTTCATGGTGCCTCCAACCTGTGGGTGCTTGAACAGCAACTTTGCCCCACGGAGAGAGACAACACAATTCGCAAGAGTACGGAGAGAGCGATGGCGGGGGTGTACGTAAATGCGCGTAGAGGCGGGATGGAAAGGCAGACGTATGCTGGTGGCAGCGGGGATGCACCGCCGAGGAAGTCCGAATGAAGCGACGTTTCGCAGGTGTGGTTGCTCTGTTTTTGTGCTGTGCGTTGGCGCGCTCAGAGGAGAAGGCGCCGGAGCCGGAGCCGCATGAGTTCACGGTAAAGAACTTCCGGACGGAGAGCGGTGTGGTGCTTCCGGAGGCGCACATCTTCTACGGGACGTACGGGCACCTGAACGCGGCGGGGGACAACGCGATCCTGCTGCCGTCGCACTACATGGCCGACATGCACGGCTATGGTTGGCTGATCGGGCCGGGAAAGGCGCTCGATCCGAACAAGCTGTTCCTGGTGACGAGCGAGATGTTTGGGAATGGGCGATCCTCATCGCCGAGCAATACGCCGGAGCCGTTCCATGGGCCGCGATTTCCCGTGACGACGATTCGCGACAATGTCGGGATTGTGCACCAGATGCTGACGGAGCAGCTCCATGTGCAGCATCTGCGCGCGGTGATTGGATTCTCGATGGGAGCGCAGCAGGCGTTTCAATGGGCGGTCAGCTATCCCGGTTATATGGACCGGATTGTGGCGACCTCCGGAACGGCGAAGACGTATGGGCACGGCTACGTTCGGCTGGAGAGCGAGATTGCAGCGATCGAGGCGGACGAGAACTTTCGCGGGGGCGACTACACGGCCGAGCCGAAGAAAGGCATCGAGGCGTTTTCGCTGGTGTGGACGGCGTGGCTATACTCGCAGGAGTGGTGGTGAAAGGAGCTGTGGCGGCAGGCCGATCCGAAGTTCAAGGATCTACAGGAGGTGGTGGCGCACTACCGAGACCACTTCATCCCGGGGGCCGACGCGAACAACCTGATCCTGCAGATGCGCACGTGGGAGAAGAACGACGTGGGGGCGACGCCGCCCTTTCACGGGGACGTGGAGGCCGCGCTCGGGTCGATTCGCGCGCCTGTGCTCTACATGCCGTCGGCGACGGATCTATACTTTCCGGTCTCGGATGCGCAGTATGAGGCGGGGTTTATTCCGCACTGCAGGTTGCTGCCTATCCCTTCGCTGTGGGGTCACCCGGCGGGTGCGGGAGCCAGCCCAGCCGACCGTCAGTTTCTGAATCAGCACATCGGGGAGTTTCTGGCGGAGGCGCCGGTGCGCTAAACCGGTTCTCCTGTAGGTGTACAGCGAGAGCACGGGTCTCATGGCCGTTTTCCCCAATGAAAACGGCACTCCCATACTCTGTCCGACTCACAGCAACAGGAAATCCGCTCTAAACGGGGCGATGGGAAAGGGTAGCCCCATGCTGCCGGCCTGCCACGT
>CAXUIB010000120.1:0-7165 GCA_964250945.1 uncultured Acidobacteriaceae bacterium
GCGGGGGGCGGGGCGGACAAGCGTCGGGGCGGAGCGGGATCGCGAGCGGGGTCTGGATTGAGGTTTGGGAGGGAAGACCGGGGCGGTGCGGGCGAGAGCACCGGGGTATAGGGCTCGGTCTGAACGCTGGAAGCAGCGGTCATGTTGAGTGCGTTCTGCTCCAAAGCTCTTTCCTCCGCGGACTTCTGCTGCTTTCTTTGCGCGCCTGCCATTCCGGTATCCGGAGTTTACGGAGCGCTTGCACTGGGAGTATACCCCCGCGGACGCGACAATCTCGCGGGAGATGACGGCGCCCGTCGCACTTTAGTTGTACGACGCGGGCTGAATTGTGATCGTGTTTGGGAGCTCTGTCGCCTATACTTGGGACCTAACCAGGAGTGTTTCCACCTTGCTGTGGCTTGTTCTTGTAACGCAACGGGGAGGCGAACGCACTTTTTGGTGGCGTTCCGGGTCTGTATCTGGGAGGGAAAACGGGGAGCATGACGACGCTGGCGAGTGACGGCATTGAAGACAAGCTCTGGGACAGGCTCGCACAGACGTTTCCGCACCGGACTTGCTGGAGCTGGTCTTCTGGAGGTCTTGGGTATTTTCGAAGCTTGGGGCGTTCCCGACAGAGGTCCGTGTGGGTTGGCGTGACACTGCTGCTGTCTCTCGGTGTCTTTGGACTGGCGGATCTTTCGGCCAAGCCGGCGATGGCGCAGACCTCGGCGCAGACTCCGGCAAACGGCGCGAGTTCGCCGGACGGGACGAGCTCGGCTCCATCGGGACAAGCGGATCGGGCGCCTCAGGCTGGTGGGGCGGCGACTCCGGTTCCACCGACGTCTGCTCCGCCTAGCCAGGTGCAGACGCCTAGCCAGGTGCAGACGCCTAGCCAAGTGCAGACGCCGGCGAGCTCCACACCTGCTGGAGGCGCGACGACGGGAACGGCAGGTCAGAGCGGTGCACCAGCGTCGATGGGCGGCATGGTCGGCGTCAATAACGAAACCTATGTGATTGGCCCGGAAGATAGCTTGCAGGTGACTGTCTGGAAGGAGCCTCAGCTTTCAGGATCGTATTTGGTACGACCGGACGGAATGATCTCTCTGGTGCTCTTGAATGATGTGAAGGCGGCCGGGTTTACACCGATGCAGCTGTCGGCGAACATCACGGATCGATTGAAGAAGCTTGTACAGGACCCGATTGTGTCGGTGGTGGTGAACTCGGTCCCAAGCCAGCGCATATTTATGGTGGGAGAGGTGGGACACGTGGGTCCGATCAGCCTCTTGGCGGGCATGTCGCCCTTGCAGGCGATCGCAACGGCGGGGGGGCTAAGTCCGTACGCGAACAAGAAGCGTATCTATATATTGAGAGGAACGGGGGCGACGCAGCAGAAGATCCCGTTTGACTACAAAAAGGCGCTCAAGGGCGATAACAGCCAGGGCGTGACCCTGCACCCTGGGGACACGATCGTCGTGCCATGAGATCGACCATGCGATGTCTCTCTTTGATTGCGCTTCTGGTTGTGGCCTCTCGCCTCGCGGATGGGCAGGCAGCGCCGACGGCTGTTCCGTCGCAACGGACGGGGATGGGGCTGAATATTCCGTGGTTGAACGGCGGTTTGCAGTACGGCTTGAACGCCTCGCAGCTGTTTCAGACCGGATACTACGGGGGCGGCTGGTCCAAGCAGGCCAGCGTCTCCGGGGACGTGGCGTTTTCGACCAAGAGCGAGACGGGGCCGTTCAGCCTGGTGTATACGGGAGGGGTTCAGATCCCGGAAGAAAGCAATATTTCGACCAACTACTTTCAAAGCCTGGCGCTCGCGCAGAGCGTCTTGCTGAAAAGCTGGACGTTGAGTGGGACGGACGTGGTCAGCTATTTGCCGCAGTCGCCGACGGTAGGGCTTTCGGGCATTCCGGGCACGGGCGATCTTGGGCTGGCGCCGGTGGGAATTGGAGGTGAACCTGCGCAGGATGTCTTGACGACCAACTCGACGCGGGTGAGCAACACCGTGAGCGGAAGTGTGGGACGGCGGCTTTCTGGGCGGGATTCCATCTCCGGGAGCGCCTCCTACGGACTTTTGCACTTTTTTGGCGATACCGGCATCGACAACACGCAAATCTCCGCCAGCGCAGGCATGAGCCACCAGTTTGACGCGCGAACGTCGGCCAACATCGGTGCGAGCTACAGCATCTTCCGCTATGACGTGGCGGGGCACTCTTCCTTTACCACTCGCGGGGTGAGCGCCGGTGCTCAGCGGCAGGTGACCCGGGCGCTTGGGGTCTTCGGCTCGGGCGGGCCGCAGTGGGTGAACAGCTCGGATCAACTTGCGATTCCGTCTCGACTGACGTGGGGAGCGTCGCTTGGAGCCACCTACCTCATGCCGATCTTTATCACGCAAGTCTCGTACTCGCGCGGCATCAATGCGGGGTCGGGAGTGCAGACGGGATCGATCTCGGACAGCGTGACAGGGTCTCTCTCGCGACGCTTTGGGCCAAGCTGGTCCACCTCGTTGAACGCGGGGTTTACGCGATCGCAGGGTTTGGCGACCATGCCGACGCCAGCCAATGTGGCCGTACTTGGGATCGCGAACAGCGGTTCGATCAAGGGATTTTATGGAGGCGCGCAGGCATCGCGCCGGATCTCCCGTTCGGTTTCGGCGACCGGCAGTTATACGGCGCTGACCCAGAGCTCGAGCAACGCGCTGACAACACAGGCGACGTTGAGCGGTACCGTGCAATCTTTTGCGTTGGGGATTTCGTACTCTCCGCGTCAGACTCATCTTGGTTTTTTCTAAGTCTTGGGTTTCTTCGAAGGAGCATTATGTTAGGCCACCGCGTTTTGACCATGGAAGACTACGGCACGATGTTGAAGCGGCGCTGGTGGATCGTCGCGATCCCGGCGCTGCTGTTGCCGATCGTCGCCTATGCGGCCAGTTATCTGGTTCCGCCGCAGTATGTCTCACAGACTCTGGTGCTGGTGGAGCAGCAAAAAGTGCCGGACGACTACGTTCGGTCGGTTATCAGTGAAGACCTTAGCTCGCGGCTGGCCTCGATGAGCGAGCAGATCATGAGCCGGTCGCGGCTGGAGCCGATTATCGAAAAGTACAACCTGTATGGAAACAAGAAGCAGACGATGGACGACCGTCTGGATCTGGTGCGCAAGGATATTGGGATCAAGCCCATCGGTTCGCGCAATGGAGGTGTTCCGGGGTTTTACATCAGCTTCAGAGCGTCGGAGCCGAAGACGGCGCAGCTGGTGTGCGGCGAGATTACGTCTTTGTTTGTGACGGAAAACCTCCATCAGCGGGAGCAGTCGGCCGAAGGGACGACGGATTTTCTGACCCAGCAATTGAACCAGGCCAAGCACACCCTGGATGATCAGGACGCAAAGCTGGCGGAGTTCAAGATGACGTACATGGGCCGGCTGCCGGGGGATGACGCAGCCAACTCCAACATGCTTTCAAGCCTGGGTGCGCAGCTGGATGCGGCGACGCAGGCGCTGAGCAGGATGGAGCAGGACCATACCTATATGCAGGCGCTGCTGGCGCAGCAGGTGCACGATCAGAGCCTGGCGGAGACGGGCGATCGGCCGTCTGCTGCTCCCGGGGCGCAGCAGATGGAGTTGCGGCAGTTGCAGGCGCAGGAGGCGGAGCTGACGGCGCGATATACGCCGGACTACCCGGACGTTGTCGCGGTTCGGCGGCAGATCGCGGAGCTGCGACGGCAGATGGCAGCGCCCGCTGCGCCGAGTCCTTCGCGCGACTCGGCTCCACGGTCGAACCGTCCCGAATCGCCGAGCGTGCAGCAGTTGCGCGCGCAGCTTCGGGCGCAGGAACAGGCGATCGCGCAGAAGAAGCAGGACCAGATGGCGATCTCCGGGCAGATGCGGGGATACCAGGAGAAGCTGCATGCCAGCCCCAAGGTGGAAGAAGATTTCAAGAACATGACGCGTGACTACCAGAACGCGCAGAAGTCGTACGACGATCTCTTGGCAAAGAAGACGCAGTCGAAGATGGCAACTGATCTCGAGCGGAGACAGCAGGGCGAGCAGTTTCGCGTGATGGATG
This sequence comes from uncultured Acidobacteriaceae bacterium, assembly GCA_964250945.1. GTDB lineage: Bacteria > Acidobacteriota > Terriglobia > Terriglobales > Acidobacteriaceae > Edaphobacter. Next base: position 4,046 of record CAXUIB010000120.1, read on the forward strand.
AACCGAATCTTCCGGACGCGCCGACCTTTCCGCGTCGCAACGTTTATGGTATGGGCGGTCTGGCGGCAGGTTTGCTCCTGGGTCTGGGGATCTCCGGTCTGCTTGAGTACAGGGATACGGCTTTACGAAGTGAACGGGATATTTGGGCGTTTACGAAGCTTCCAACGCTGGGCGTGATCTCGCTGATGGAAGAGCCACTCCCGGCTGAAAAGCAGAGCCGACCGAGAATCTTCGGCCGGCGACGAGATGCGGCTGCTTTGGCGAAGCCGCTGAATGTTGGTGGGTGACCTATGTACAACAGCTTTTATCAGTTACAGAGCAGTCCGTTTGGAACAAGTCCGGACCCCCGATTTCTTTACATGATGCCGCACACACGCGAGGCGCTGGCCTGCCTGGAGTATGGGATTTCGGCCCGAAAGGGATTTACGGTGCTGACGGGCGAGGTGGGAACGGGCAAGACGACCCTTCTGCGGAGGGCTCTGGGATCGTTTCACGGGCGGCGTGTCTCGACGGCCTTTGTCTTCAATCCACGGCTCGATGTCCTGGATTTTCTGGAATTTGTCCTGACGGATTTCGGGATCGCGCCAGCCAACCGAACCAAATCCGGGATGCTCTTGCAGCTGAACCGATGGCTGATCGAGCGGTACCGGATGGAGGAGACGTGCGTCGTTGTGGTCGATGAGGCGCAGAATCTTTCGTGGGATCTCCTGGAGGAGATTCGGCTGCTGACAAACCTCGAGACGTCGTCCGAGAAGCTCTTGCAGATTGTGCTGTCAGGTCAGCCGGAGCTCGATGAAAAGCTGCGGCACCCGAGCGTCCGGCAGCTGCGGCAGAGAGTGTCGTTGTGGTGCCGGACGCAGGCGTTGACGGAAGCGCAGACGCACGCGTATGTGGCGGAGCGACTTCGGATTGCGGGAGCGACGACGCCGCTGTTTTCGGCGGCTGCTTTGGACGCTGTGCACCGGTATAGCCGGGGTATTCCGCGCGTGATCAATCTTTTGTGTGAACACGCCTTGATTGTGGGCTATGTCGAGCAGATCCGGCAGATTTCGGCGGCAGTGGTGGATGGGGTTGCGGGCGAGCTGGAGTTGGACGCACAGCCGTTCTTGATCTCGCACTCGGCGATGAACTTGGGTGGAGCGAGTGCCTCGCGGGCGCCGGCCGGTGCGGCGGGAGGTCTGACGGAGGTACCGAGCCTGTCGGAGTTTGGGCCTGAGCTGAGCGTGGAGTCATCTGGGAGGCGTGATCGATGAGCCGGATCTATGATGCATTGCAGAAGGCGGAGTCCGAGAAGGGCAGCGGGGCGGTAGCCATAGCGGAGCCCAAGCAGGAGTTGAAGTACGCTCGAGCCGCCGTTGCGGAGTTGTCCCCTACGCCGTCGGCGGACGTCAACGAGCTGCCGTTGGGCGGATTTGCGGCCGCGGTGAATGGACGTGCGGACGGGGATGTCGACCTGAGCGCGATTCCGGCGCGGTTGTGGGCGCCTTCGCTCAGGCAGCTTCCCGCGCTGATGGAGCGTGGCCCGGGGGTCGAGCAGTTTCGCAGCTTGCGGGCGCGGATTCAGGAGATGCGGGATCTGAAGCCGCTGAAGTCGATCCTGATCAGCAGCGGTTTGCCGCAGGAGGGAAAGAGCTTTGTGGCGGCGAATCTGGCGATCAGTCTGGCGCGCAACAAGCATTCCAAGGTCTTGCTGATCGACGGAGACATGCGCCGCTACACGCTGCACCAGATCTTGGGCTGCGACTCCGAGCCGGGGCTGTCGGAGTATCTGGCCGGCAAGGCGACGGTTACGGAGGTTATGCAGCGTCCGGACCTGTCCCAAGGCGGGTTGATGAACGGGTCGGGGGTACGGAAGGCCGGGTTTCCTGCGATCACCTTTATCGCTGGTGGAAATGGCGGGGACAAAGCTGCGGATCTGTCCGGAAATCATCGATTTGAAGAGCTGATTCAAGCGGTGTCGCCGATGTTTGACTGGATTGTGATCGATTCGTCTCCGGTTTTGCCGGTTTCAGATGCGGTGAATCTAGCGCGGGCGTGCGACGGCGTGCTCCTTGTAGCGCGCGGCGGCGTGACCGATCTGACGACCGCGCAACGGGCGCAGGGCGAGTTGAAAGCATCGAATGTGCTTGGATTCGTGTTGAATGCTGTGGTGAAGGCGCCGCAGCTGGGCACGTATTATGGGTATGACCGAGAAAAAGTGTAGGGCGCAGAGGACGACCTGATGATTCGGCTGTTTAAGGTCTACTATCCGACGCGCACGATTGTTCTTCTCGGGTGCGAAGCTCTGATCGTGAGCGGCTCCTTCCTGCTCGCGACGGCGATGGTGCTTGGCCAGGATACGTTTCTGGTTCTGAACTATGAGTATGGAGCGCTGAAGATCCTTGGTCTGACGGTTGTGACGCTCCTGTGCTCGTACTACTTCGATCTGTACGAGCCGCAGCGCATTTCGGAGCGGTGGGAGATCTATTTTCGGCTCCTTCTGGTGCTGGGATTTCTGTCGTTTCTCTTGTCCGCGATCACCTATGTCTTCCCTGCGGTGGACATTGCTCATTCGGTCCTGCTGCTTGGGCTCGCCTTCTTAACGGCCGCGCTGGTGGCTTGGAGGAGCGCATACGAGTGGATTATCGGGCGCGAGGTGTTTCGGGAAAGGGTGTACATCCTGGGCGCGGGGGAGCGTGCGCAGACGATCCTGCGGATGCTGCGGTCGCGACCGGATGCGGGGATGGAAGTGGTGGGATGGGACGCGGCGCTTCCCCCTGGGGTGGACTCGCGGGCGGCGTTTGGCGATGTTCTGGACTCGTTTCGCGGGAGCAAGCCGAAGGTCGATCGGGTGATCGTAGCGATGGAGGACCGGCGCGGTGCACTTCCGGTGCGGGAGTTACTGAAGCTGCGGTTCGACGGCGTGGTGATTGAGGAGGCGGGGATGCTGCTGGAGCGCCTCTCCGGCAAGTTGCAGCTGGACGGCCTGCGGCCGAGCAGCTTCATCTACAGCGAGGGATTTCGGGTCAAGCCGTCGCAGCAGATTGCACGCCGGATCGTCTCGACCGCGGCCGCGGCTTTGGGGCTCTTGCTGTTTTTGCCGTTTTTACCGTTTGTGATGCTGCTGGTGCGGATATCGTC
>CAXUIB010000121.1:0-1484 GCA_964250945.1 uncultured Acidobacteriaceae bacterium
GAACGGGGTTGAGCAGGGGTATGTGGGCGCTGGCGGAGGTCGACGGATCGGCGAAGATGCGCGCGCCGAGGGAGGCGGCGAGGAGGCTTCCGGCGAGGTAGCCGAGCGTGCCGGCGGCGATGGCCAGGACGCCGGTTTCGGTGAGGAAGAGGGCGGCAATTGTGGATTTGCCGGCGCCGAGCGAGCGCATCAGGCCGATCTCGACGCGGCGCTCGAGGATGGCGGTGGCCATGGCGGCGGAGACGGCGAAGCCGGCGGCGAGGAGGGCGGCGGCCGAGATGAGCCACATCAGTCCGGAGATGCGATCGAGGATGTTGCCCTCGGTCTGCTCGACCTTGCGGACCTGCTGGGCGTCGGCTCCGGGGATGGCCTCGCGGATCTGGTAGGCGATCGAGTTGGCGTAGGGTCGGCAGTACCAGAGGTCGCGCTGCTTGGGGGAGAGGGTGTCGGGGTTCTGGCGGGCGAAGGCGTCTTCGGGACGGGTGCGGGCGGAGACTTCGACGCGGGAGACGGCGTCGGGGGTGCCGTTCAGGGCTTGAGCATCCTCTAGCGGAAGCAACAGAGCGTTGTCTGTATCGTCGCCGGTATCGACCACACCTACGACTTTTCGTTGCAGAGGCAGGCCGGAGAGAGGGTTCGGACCTCTGAGGGAAAGGACGTCACCGATTTTTAGATCAAGGCCCTTTGCGAGCTTAGCGCCAAGCAGGATTTCGCTGTCTGGGCTGCCGTCCGCGGTCGCATGGGGCCACGCTCCGTGCAGCTTCCATGATGGGTGGAGCTGAGGTGTACCTGTGCTGAGGCCCACGAGATTGTGGTTGAACCAGAGGCCGCGAGCTTCGATTTGTGTTGCGGAGGCGGACGGAGGACGGTCGTTTGCTTTCGCAAACGATACCCCACCCTTTGCGCGATAAAGCTGCGCAGAGGATGGGGCACCCGGGACTGTGGCTGCCCTAGAAGACTGCGCAGAGGATGGGGCACGCGGAGTTGTGACGGTTAGCGTGAGTGACAGTTCGGGGCTGACGGCGGTGATGTTGTTGGCCCAGAAGATGGTGCGGAGCTTGGCCAGGTCGGACTCGTGGAGGTCCCCGTTGCCGGTGCTGGGGTGGATGTCCGTGCCGCCGAGGTTGACGGCGAGGGCCTCGGCCTGCGGGGTGATGACGATGTTGGCGCCGTACGCGGCGAGTTCGGCGTGGATGCGGTCGCCGATGGTGGTGGCGAGCGCGAGCATGGCGGTGACGGCGGTGGTGCCAAGGAGGATGGCGGCGCCGGCGAGGAGTTTGCGGCGGCGCTGGCGGCGGAAGGATTCGAGGAGGAGGCGGAAGAACATGGCTGCTAACTAGCGCTCGAAGATGGGTGCTAGCGCCTGGAGGTCGGCGGCCTGGACGACCAGCATGCCGCCGGCCTGGGTGGACTTGAGCGGGATGGGGTTGCAGCCGCCGGTCTGGCCCATCGATTGCGGGACGAGGGGCGAGGCGCACATCTTG
>CAXUIB010000121.1:1494-4552 GCA_964250945.1 uncultured Acidobacteriaceae bacterium
ATGTAGAAGCCGACCGGGCCGCAGATCTGGCAGGCGTCGGCGACGGAGACGATGTTGCCGTCGGGTTTTTTGAAGAGCAGGAAGCGGATCTCGGCGGTTCCGCCCTTGCCGTTTGGGACGTGGACGCCGAAGCGGTGGAGCTTGCTGTCGCTGATCTCGGCTACGGGCACGGTTGCCTGGCTCCCGACGAGGGTGACGGGGGTGGCGGCGCTGAGTTCGGTCGAGCTTTTGGCTTAGATGAACTCGGCCGTGGAGAGGAAGATGAAGACAAAGGAGGCGCCCACGACGGCGCTCATCCAGAGCTTTTCGCGGCGGAGGCTCCACTCGGCTTTGCGGCGCTCGGCGGGCGTTGCGGACGGGTCGGGGGCGACGGGCGCGCGACGGCGGGACTCAAGCAGGACCATGAGGCCGGCGAGCGCGAGCATGGTGACAAAGAAGAAGAGGTCGTTGCGGACGATGGGGCCGATGAGGCGCATTTCGGCGGCGCATGAGGGGAGGACGCCGTTTTCGCTGAGCTCGTGGAGGCCGCTGACGACGAGCTGGAAGGTGACGAAGTAGAGGATGACGGTGGTGACGCGGAAGAAGCGCTGGAGGTTGATGCGGACGCTGCCGCGGATGAACATGACGCCGAAGACGACGCTGACCGCGATGCCCAGCAGCGTGCCGGTGAAGCTGAGAAGCTCGGTCGAGTTGAGCGTGACGGCGGAGAGGATGAGGACGGTTTCGACGCCTTCGCGGAGGACGAGGAGGAAGACGAAGAAGAAGAGGCCGAGCTTGGAGACGTTCGCGGTGGAGATGCCGTCCGCGACGCTGGGAGCGCTGCCGGTGTAGCGGGCGATCCTGGCTTCGATGTCGCCCTTCATGGAGCGGGCGGTGCGGTGCATAAACCAGATCATGCTGACGACGAAGCCGGCGGCGGCGAGCATGACCCAGCCTTCGAGGACGTCGGAGTTGAAGTTGAGCTTGGCGACGAGGACGGCGGCGAGGACGCTGGCGGCGAGGGCGGATCCGAGGGCAAGGAAGACGGTACGCTTGAGCTCGGCGCGGCCGATCTTGGTGAGGTAGGCGAAGACGATGCCGACGATCAGCGAAGCTTCAACGCCTTCCCGCAAGGTGATGATAAATGCTTGTAACATATGGACCTTACTGTCTCCGGACGACGTCACGCGCGGGGCTTGACGCAAGCTTTCGATCTGAACGGAACCATTGCTTTTCAGAGTGCCGCGAGCTAGGTTTCAGTGTAATTCGGACTACTTTGGTCGTCAATTAAGGATGGAGTCTGTAGCGGATCTCACGGCCTTATACTTGCACTGTGAGCAAGACCTTCTATATCGAGACGTTTGGCTGTCAGATGAACGCGCATGACTCGGAGAAAGTGATCGGGACGCTGGAGCAGCAGGGCTATGCGCGGGTGGAGGACGAGGCGGCGGCGGGCCTGATTGTGTACAACACGTGCTCGATTCGGGACAAGGCGGAGCAGAAGGTCTTTCACCGGCTGAACGAGTACAAGCGGCTGCAGGGGGAGGGGAAGCGGTTTGCTGTGATTGGGTGCGTGGCGCAGCAGGAGGGCGAGCGGATCTTCGAGAAGGCGCCGTATGTGTCGATCGTGTCGGGGTCAGCGAGCTACCGAAACTTGCCGGAGATGCTCCGGCGGCTGGAGCGGGGGGAGACGCGGATTACGGGGCTGGATGACCGGCAGACTGACGAGGCGTTTGAGACGGAGTTTGTGGCTCGGACCAACCCGCATCGCGGGTACATCACGATTATTGAGGGTTGCGACAAGTTCTGCGCGTACTGCGTCGTTCCGTATACGCGGGGCAAGGAGCGGAGCCGAACGTCGGATTCGGTGATCGAGGAGGCTCGGCGGATTGCGGACGCGGGGTTCAGCGAGATCCAACTGTTAGGGCAGAACGTTAACTCTTATCTCGATCCTGCTCATAAGAGGACTTTTGCGGAGTTGCTGGCGGCGGTGGGCGAGGTCCCGGGAATTCGCCGGGTGCGCTTCACGACGTCGCATCCGCGGGATTTTACGCCGGATATTGTGGCGGCGATCGACGCGGTTCCGACGCTGTGCGATCACGTGCATCTGCCGGTGCAGTCCGGGTCGACGGCGGTGTTGAAGGCGATGAATCGCGAGTACAGCCGCGAGTGGTATCTCGAACGGATCAGCTGGATCAAGGCGGCGCGGCGCGAGATCTCGATGACCTCGGACATCATTGTTGGGTTTCCGGGTGAGACGGAGCAGGATCTGGAGGACACGGCGACGCTGCTCGAAGAGGTGGAGTACGATGCGATCTTTGCGTTCAAGTATTCGCCGCGGCCGAACACGCTGGCTCTGGGCATGGTCGATTCGATCCCGGAGGAGGAGAAGGCGCGACGGCTGCAGGTTCTGCTCGAGCGGCAGCGCGAGATCCAGAAGCGGACCTATAAGAGGCACTTAGGCGAGATCATGGAAGTGATGGTGGAAGGACATAACCGACCGCGGGCGCAGGTGATCGGGCGAAGCTCGCAGAACAAGACGGTGAACTTCACCACCGACTCGCCCATCATGCCGGCTACGGGTAGTTACTCCCAGGTGCGGGTGACGGAGGCTTTTCCGAACAGTCTTTTAGGAGTAGCGGTTTAGGATCGACCTATCGATTTGCTGAACGTGCGGTTCTTGGAAGCGTGGGAGGTCTGGCATGAGTGAGTTGACGGGTCTGGTGAAGGTGGGGCCGAAGGAGGCGCTGGAGGTAGAGGTGCAGATTCGCGGGTTGATGCTGGACCCGGTCTCGAACGCTCCCATCCTGGTGCTCAAGGACGTGAGCAGCGATACGGTGCTGCCCATCTGGGTGGGTATGTTTGAGGCGAACGCGATCGCTCTGGAGCTCGAAAAGACGGCTACGCCTCGACCGATGACGCACGATCTATTGCAGAACGTGACGCGGGGGCTGCATGCCGAGGTCACCAAGGTGGTGGTGTCGGAGCTGCGCGAGGATACGTTCTACGCGGTCATCTGGATGGTGCAGGCGGGCGAAACCGTCGCGGTAGACGCCCGGCCGTCGGATGCGATCGCGCT
>CAXUIB010000121.1:4652-7130 GCA_964250945.1 uncultured Acidobacteriaceae bacterium
AGGTCTTCCGCGGCCGCCGCGCTTGCTCCACTGGAGCGAAATGCCCGCCCGCCCGCCGGAAAGACCGTCCAGAGCTGGATGTTGTAGAGGGGTTGACCACACCTTAAGGTCCGAAATCGTACGCCATCGCCCGGTTGAGCAAATCTGTTGCTTGCGGTGGAGCATCGGAATAGCTTCTGCGAACTCAATGTTTTTAGACTTGCCCTTCGGCCTTGGGCCAAAACATTGCTTTCGTGCAAGCCGGAAGAGACCGCTTTCCAGTCGTCCCCTCACCTGACTTCCTACAATGCGACTTATGAGGAGTAATCCGATTGGGAGATTCTTTTCGCCACGGCTAGGAGGCCGTCAACATGGCGAAAAGAGCGAAGAAGCCCAAGAGTATCCTCAAGCTCGCCGATCTGGATTATTCAAAGTCAGCGGTTCTCAACAGCCTTCCATCCTTGAACTCGCGACGGTCATACGAGCACGCCATCCGCGACTTCATCGAGTGGTATTGCTCCGAGCCACGGCTCGCGTTCAACAAACAGTAGTAACTCGTTATCGCATCGCTCTGGAGCAGCGGGGATACGCGCCTTCAACGATCAATCTTAGACTTGCTGCGGTTCGTAGGCTCGCATACGAGGCTTCGGACTGCGGGTTGCTCAGCCCCGACCTAGCTGCGGGCATTCGTCGGGTCAAAGGCGCGAAGCGCCTTGGCGTCCGTGTCGGGAATTGGCTGACCGCCGAACAGGGCAAGAGGTTGCTTGCTGCCCACTGTGGCAATCAACTTAAAGACGTGCGAAATCACGCCGTTCTAGCGATGCTTCTTGGCTGTGGCTTACGTAGAGCGGAACTCGTAGCCGTCAGGATTGAGGACTTCGAACTTCGAGAAGATCACTGGGTACTAGCCGACCTCGTTGGCAAAGGTCGCCACATGCGAACGGTTCCTGTACCGGGATGGGTCAAGTCAGCCGTCGACGCTTGGTCAGACGCCGCCAAACTACAAAATGGAATGCTCTTCCGCGCCATCGGTAAGACTGGGAAGATTCATGGCTGTGGATTCACAGCCAAGGTGATTTGGTCTATTGTGCGCGAGGTTGCCGCGAATTGCGGTATTGGCGTGATCGCTCCACATGATCTCCGTCGGACTTGTGCCCGTCTATGCCATGAAGCGGGAGGTGAATTAGAGCAGATTCAGTTTCTCCTCGGACATATCTCAGTTGAGACGACGGAGCGCTACCTTGGGTGCAAGCAGCGTCTTCGGAATGCTGTTAACGACCAGATTGGCCTGGAACCTTGATGCATCGAATTGACTGGGAAGACTAATCTTTCGTGGACGAAGGGCAATCCATTAGGGTCGCAGTTGACCAGAGTTCAACTTTCCCGAACAGACGGTCACCCATCCATCTGCCGCTCGGGCTGATCTTGAAGTCCTGAGCGGGATGGATTTGCCAACGGCACTTAACGGTGCCATCTGCCGTATAGAGAGCTGAAACTTTGAACTCATGTACAAAGAGCTGACTGTGCTCTCGATCAGCGCCCACCCAATAAGTTGGGACATCCGTCACTTTGTGAGCTTCCAGCGCGGGCAAGGTGTACTTGAGAAGTCCGCTGTGAGACGGAACATATGCGAAAGTCGAAGTTCCGTTCGACAAAACCGCGAGATTGGGAGTCTGGTCTAGCTTCACCTTATCGAGTAAGGGCGCAGAGCCGACCTGACTCCAATCACTGACCTTCAAACCGAAAATCTTGCTGCGGTTAATCACCCAGAGCGTTGTTTTATCAGGGCTCAAAGACATGTCGTATCCATCCCCGAGGTCGGCAACAGCTTTATGTGAATCGTTACGAAGGTCAAGAACTTTTCCGTTGTCTTGATTCACATATGCGAGCCAGCTTCCGTCAGGCGCGAGCAGAACCTTTTGAATGTCGTAGTTGAACCGGCCTTTTTCGACCTGAATCTCACTGATCTTCTTACCTTTCTTTGGGTCGATAAAAGAGATCACGCCACCTCGTGAGACCACGATTAGGCGTCTTTGGGAAGCATCGTCGTATATAGCCCAAACAGGCTCCGCTAGAGGTCTGATTTCGGCTATTCGCTTCCCGCTACCTATCTCACGAGTCTCAACTCGGCCAGACCGCCATTCGAGAAGAAGACCCGTTTCGTCCGAGTTGAAATCGAACGCATCCAGTTGAAAATCGTCGGGGGTTTCGCGGACTGTGAAGGTGTTCCCTGGGCCGATAGTGGTTGCGTTGAACTGCTTATCGTCTTGCACAACCGTTGCAGGAACCGGGAACGGCGGCAATGATGATTGAGCATGGAGAGCTAATGAAGCCGAGAAACTCAACACCGTTAGAGCAAGGATGCGCATAGTGCGACCATTTTATTAGAGTCACTCCTGAGAAACGCCGTTCGCGGAAGTTGGATGTGCTCAGTCCCACCCTCTTAGGGTTGGATTTTGGACGTTTGGTGTGGTGACCCCTAGACCCAGCCGCAGAGGT
>CAXUIB010000122.1:0-7065 GCA_964250945.1 uncultured Acidobacteriaceae bacterium
AACCAGGGCAACGAGCCCGATCTGACGCCATCGTCCTGGGGTCTTCTGGCGGGGGCCGGGGCGGCGGGCGCGGCGGGGCCGACCGGAGCGACCGGGCCGCAGGGGCAGACCGGGATGCAGGGACCGGTAGGGACCGCGGGCGTAAATGGCGCGCCGGGGGCCAACGGAGCCGCGGGTGCACCGGGGCTGGTCTGGCGCGGGACGTACTCGGCGGGGACGAACTACGCGGTGAGTGACGCTGTGGTGTACGGCGGATCGAGCTATATCTCTCTCGCGGCGTCGAATCACGGCAACTCTCCGGATCAGAACCCGTCGTCGTGGAGCTTGCTGGCGCAGATGGGTGGGACCGGGGCGGCGGGACCGGCGGGAGCTACGGGACAGACAGGACCGGCCGGAGCGCAAGGTCCGGCGGGCAGCAATGGGGCTCCGGGAGCGGCCGGAGCGAACGGCCGTGTCGGGATGAACTTCACCGGGACCTGGAGCGCGTCGACTCCGTATGGCGCAACCGACGCCGTGCTCTTCAACGGAACGACGTACCTGGCGCTCCAAAGCAACTCCAACATGGAGCCGGATCTGTACAGCTCGGCGTGGTCGGTGCTGGCGCAAAAGGGCAGCGCCGGACCGACCGGGCCGGGTGGAGCGGCGGCTACGGTCAGCATCGGGTCGGTGACGACGGGCGCGCCGGGATCGCAGGCAACGGTCACCAACACGGGGAGCGGGACAGCCGCAGTCTTGAACTTCACCATTCCCCAGGGGGCGACCGGGGCCGCAGGCGCCGGCGGCTCCGGCGGAGGCGGAGGAACCAGCGGCATCCCGTTCCAGACGATGTATCACGCCGTCTCGTACACGGCGTACATCTCCGTCAATGCTGCCACGACCGCGACAACCGAGACCGCGTCGGTGCTGACCTGGGCGCCCAACGGGTGTACGGCAACCAGTCTGAGCGTCTACTCCCAGCAGGGCAACACGGTGACGGTGGTGTTGCGGGCGGGTTCGGCAGGGCACATGGCGAACACGTCGCTGTCGTGCCAGGCTCAGAGCAACAACAGTTGCAGCGCGACCGGAAGCGTAACCGTCCCAGCGAACGGCTTCGTCGATCTCTACGTCTCCGGCGCGAACTCGACGCCATCCCCGGTGTGGACGGCGCTGGCGTGTAACTAGACGATTTTCTGCTGGTCGAGAGGGAGCTAAAGCGGAAGTGCGTTGCGCAGCTGAGCCGTGAGCCGGAGCAGACGGTCGCGCTCGGCGACAGCGTCGGTGTCAAGCAGGACTTCGAGCTCGTGTGCGCAGAGAGAGGCCTCCCTGTAGCCGTACATGCCTAGCGAGCCTGATAGTTTGTGAGCGGTCGCGGCTGCCTCCATGCGGAGCCCTCGGGGAAGAGTTCCGGCGGACGCGCCACCGCAGGCACGTTCGAGCAAAGCAATGCGCGCGCGCATCTCGGGTAAATGTTTCTGCCAAAGCGACGCGATAACGGCGGTGAGCTGCGCTTCGGCGTTGGGGACGGGGGCAGTTGCTGGATTCTTTTTCATGGCTGTCAGGTAGGAGGGTCTGGGTTGTTCGTGCGTGGGGTGGTTTGAGGGTCTGGCGGTTGGCGGGCTTAGGGATCGGGGCTGAAATTTGAGATCTGGCCAGATTTCAGGTCTCGGATTCAGTGCAGACCGCGGACAAAGCGCATCCGCGATCGATTCGGGAGGGGCTCAGTCCCTCCATCCAAGAGCATCGGAGATCTGGCTGGCAAGGGTGAGCGGGTCGAACGGTTTGAAGAGGATGGCGGCGACGCCCAGGCCGGCGAAGCGTCGCTGATCGACGCCCTGGACCTTGGCGGTGAGCAGAAGGACAGGGATCGCTTTAACGCGGGAGTCGGCCTGCATGGTGCGAAAGGTGGTGGGTCCGTCGACGCCGGGCATCATCACATCCATCAGGATGGCGTCGGGCTGCTGGGCGGCGGCGATGGTGATTCCTTCGGCGCCGGAGCGGGCGGTGAGGATCTCCCATCCGGCGGTGGCTTCAAGAGAAAGCGCTGCGACCTCGCGAATGTCGTCTTCATCGTCGATCACGAGGATCCGTCGCATTGGGTTGTCCTTTCCGGTGGGAGTTTACGTTTGGGGATGGGCGGGCGGTTCCGTTTTAGGCTGATCGTTGTGCCGCTCCTCGGACGGCCTGCACTGCAACCGGGTGTGCTGGTGAGGGGCCGAGGAACGGATCTGGAGAGGAAGAGGCGGCGGACGTAGAGCGAAGCCGCTGCACCATCGAGAGCACCAGGGCTTCGACCTCGCGCGGTTGCACCTTGGCCTTGGTGAGGAACTCGGTCGGTCCAAGGCGGAGCTTCGATCGTTCCCCCTCGGAGATCTCCCGGCCGGAGTAGACGACCAGCGGAAGCGTTCGGAGGCGGGGCTGCTCGCGAATCCACTCCACAAACGAGAACCCGTCGCCGTCGGGCAGGGTGAGGTCGAGGATAAGGAGGTCGGGGCGGCGAATCAGGCATCGCCGGATCGCCTGCTGGCGTGTGTTGGCGTGATCGACATGAACGTCGGCCTCCCCGAACGAGGCGATGACGACGCTCGCGAGATCGTCGTCGTCCTCGACCAAAAGCACGTGGGCAGGACCCTCCCCGCGATGGAGGACGCGGCTAAGCTCGGAGAAGAGGAGGTGGGCGTTGAACGGTTTCTGCACCCATCCCTGCGCGTCGCCGGCCACCTCGGTGCGGAGCAGAGGGGAGAGCACGCTGAGAACCACAACCGGGATGGAAGACGTTGTGGGCTGGTTGCGCAGGCGCTGCAGCGTCTCCCAACCGCTGAGGCCCGGCATGTAAAGGTCGAGCAGGATGGCGGAAACAGCGTGCTTTTCCGCAAGTTCGATCGCCTCCTGGCCCGAGCTCGCCTCGACCACCGCGTAGCCTTGTCGAAGCAGCGTTTCGGCGACGACGGCGCGGATGCCGGGGTCGTCGTCGCAGACCAGGACGGATCCGTTGCCAGGCTCGAGAGAGAGCTCTTTCGGGGGAAGGATGTCGGACGAGCGCGCCGTGCGTGGAAGCATGACCGAGATCGTGGTGCCCGGGCCGAGGTTGCGCTGTGCCCAGATCGAGCCGGAGTGCTGCTGGACGATCGACCGGCAGATCGCCAGACCGAGGCCGGTGCCGCCCTTCTGTTTGGCATCGGCAGGTTCGATCTGGCCGAAACGGTCGAAGATCGAGTCCAGCTTGTCAGGCGGTATGCCGCGGCCCTCGTCGGAGACCTTGACGACGATCGACTCGGAGGTGGTCTCCATCTGGATGCGAACCGTGGAGGCGTCGGGCGAAAACTTGATCGCGTTCGAGAGCAGGTTGGTGAGCACCTGGAGGATGCGGTCGGCGTCCCCGTCAAAGTAGAGGGTGTCGCCCGCAGGGTCCGTCGTGGGATTGACCCGGAGCAGGTGCACCATGGCCGAATCTGCCATGCCGGTCATGGTTTCAATGGCCTGGTCCACAAGATCGAGCAGCGAACATCGCCGAATCTGCAGGGGAGCCCGGCCCGAGGCCATGCGCTCGAGATCCAGGATGTCGTTGATCAAACGGATCAGGCGGTCGGTGTTGGTAACCGCGATCCGAAGCAGATTCTGTGCCTTCGGATCGAGGTTGCCGATGGTCCCGGACGAAAGCAGCCCAAGCGATCCGCGAATACTGGTAAGCGGCGTGCGCAGCTCGTGCGAGACGGTCGAGATAAACTCGTCCTTGATCGTGTCCAGCTGCGATCGAGCGCTGAGCTGGAGCTTGTCTTCCTTCCTCTGTTCCGTGATGGCGCGGATCTGTGCTTGGAGGTCGCGCCGATGTTTGCTGAGGTGAAAGAGTGTGCAAAGCAGAAGAACGACAGTGGAGCCAAACGCGACGTACAGGAGGCTGGCCAAGGCGGGCACCGATCAGATGTTCAGAGTAACCGCAAATACTGCCCGATTGTAACCACACGAGCGACGCGGTGTGAGTACTCTACCGTACGTAGAACGACCTTGCCCACAATCTTTTTCTCGTTTGGTTACATTTTATTTTGCGCGAAACACCCAATACTTGGGAAATAAGGCTGTAAATACGCGAGAAGTTACTAACGTGTATAGACGTTCGTGTTGCGCGCCTCGGTCGCTCTAGGCAGTGACCGGCTCCGGGAGAGCCACGCGGTCCAGGATCTCGCTCCAGCGCTTGCCGGTGCGGGCTTTGGCGGCCTTCTTTTGGAGCGCGTATCCCGCAATCAGAGGCAGCGCAAGCGTGATCTCGGAGAAAACCATCTGCTCAAAGGTGGTGTCGACCTTGCCCCACGAGGAGGCTTCTTTGAGGGTCGATCCCGAGAGCGCGCCGTCGCGGGCGTCGGCCACCGTGATCTGGATGGCGTACTTGTGCATGGAGGCGTCCACGCCGAGGACGTCAGCGGCCACGACAATGTCCTGCGCAAAGTTCTTGGGCACCCCGCCGCCCATCATCAGCAGGCCGGTAGTCGGGTTCGCGATCTTGAGTCGGGTGATCTCGAGAAAGTCCTTGGCCGAGTCGATCGAGACGACCGGCTTGCCTTCGCGCGCGAACTGGTGCGCCACCAGGCCGAAGCCGGCCGAGCAGTCGGAAAAGGCCGGGACAAAGATCGGGACCTGCTTTTCGTACGCGGCAAGCGTGATGGAGTCGCGCCCGCCCGCCTCCGGCGTCTTGCCGTGGTCGACGAGGTACTTGCCCATCGCCTGAATAAACTCGCGCGACGAATACGCCCGCGGATCGAGCGAGTCGGTGATCTCGCGCGTCGTGTCGTCGCAGATGCGGAGCTCTTCCTCGTCGATAAACGTGTCGTAGATCCGGTCGATCATCAACTCGCGCAACACGCCGTCTTCGTTGCCGTACTTGTACTGGTCCGCGGCAATGTAGTGGTTGAAGCCGAGCGCCTCGAAAAAGTCCTGATCGACAATATTCGCGCCGGTCGAGATGATCGCGTCCACCATATTGTTCCGAAGGAGGTCGACAAAGATCTTCTGCAGCCCGGCGGAGATGAGCGATCCGGCAAGGCACAGGATCACGCCGCACTCGGTGTCCTCAAGCATCTGCTCGTAGATGTGGGCGGCGCGGGCGGTGTCGCGGGCCGAGTAGGCCATGTGGCTCATCGCATCGACCAGCGGCACAACATTCAGCTGGCTCAAATCAAGATGCTGAATACGGTTCTGGAGAAGGTCTTTTTTGGTGGGCGGCATATGCCTAAAGAATACAAGCGACAACGCCCGAGATGGTCCGATCTCAGCGAGAATTTAGGGTGAATGACAGGGCTGGGCGGCTCCGTTGCATTCAGAGCAGGTCTGGATTGCTGGGAGTGTCCCGCGATCCATTGGTACGCTGTTAGGGAGGCCAATTGACCGATGAACGTGAACTTTGCCGAGCGGGCGCACAATCACAACTGGAAGCTCGACCCGATTGTGCGGTCGCTGCTCGACACCGACTTCTACAAGCTGCTGATGCTGCAGTTCATCTGGAAGAACTTCCCCGCCGCTCACGTTACCAGTCAGGTGTGCAACCGAACCGTGAAGGTGCGGTTGGCCGAGCGTGTCGGGGCACATGCGTTGCGCGAGCAGATGGAGCATGTGAAGGGTCTGAAGTACCGTCGGTCGGAGCTGGTGTGGCTGGCCGGCAATACGTTTTATGGGGTGCGGAGCATCTTTGAGCCGGGATTTTTGGACTGGCTGAGCCGGGACTTTCGGCTGAGCGAGTATGAGATCGCCGAGCGGGACGGGCAGTTGGAGCTCCGGTTCACCGGCCTCTGGACCGAGGTGACGATGTGGGAGATCTACGCGCTCGCCATCGTCAGCGAGCTGAAGACGCGGGCGGCCCTGGCCGAGCTGACGGAGCTTGAGCTTGACATCTTGTATGCCCGGGCGAAGACGCGGCTGTGGGACAAGATCGAGCGGCTGCGCGGCGTCGAGGGTCTGCGGCTGTCGGACTTCGGCACGCGGCGGCGGCACAGTTTTTTATGGCAGGAGTATGCGGTGGGCGCGCTGCGGGCGACCCTCGGCGAGGAGTTTACGGGCACTTCGAACACGGCGCTCGCGTACAAGCACAACCTGGAGGCGATCGGCACCAACGCCCATGAGCTGCCGATGGCAATGGCCGCGCTGGCCTCGCGGGGCACGGACGAGGAGCTGCGCGAGTCGCAGTACAACGTCCTGAAGCTGTGGCAGCGGAGCTACGGTGGAGCGCTCCTGATCATGCTTCCGGATACGTTTGGGACGACGCAGTTTCTTGAGGGCGCGCCCGATTGGGTCGCCGACTGGACCGGACAGCGCGTCGACAGCAAGGACCCCGCGGTCGCCGGCGACGAGTACATCGAGTGGCTCGAAGATCGCGGTCGCGACCCGCGCAGCAAGCGGCTCATCGCGTCCGATGGCCTCGACGTCGGCGATATCCTCTGGCTGCATCGGTACTTCGCCGGCCGAATCCGCTTCAGCGCCGGTTGGGGCACGCTCCTGACCAACGACTTTCGCGACTGTCATCCGCGCGGCGAAGACACCTTCGATCCGCTCAGCCTGGTGTGCAAACTGACAGACGTCGAAGGCATCCCGACCGTGAAGCTGAGCGACAACGCGCACAAAGCAACCGGGCCGTGGGACGAAATGGAGCGCTACCGCGAGGTGTTTGGGAGCGAACGTCTCGTCGGCGCAGAGGTCCTGGTCTAGGCTGGTTCCGGTTTACTCTTCAGCGCTGTTCACCTACAGGTGCCTGGCGTAGAACACCCCTCCCGTTTGCTAACATCAAGACTGGATAGGTCGCCCTTGCAGAGGCGTGGAACGTACGAGTGCTTCAACGCAGAACCTACCTTATTCAAGGTTGGCGGGGACAGCGCAGTTTTTGGCTTGGCGCTCTTGTGATACGAGGTCCAGACTGGTCCAGTCTGGCCAGACCTAAGTCCAGACCGGTCCAGTCCGGTCCAGACCTAAGTCTCCTGTTTCGAAGATTTTAGCGCCTATCGGTACCCCCGGGGGGGTATCTGCTCGCGGTCATGGCACAATCATCCCTGAGATGATCCCGAAATCCATGACAACCCTCCTGGCCGCCGCCACCCTCGCCTTCAG
>CAXUIB010000123.1:0-6866 GCA_964250945.1 uncultured Acidobacteriaceae bacterium
CGCGTTGACGCGGGACGGGAGTGGGCCGGGGCAGCAGGAGTCGGATACTAGGCCCCTGCCACGGTATAGGCTCCTGGCGCTCTATATCGGATCGAGCATAGGAAACTTCGCGCCGCACGAGGCCACGGGTGTGCTCGGGCGGCTGCGCAGGCAGATGCGCGCAGGCGACCAACTGCTGCTAGGGACCGACCTTGCGCCAGGGCCGGCAAAGCCGGTCGATCGGTTGGTGGCGGCCTACGACGACAAGGCAGGGGTGACGGCAGCGTTCAATCAGAACGTGTTGGTGCGGCTGAACCGGGAGTTGGGGACGGATTTCGACGTCCGAGCGTTTCGCCATCGGGCAGTCTGGAACGCGGCCGAATCGCGGATCGAAATGCATCTCGAGGCGAAGTCCGAGCAGGTGGTGCGGGTGCCCGGAACTTCGGCTGGTCCGGGCTTCGCCTTGCATCTGCCCGCCGGGAGGACAATCCACACCGAAAACAGTTACAAGTTCACGGAAGCTTCGGTCACAGAGCTGCTGGAAAGATCGGGGTTTCGCACGGAACAGGGTTGGAAAGATCGAGAGGGTCTGTTTCTCCAGACCCTGGCTGGAGCGGTGTGATGTGGCAGGTGGCCGGCCGTACGTCCACATGGAACCGTGCTTCATAACAGGGTGCGATCGTCGATGTGGTCTCTCTCACGATATTCGGTGTAGTATCCAGTCACTAACTTTATCTGGCAGTCGGGCCCCTGTTGTTTCCGAGGTGAAGCATGCGCCGACAGTATTCGTTCCTGTTCCTAATAGCCTTCTTGTCCCTAACCTTCCCGGGCGTTGCGCAGAGCCCTCGCGAGAATGAGGCTCAAATTCGAGCGATCGTGCAAAGCGAAGAGGATGCTTGGAATCGCGGAGATGCCGAAGCGTTTGGAGCCCACTATGCCGAGGACGGCAGCTTCACCAACGTGATCGGGATGCAGTTATATGGGCGAAAGGCTTTCATCGCGCAGCATGCACGCATCTTCAGCACGATTTATAAAGGAAGTCACAACTCCTTTGCCGCGTCCAGGATTACGTTCTTGCGGCCGGATGTCGCTTTGGTCGAGATCGACGGGGCATTGAGTGGGGCCAATCGTCTGCCGCCCGGCTTGAAGGCGGGGGCCGATGGAGTGCTGCATGTGAAGCTCCAGGAGGTGATGACCAGGGAGAAGGGCGTCTGGTGGATAGTGGCATTTCACAATGTCGCCGTGTACCCGCTGCCACCCGGCGGACCGCCGGATAGGTAGAGTCGCTGCTCAGACGTGCTTCTGACTGTACTTAGAGCAACGGAGCTATCGGCATAGAAGGCATTTGCTTTCTTTTCTTGTCATTCCCGAGGGAAATCTGCCGTTTGTTCTTGGGGTGGATTGTCTTTGCACCCTCGCCTACAAACTGATCCGCTCTACTCTAGCATTCGCGCGCCCACGCTCCGGTCGCGGACACAGGGGTGGTGGTGGTCAGCTCTGTGCGGGCTCGGGGCGTTGGTAATCGCCGCTTTTGCCCCCGGATTTCCGAACGAGGTGGACCTCGCGGATCTGGATGGATTTGTCGAGGGCTTTGGTCATGTCGTAGACGGTGAGGGCGGCGACGGTGGCGGCGACCATGGCTTCCATCTCGACGCCGGTGGGGCTGGTAGTGGCGGCGGTGGCCTCGATGCGGACGCCTTCGGGGCTGATCGTGGCGGTGACGTCGACGAAGCTCAGGGAAAGAGGATGGCACATCGGGATAAGGTCGGAGGTGCGCTTGGCGGCCTGGATGCCGGCAAAGCGGGCGACTTCGAGCGGGTTGCCTTTGGGGTTGGCGGGGAGCGCGGCGAGGACGGCGGGGGAGAGTTCGACAAAGGCGTAGGCGACAGCTTCGCGGCGGGTCGGGGGTTTGCCGCTGACGTCGACCATGTGGGCCTCCCCGGAGCTGTCGTAGTGGGAGAGTTTGGCGCTCACCGGTCCCCTGAAAGGAGCCGCCAGGCGCTTGCGACGACGGCCATGGCCGAGACGGCGATCTGACACCAGACTGCGAAGCTACCGAGATGGCCGGGAGCATGGGCCAGCGTGCGAAGCCCAAGGAGCAAGATTGCGATCCAACCGCAGAGTTCGAAGCGGGTGTGAAGCTGGGTGCGCCCGCTAGGTTTGCTGTCGGCCATGAGCAACATCCTACCGCAGGAGGATGGTGATGACTTCGCCGGCGTGAAACGGGCCTTGGTCGGCGGGTAGCACGGCATAGCAGTTGGCGCGGGCGTTGGCGGCGAGGTCGCCGGAGCCCTGCCATGGGATAAGACGGACTTCAGGGCGGGTGAGGCTGGGTGTGAGGTGGGCGGGAAGGAAGCGGATGAGGTCCGGGCGGGCCGCGACGGCCTCGGTGAGGGTGGCCTGTGCGAAGTCGGGGCCCTGCCAGGACGCTCCCGCGAGGGCACCGAGGAACGGGCCGACAAACGTGTGAAAGGTGACCTCGGTGGAGATCGGGTTGCCGGGAAGGCCGAAGAAGGTCTGCCTGGAGGTGCTCGGGGACGGTGCCGGGAGGTGGCCGAAGACGACAGGTTTGCCGGGTTGCATATGGACGCCGGTGAAGACGAACTCGGCCCCGAGCTCGGCCAGGACCCGTTCGACGAGGTCGTATTTGCCCATGGAAACGCCGCCCGAGAGGAGGAGGAAGTCGGCGGAGGTGCGGGCGCGGGCGATCCGATCGTGGAGGTCGGCCGTGGTGTCGCGGACGATGGGAAGCTGGATGGGGGTGGCGCCGGCAGCCGCGACGAGGGCGGCGAGAGCACAGCTGTTGGAGTTCCGGATCTGGTGTGGGCTGGGGAGTTCGTCGATCGAGACGAGCTCGTCGCCAGTCGCGAGGATGGCCACGGTAGGGCGGCGGAAGACTTCAAGTCTGGCGGCTCCGCAGCTGGCAGCAAGGGCGATTTCGGCGGGTGTGATGCGGGTTCCGGGGGCGAGAAGAGTCTGGCCTGCGTGGGATTCGGCAGCCTGCGGGACGATGTTCTGAGCGGGGCTGGGGGCGCAGCCGGGGCGGAGGCGAAGTTGGCCGTTCGCAGCTGTGACGTGCTCTACCATCACAACGGTGTCGGCGCCGGGCGGGACCGGGGCGCCCGTCATAATCTCGACGGCGGTGCCGCGAGCAAGGGACGTGCCGGAGTGAATGCCGCCGGCCCGGATCTGGCCGGTGATAGAGAGAGAGTTTTCTGGGTTTTGCAGATGGGGCAGGTCGGCCGAGTGGAGAGCAAAGCCATCGCGCGTCGAGCGGTCGAAGGGCGGCTGGTCACGGTCGGCGAGCAGGGGTGTCCCAAGGACGCGGCGGAGGGAATCGAGCAGTTGGACGGATTCGGACGTGGGTGCGGGGAGGCTACGGGCGTAGTCGCGAACAGCTCGGAGCGCCGCGTCAAAGGTGAGGTTGGGCATCGGCTTCTGTTCTGAAAGAAGGCGGTTGGGGCAAGAGAAAGGCCCCGGGCCTGCTCTGAGCCTCGGGGCCGCGGATTTGTGGGACGGAGTTTACTTCTTGCCGGCGCGGTAAGTGGATTTTACCGGAGCTCCGATGCCGGTGAGGATGGCCCGCACCTCGTCGGCGCGGGTGCCGCTGGGTTGCAGTTCAAGGTACTTCTGATAGGCCTCGACGCATCCTGGAGGCGCGGTGATCTTGTTGGTTTTGGGGTCGACGGAGGCCTTGGGGATGAGCGCCTGGCCCTTGATGTAGTAGGCGTCGGCGCGATTGGGATCGGCGGCGATAGCTTTGTCGGCGGCTACCGCGGCATCGTCGGTTTTGCCTGCGTTGTAGAGGACGGCGGCCTCGTTAAACATGTACATGCCTGCCTTGGCGGGCTCGGCTTTGGCAGCGCTGTCGTACGCGTCGGAGGCGCCTTTCACGTCGCCGGAGCGGGCGAGCGCCTGGCCCATCTGGTTGTAGGCGGCGCCGGCGGTCTCAGGATTCGGCTTCTTGCTGGCGGCGTTCAGGTCGACGGCCTTTTTGTAAGAGGCTGCTGCCTCCGCGTATTTTTTGGCGGCGTCCGGGTCGCTTGCCTTGCCGGCAGCTTTGGCAGCTTTGGCGGCGGCATCGGCTGAGCCGAGCTGCGCGTCGCCGAGTGTGACCCAAAGGATGGCCTCGTCGGGCTTCTGGGTCGTCGCCTGCTGCATGGCGGTCATCGCCGCGTCGTAGTTGCCGGCCTTGTTGTCGGCGCGCGCCTGCGTCAGCAAAGTGTTGAGGTTGGCGATCGTCTTGTTGCCCGCCATGATCTCAGCGTTCTTCTTCTTAAACTCTTCAAGCTGTTTGCGCTCTTCCGGGCTCATCTTGCTGATGTACTCGGGGCGCGACATGTCGAAGTCCTCGGGCTTGTCGTCGCCGGCTTTCACGTCGACCTTTTCGATATAGTCCAGGCTTTTGCCTTCGGGGGAGAAGACGATCGCAACGTAGCTTCCCGGGGCGACGTTGTCTCCGGTGTACGTGCCGTTGGCGTCGAGCGGAAAGGTGTACTGGTATTTGCGGCTTTTTTCGTCGCCGGTGCGGTCGGTGGTCAGCCGGATCTCGCCCTTGGTGACGGGCATCCCGGCGGCATTGAGAACCTTGCCGTGGATCTTGGCGGTGGGCGCCTGGGACTGGGCTGGGACGGGATGGAAAGCGATGACGGCGGCCAGAACGGCAGCGCCGAGGATGTTGAAAGTTTTCATACGGAAACCTCGCATTCGATTTTTCTCTCCCGTGTGTGCCCGGGTCTCGGGCACGACCTCGACATCTTCTCATCTCTGGCTAACGATTGTCTGTTTTACCGGCGATCGAGATCTGAGAGTTGTTCTTTATTCGGCGGTTGCCTCTGCGTACGGGATGGGATCAGAGACTCCCGCATCGCGGAAGGCTCGCAGCCGAAGGGCGCAGCTTTCGCAGACGCCGCAGGCTTTGAGCTCGCCGGAATAGCATGACCAACTTACATCCAAGGGTGCGCCAAGTTCAACTCCGAGCTCCACGATCTCTTTTTTCCGGAGGTGGATGAGCGGGGTTTCGACCTGGATGTTTCCATCGCGGGTGCCGAGGCGGATGAGTTGGTTGTAGGCAGTGTAGTAGGCGGGCCGGCAGTCAGGGTAGCCGGAGCTGTCCTGCTCGACCGCTCCGATAAAGATGCGTTGCGCGCCGAGGACCTCAGCCCAGGAGACGGCGGCTGCGAGGAAGTGGGCATTGCGAAATGGGACGTAGGTGACGGGGACTTCGGCGCCAGAGCGGCTAGACTGGATCTCGGGCGCCCCTTCGGGCTCGGCGTCAGGGACGGCGAGCGTGAGGTCGGTGAGTGCGGAGCCGCCGATTTCCCGGAAGAGGTCCAGGCGGAGGGAAAGAAGCTGTTGTGCGCCGATCCGCTGACTGACGGCGGTGGCGGCCTCGAGCTCGCGGGCCTCCGTGCGCTGGCCGTAGCTGAAGTGCAGAGCGAAGACATCAGTGTCGCGGGCCGCGAGAGCGGCGCAGACGGCGGAGTCCATGCCCCCGGAGAGGCACACGACCGAGCGCGGGCGAGAGCTCATTGGCAGAGCTCTACTCTTCGCCCTTGAACTCGTCGTCCGCAACCAGGTCTTCGTCAGCAGGACCGAGGGCTTCGCGTGCGGCGGCCTCGTCGCCGGAGCGGACCTGGAGCCGGGCGCGAAACGAGAGAGACAGGAGCTGGTTGGCGTGTTCGCCCTGGAGGAACACAGGGATGCCGAGCGATTCAAGCATGCCTTTGGCCATCTGCGCGCGCATCGGATCCATGTACTTTGCGATCGTGACCAGATCTCCGGTCTCGCCAGGCTGGTCGAGCGAGACGGCGGAGGTGAGGGCTTCGGTGTTTTTGAAATCTTCGGGCATGCGGGGCGTACCTTTCAGGCGTGACGGGTAGGTGCGGTCGGGCTTACTTCATTTCGATGCTTTGGAGGTGAAAGGTGATGGTGCCCCAGAACAGGCGGGCCTGGATCTGGACGGGGATGTGGCGGGAATCGTCGGTGTACCAGATCCAGATGTTGCCGCGGTTGCGGACGACGCCTTCGGCCGCCGTGGGCTGGACTCGGACGGTTTGAAAGGTGCCCGCAGGCGTCTTGATCTCTTCCTTGCCCTCGACCTTCATGGTAACGGTGACGGTGCGCATGGCGTCGGCGAGCGGAAAGGCGAACTTCTGGCCGACTGCGAGCGGCTGGGTCGCGGCGTAAAAGATGGCGGAAAGCGAGTCGGTGACGCACGCCGGAACGTTGGCGGTCTGCGACTTCTGGGTGCCTTTCACAAGGTTGCGCTCGGTCTGGTTCTGCTTGCCGTGGCTGTAGTCGAAGGTGAGGTCGCTGGAGACTTTGCGGCGGCCCTCTGTGATTTGCTTCGAGAAGCCGTGCGAGCATCCGGTGCGGTTGTCGAACGACGATTGGAAGCGGTCGGTGACGGGGAAGAGCATGGTGACGTTGCCGACGGTGTCTGCGCTGGCTGTGACCTTTTCGTCAGAGCCTTGCTGCTCGATGTGAAAGACGGCTTTGCCGGCGGTGAAGACGCGCCAGTCGACAGTGTAAGTGAGCGTCTCGCGCGCGGAAAAGCTGAAGTTGGGCGGCGGCGGTTGCAGGGTGGGGATAACGACAGGCTGCGCCGGGGGTTTGGGGCCGAGCAGTTGGGCGTCGATCGGGACCGTGAAGAAGCAAGCGAAAAGAGCGCAACGAGAGATTTCAAAACGGGACAGAGACGACGTGCGGTGTGGCAGAGGAGAGCTCGCAATCAGAGCGATGTATCGCTTGTTTTATCGGTGCCCTGGCAAGAACAGCCGCAGGAGGAGGGCGGCGTAGATGGCGACGGCGCCGATAAGGGAATTGTACTCGCGGTGCTTGCGGTAGAGGCCAGGGGAGAAGCCTCCGGCGGGGCTGGAGGTGGG
>CAXUIB010000124.1:0-6809 GCA_964250945.1 uncultured Acidobacteriaceae bacterium
CTCGTATCCGCGGTCGTGGTGGTTGACGGGGTGGTGGATGGTTTCGCCGTCGGCGACCAGGGCGGCGAGGACGAGCGAGGCGGAGGCGCGGAGGTCCGAGCACATGACGGCGGCGGACTGGAGGGTGGAGGGGCCGCGGACGGTGGCGGATCGGCCGTTGACGGTGATGTGGGCGCCCATGCGGTTGAGTTCGCCGACGTGCATGAAGCGATTTTCGAAGATGTTTTCGGTGACGGTGGTGGCGCCTTCGGCCTGGGTGGCGAGCGCCATGAACTGGGCCTGCATGTCGGTGGGGAAGCCGGGGTACTCCTCGGTGGAGATGTCGGCGGCCTTGAGGGTGCTGCCATCCCGGCCCGAGGACCGGACGCGGATGCAGTCCTGGCCGATGTCGAGGCGGACGCCGCATTGCTCGAGTTTGTGGAGGAGGGCTCCGAGGTGCGCGGGGTTGCAGCCGTCGACGTTGAGGTCGCCGCCGGTGATGGCTCCGGCGAGGAGGAAGGTGCCGGCTTCGATGCGGTCGGGGTTGATGCGGTGGCGGGCGCCGTGGAGTTTGGGGACGCCCTGGACCTGGATGGTGGAGGTGCCGGCGCCTCTGATGTCGGCGCCCATGGCGGTCAGGAGAGCCGCCAGGTCGGTGACTTCGGGCTCGCGGGCGCAGTTTTCAAAGACGGTTTCGCCGTCGGCGAGGACGGCGGCCATGAGGAGGTCTTCGGTGCCGGTGACGGTAATTTTGTCGAAGACGATGTGGGCTCCGCGGAGGGGGCTCTGGCCGTTCGAGGGGGCTCGGGCTTCGAGGTAGCCGTGCTCTTGGGTGATGGTGGCGCCCATGGCTTCGAGGCCTTTGATGTGGAGGTCGATGGGTCGGCCGCCGATGGCGCAGCCGCCGGGCATGGCGACGCGGGCGATGCCGGTGCGGGCGATCAGGGGGCCGAGCACGAGCGACGAGGCGCGCATGGTCTTGACGATTTCGTACTTGGCGACGGGGTCGGAGAGGACGGCGCAGCGGATGTGGGTGCGGTGCTGGGCGCGGCCGTAGCCGAGCTCGACCTCGGCGCCCATGGACGCGAGGAGCTTGCGCTCGGTCTCGATGTCCTGGACCTGCGGGATGTTTTCGAGGACGACTTCGTCTTCGGTGAGGATGGCGGCGGCCATGCAGGGGAGCGCGGAGTTTTTGGCGCCGGAGACTTTGATGGTGCCGAGGAGGGGGTTGCCTCCGCGGACGACGAACTTGTCCATGGGGATTAGTTTACGGATGAGGAGCGTGGAAATGGGTGCCGGGGGTGGTTCGTGGAGGATTCCCAAGTTTGGTCGACAGGGGTGGCGATGCCGCGGATGATGCTTATACAGTTACAAGATGGCACGTTCGTCATCGCTGGTCGATACACGCATTATTTACTGCGGTGACTGTCTCGACCAACTGAAACAGCTTCCGGACGGCTGCGTTGACCTTTGTTACATCGATCCACCGTTCAACTCTAACCGGAACTACGAGGTGTTCTGGGGTGAGACGAAGGAGAAGCGATCGTTCGAGGATCGACATGAGTCGACACGGGCTTATATCGAATATATGCGTCCGCGTTGTGTGGAGATTGCGCGGGTCTTGAAGAAGACGGGTTCGTTTTATTACCACTGCGATTGGCACGCGAGCCACTATGTGAAGGTCATGCTGGATGTGATTTTTGGCGAGAACAACTTTCAGAATGAAGTGATCTGGAAAAGAACTTTTGCTCATAGCGGGGCTTCGCGATACGGAACAGTCCACGACACTCTGTTTTTCTATTCCGCATCCAGCGACTACACGTGGAATAGGCAGTTCCAACCTTATGACCCGGAGTATGTAGAGACTTTCTTCAATCACAAAGATGAAAGAGGGCATCGTTGGATGCGCATGGATTTGACCGGAGACGGGATCCGAAAGGGGGACAGCGGCGAACCGTGGCGCGGGATCGATGTAACAGCGAAGGGACGTCACTGGGCTGTTCCGCTGGAAGAGATGCTGCAGTACAAGTTGCCCCCTGATGCGACAAGTCAAGAGAAACTAGACGCTTTGGATGCTGCCGGAGCTATCCATTGGCCGAAGAAGCTGGGCGGTGTGCCGCGGCTGAAGCGTTATGCGAGCAAAAGTCCGGGTGTTCCACTTCAAAGCGTCTGGTCTGATATCAGACCAATCCATAATCTCTCTACGGAGCGTTTAGGATATCCGACCCAAAAGCCACTCGCTCTGCTTGAGCGCATAATCAACGCATCCTCGAAGCCGAACGACGTTGTTTTAGATGCATTCTGCGGCTGCGGAACTGCGTTGGTGGCTTCACAGAGGCTAGGTCGTCAGTGGATCGGCATCGACATTTCACCGACGGCGTGCCGTGTGATGGCAAAGCGTCTTCGAGATGTTTCGCGACTTCCTGAGACCGAGACGCTCTGGCGTCTGGGTCGCGGCTTTGTAGTGCGCGATCTGCCGAAGACTGAACAGGAACTTCGGCGAATCCCGCCGTTTGAATTTGAAAACTGGGCTGTCATTGCGCTTGGGGGTATCGGGAACAAAGTGCAAACGGGCGACATGGGCCTGGACGGAAGGGTTTATCCACTTTCCTCTGCTCCAAGTACAAAGCCTGGATCCCTTGACTTTATGGACGTGTGGTACCCGATTCAGGTCAAGCAGAAGGAGAAAGCTGGACACCCGGACATCGATGCTTTTGAGGCAGCTATGATTCGTGAGGAACGGATGAAAGGTTTCTTCATCTCTTTCGATTACACGAGCGACGCTCTCACGGAAATTCAGCGCTTCTTTAGGCAGTCGGGCCGGGCCATCGTCCCACTTACGGTGCGGCAGATTCTGGACGATGAAATTGCGATGAAGCTAAGCTGAGCGCGCGGGGCGGCGTTAGAGTTCGAGGCGGGAGTCGTCGATGGCTAGGCGGACGTTGCCGTCCGATTTGGCTAGGCGGCGGACGGCTTCCATTTTGTCGACGTTGGCGCGGAGCATGACTACGGCGATGGGGATGGATTTGCCGGCGGATTTGATGGTGCGGATGGCGGTATCGCGGTCGATGTTGCAGACCTTCATGAGCACGCGGATGCCGCGTTCGACGAGCTTGGCGTTTTTCATGTGTACGTTGACCATGAGGTTTTCGTAGACATAGCCGAGCCGGGTCATGGCGCCGGTGGTGATCATGTTGAGGATCATCTTTTGGGCGCTGGAGGCTTTCATACGGGTGGATCCGCCGATGACCTCGGGGCCGACCTCGGCGACGATGGTGGTGTCGGCGACTTCGGCGAGGTCGGTGTTCTGGTTGCAGGTGATGGCGGCGGTTTTGGCGCCGCGGGCGCGGGCGTATTCGACGGCGCCGACGACGTAAGGGGTGCGGCCGGAAGAGGAGACGCCGATGACGATGTCCTTGCGTGTAGGTCGGCGGCGGGCGATGTCGCGCTGGCCGAGTTCGGGTGAATCTTCGTTGACGTCGGAGGCGGAGGCGAGGGCTTTGGGTCCGCCGGCCATGATGTATTGGACCTGGCTGGGGGCGGTCGAGAAGGTGGGCGGGCACTCGGAGGCGTCGAGTGAGGCGATGCGTCCGGAGGAGCCTGCGCCGACGTAGATGAGGCGGCCGCCGTCGCGCAGGGAGCGGGCGACGGTGTCGATGACGATGGCGATTTCGGGCAGCGCCTTTTTGACTGCCGCGGCGATCTTGGCGTCTTCCTGATTGATGATGCGGGCGATTTCGAGGGCGGACTTGGTGTCGAGGCCTTCGGAGGCGACGTTGACGGTCTCGGTAAGGAGATCGTGCATGTCGGGTGCGTGATGGTGGCCGTTCTTGGGGGAGGGTGCTTGGTCAAGCATCGTGAGTGTAGCCATGGCCGTTTTTCCAGTGCCCTTTCAGTTTAGCCCAACGGAGATGAGATGCCGAATCCCACAAGAGTGGGGTGTGAGGGCGGATTGCCGGGGAAGCGGAAAGCGAGGCTGTGTCGGGGGAAGGAATCCCCGATGCGCGGGGGAGGAATCTGCGATGATGGGAGAACACGGAGGTGTATGATGGCTGGTTTTCCCGGGCAAGACAGCGTTTGGCGGCCCGGCAAGACAGCGTTTGGCGGGCGATGAGGCGAGCTCGGCGGGCTGAGCTGTTGGCGAGGCTCTGATCCCTTCGTCTAAAGTGAGTAGGGGTGGGCGCCGAGGCCGTGGCGTAGCGAGAGGTTGGTGCGGGTTCCGATGACAGACGAACAGACGAGATTGGAGGGTCGGAGCGGAGTGGACGGCGCGGTGAACCATCAGACGCCGGCCGCGGGCCCTGGCGCGCGGCCTGGGGTGCGTTCCTGGGTGCGCGACATCCTGCTTTCCGTGCTGGTTTCGGCGTTCATCATTGTGTTCCTGTACCAGCCGGTGCGTGTCGAAGGAACCAGCATGCTGCCGTTGCTGGAGGACCAGGACCGGTTGTTTATCAACAAGATGGCGTACCGCTTGGGGGAGATCCACCGCGGCGATGTGGTGGTGTTCCTGTATCCGCACGATCACCAGAAGAGCTACATCAAGCGCGTGATTGCCGGGCCTGGGGATGACCTCCGGATCGACCATGGGCGGGTGTATGTGAACGGCGATCCGATCGCGGAATGGTATGTTCCGGGGCGATATGCGGACGACCGGTCGGAGCCGGAGCGGGTGGTCGGGCCGCACGAGTACTTTGTGATGGGGGATCATCGCTCGATCTCGAGCGATAGCCGCGACTTTGGGCCGGTGGACCGGTCGCTGATCTACGGCAAGGCGGCGTTTGTGTACTGGCCGGTGGACCAACTGGGTGTGGTTCGATAGGGTTTTCGTTGAGAGCGGAACGATCGCCTCAGGCGGGTGGGTGCGCGGCGTGGAGGATGGCGGCGAAGCTTTCGGGGTCGAGGCTGGCGCCGCCGACCAGGGCGCCGTCGATGTCCTTGAGGCAGCAGAGCGAGCCGGCGTTGTCGGGTTTGACGGAGCCGCCGTAGAGGATGCGGGTGGATTGGGCGAGGTCAGGGCCGAGCGCGGTCTCGATGGCCCGGCGGATGGTTTTGTGGGCCTCTTCGGCGATCTCGGGTGTGGCGGTTTTGCCGGTGCCGATGGCCCAGACGGGCTCGTAGGCCATGACGAGCGGGCCGGCCTGGAGGGGGTCGATGCCGGCGAGGGCGGCCGCGACCTGGTGCTCGAGGATGTGGTCGGTGCGGCCGGCTTCGCGGTCGTCGAGGTGTTCGCCGACGCAGACGATCGGAACGAGGTTGTGAGCGAAGGCGGACTTGAGTTTGAGGTTGACGGTCTCGTCGGTTTCATTGAAGTATTGGCGGCGTTCGGAGTGGCCGATGAGGACGTGAGTGGCGCCGACGGCGGTGAGCATGGTGGGCGAGGTTTCGCCGGTGTAGGCGCCGGAGTCGAGCCAGTGCATGGTCTGCGCGCCGATTTTGACGTAGGTGCCGAGCGCGTGTTCGACGAGGTTTGGAAGCGAGGTCATGGAGGGGAAGATGGCGATCTCGGACGGCGGCGCGTCGGGGACGAGTTCGAGAAAGCTGTCGAGGAAGCCGATGGAGGTGGCGGGGGTTTTGTACATCTTCCAGTTCGCGGCGATGAGGTGCTGGCGCATGGTGTCGGTAGGTCTCGTCTGTTCGATTATTTTTCGGTGAGGGCGGCGACGCCGGGGAGGGTTTTGCCTTCGAGGAACTCGAGGGAGGCTCCGCCGCCGGTGGAGATGTCGTCCTGGTTGGCCGCGACGGCGTGGGCGATGGCGTCGGTGCCGGCGGCGAAGGGGGCGAGCTCGAAGACGCCCATGGGGCCGTTCCAGACGACGGTGCTCGCGCGGGCGATCTCGGCCGAGAAGGTTTTGATGGTTTCGGGGCCGATGTCGAGGGCCATCCAGCCTTCGGGAAACGGTCCGGGTCCGGAGAAGATTTGGGTGTCGGCGTCGGCGGAGAAGCGGTCGGCGAGGACGTGGTCGGTGGGCAGGAGGAGCTGGACGTTGCTCTCTTTTGCGCGGGCGAGCGTGGCGCGGGCGACGTCGATCTTGTCGGGCTCGACCTTGGAGCTGCCGGTGGTCTGGCCCTGGGCGTTGAGGAAGGTGTAGGCCATTGCGCCGCCGATGAGGATGCTGTCGGCCTTGGCCGGGCCGGGGTCGAGCAGGTGGTCGATGACGGCGATCTTGTCGGAGACCTTGGCGCCGCCGATGATGGCGATAAAGGGCCGGTTGGGGTCGGAGACGGCTTTGCCGAGGTAGGTGAGCTCTTTTTCGAGGAGCAGGCCCGCGGCGGATTGTTTGACGAAATGCGTGATGCCTTCGGTGGAGCTGTGGGCGCGGTGCGCGGATCCGAAGGCGTCGTTGACGTAGAGGTCGCAGAGTGCGGCTAGCTGTTTGGCGAAGGCCGGGTCGTTGGCTTCTTCTTCGGGGTGGAAGCGGAGATTGTCGAGAAGGAGCGTCTGTCCGGATTCGAGTTTCGCTGAGAGCTCGGTGGCGATTTCGCCGACGCAATCGGGGGAGAAGGCTACGTTTTCGCTCGGTCCGAGGATGTGGTCGAGGAGTTCGCGGAGGCGGTCGACGACTGGACGGAGGCTCATGGATTCGACTCGCTTGCCTTTGGGGCGGCCGAGGTGGGAGCAGAGAATGACTTTGGCGTTGTGGCGGAGGGCGTACTCGATGGTGGGAACGGTTTCGCGGATGCGGGTATCGTCGAGGATCTGGCTGCCGTCTGGCGAGAGGGGAACGTTGAAGTCGACGCGGATGAGGAGGCGCTTGTGGGCCAGATCGAGGTCGCGGATGGAGAGTTTGGGCATATGGGTCTTATTCCATACTACGGGGCTGGGTTACGGG
>CAXUIB010000125.1:0-6801 GCA_964250945.1 uncultured Acidobacteriaceae bacterium
CACGGCGGCGCAGCTGGCCGGAGCTCGGTCCGGGGTCCGCGTGCAGCTCTTGACAGAGGCGTATGCGGAGATGCTGGCCGAGGAGGACGACCGGCGGGCGCTCGAGACCATCCGGCGTCTGCTGACCATCTACCCGCGAGATCGGGATGCCCTGATTGCGCAGGCGCGGGCGATGCGGCTCGAGGGTCATATGACCGAGGCGTTGCTTTCCGCCGAGGGGGCCCGGGCGAGGGAGCCCCTCGACTGGGAGGCGTACGACGAGGCGGAAAAGGCGCTGCTCGCGCTTGGCCGCCCCGACGAGGCGGAGCGGATGGAGGCGCAGGCCGAGCGGGCCGGAGTTCGACCGGGGCGGAACGGCGCGATCGCGAGGGCGCTGCTTTCAGGCGACAGGTCGGAGCCGGCGAGAGATGCTGGATCCGCCGGAAGCGCGGGAGACAGTGCCCGTGAAAGTGGGGCGGCGCAGACGTTTCTGTCGGCTTCGGACGCTTTGGACGCCGCGCTGCTGCAAAATTGCCGCTTGAGCAGGGAACTGGAAGATGCGCCGCCGGACGAAGCGCAGGGAAATGAGGCGAGCTTCCGGGCGGGGCTGGCGAGCGCCCTGTGCGGGGATCGGGTGCGCGCCGCCAACGCTTTGGAGCGTCTGGCCAAGGGCGCCGGGCGGCACTCTCGGACAGCGGAAATCTCGGTCCCCATGCTGCGCGCCGGGGTGGCGCTGGCCGGGCATGACCCGACGGGCGCGTTGGCCGCCCTCTCCGAAATCCCGGACCGTGACCGGCCGCCGCTCGCCACCTACCTTCGCGGCCTGGCGCATCGCGCAGGACATCAGGGAGCTTTGGCGGATGCAGACTTCCAGCGAGCGGCCGAGGGTCAGGGAAGGGCACTTCTGGTGCACGAAACTCTGCCTCCTCAGCTATGGTGACCGCTCTAGGCGTCCTCGAGCGAGTGCCAGGAATGGCTTTGCCGCGCCAGGAGATCGTTGGCGGCTTGCGGGCCGTTGGAGCCGGCCGCGTAGTTGGGAAAGCTCTCCTGCGGCGGTTGGGCCCAGGCGTCGAGCAGCGGCTGCACCATGCGCCAGCCTTCTTCAACAAACTCCGCGCGCTGAAACAGCGTCTGGTTGCCGGCCATCACGTCATGGAGCAGACGCTCATACCCCTTGCCGTGATTGCCAAAGGGTCCGCCAGGGAAGTTGAAGATCATCGCGCCCTGCTCGACGATCGTGTCGAGTCCCGGCCTCTTGGCGCCGAAAAGCAGCTCGATGCTTTGCTTCGGCTGCAGATTGAAAAGAAGACGGTTTGGCGGCTGACTCGGCTGATCGTGGTGAGGAAAAAGGCTCGCCGGCGGCCTGCGAAAGGTGACGACAACCTCCGTGGTAGCCTTCGAAAGCCGCTTTCCGGTGCGGAGGTAAAAGGGAACTCCGGACCATCGCCAGTTGTCGATCTCCACCTCCATCGCAACGTAGGTTTCGGTGTTGGAGTTGGCGTCGATCCCCGGTTCCTGCCGGTAGCCTGGGACGGAGGTTCCGTCCATGGTTCCAGGGCCGTACTGTCCGCGAACAGCGCACTTCGCGACGTCTTCCGGCTTGAGCTTGCGAACCGATTGAAGCAGTTCAATCTGTTTGTCGCGCATATATTCGGCTTCAAAGGCGACGGGAGGTTCCATGGCGACCAGAGAGAGCACCTGCGCCAGGTGATTGGGAACCATGTCGCGAAGTGCGCCCGATTTCTCATAGTAGGCGGCACGTCCCTCAAGACCGACCGTCTCGGCCGCGGTGATCTGGACGTGGTCGATCATGGACCGGTTCCAGAGCGGCTCGATGATGGCGTTCGAGAAGCGAAACACCGTCATGTCCTGCACCGTGTCTTTCCCGGCGAAGTGGTCAATGCGGTAGATCTGGTCTTCTCGCAGGCTGGACTGCAGGTCCTTGTTGAGCGCGATGGCCGAGGCAAGATCGTGGCCGAAGGGCTTTTCAATCACCAGCCGTCGCCAGGCTCCGCCGTCCTCTTTGAGTAGGTCCTGGTCCGAGAGCAGGGATGCGATGGTGGCGATAAACGTCGGCGCAACAGCAAGATAGAAAAGCCGGTTTCCGCCGGTCTGAACCTCCTTTTCGATGGCCTCGATCGTGGTCTTCACCTGCTTGAACGACGCTGGTTCCTCAAAGTTGCCCTGCTGATAACGGGCCCGCGAGGTGATCCACGAGACCACCCCCCGGTCGGCGTCCTGCCCCCAGAACTGTTTGAGCGTATCCGCAATGTGGTCCTTGAACCTCGCATCGTCCCAGGCCTCCATAGCCACGCCCAACAGGGCAAAGGTGTCAGGCAGGACCTTGGCGGCAGCCAGGTTGTAGATGGAAGGAAGAAGGAGCCGGCGCGTAAGATCGCCCGTCGCTCCAAAGATTGTCATCAACGCGCCGGGGAGGTGATTGTCCAGGATTTGTTGCTTTTCGTCTGCCATCAGGATCGTTTTCTCTCCGTTCTGTCGTGTCGGCCAGGAACGTACGTCTCTATTGTGGCAGGAATTTACGATAGGGAATCTGCTTCTGCCGTTCCCCTTGCCGTGCCCTTTGGTTGTCATTCCCGAAGGGAAATCCGCTTCTGCCGTTGCCCCCGCCCCTCTAGTTGTCATTCCCGAAGGGAATCTGCCTTTGCCCTTGCCGTCGTCAGCTTCACCGCCGTCATCCGACCTGACACAGATTGGGCCACACCCCGATCGCGCGGGTGTGACCCATCTCGGCGACTCTCCCTACTGGATCGAGATCCAGTTGAAGTTGCCGGCGGTGTTGTAGAAGCCACCGCTATCCATAACGAGCTGCAGGGTATGCAGCCCGGCCGGGAGGATGACGTTGGGGACGTCAAGGGTCTGCCAGGACTGCCAGCCGCCAGTGTTGGGGATAGAGAGGTACGGTGTAACATGCTCCCCGTCGAGGGCGAGGTGGAAGACGCCGCCGCCAGTTCCGCTGGCGACGCGGACCTGAACCGTGTAGGCGCGGGTGCTGGGGATTTGGACGGTGTAGTTGAGCCAATCGCCGGGGAGAGTATTGCCCACGTCGAAGCCGCCGCCGGTGTCGGAGGAGTTTTCGATGGAGACGGATTCACCGGGGCGATAGTTGGCGCCGCCGCCGTTGCTGGCCGAGAAGGTCCAGTAGGCGACGGACTTGCCGCCCGCGTCGAAGTCTTCGACCTGGATCTGTCCGGGGATGGTGTGAGGCGTTCCGCCGAACGGTGTGCTGACGGCCGGTCTCTGGACGGAGAACCAGTTGAAGTTGCCCATGCCGCCGGTCGGCCCGTTGCTGTCGAACGTGACCTGCATGACGTGCTTTCCAGGCGAGAGCTGGAAGCTCGGCGAAACCATGGTTTGGTACGTCTGAAAGCCGTTGGTCTGCGGAACAAAGAGCGTGCCGGAGGCGTTCTGGCGGTCAAAGGAGACGTGAAAGTAGCCGCCGGGGCCGGGCGAGGCGACGCGCGCCCCGAGGTTGAAGATGCCACTCTGGGTTACGTTGACGGTGTAGCGCAAGTACTCGCCTTCCTTGGTGTAACCGACGTCATAGCCGCCGCCGGTATCGCCGGCGTTTTCAACGCCGACACTGGTGCCGGGACGATACGCGGGGGCACTGCCGTAGTCTCTGGGATCAAGGTTGAAGTACCCCACATAGTTGCCGCCGTTGTCGAAGTTCTCAGCCTGCACCAGGCCGGGAAGCGTCCAGGGCGTTCCGCCAAAGGCGGTTTCCGGCCCGCCGACGATAAAGTCAACGGTGGTGCTGGCCGTGGTGTTGCCCTGACGCCCAGTGATGGTGACAGGATACGTGCCGCTGCTCGCGTTCGAAAAGGTCTCGATCGGGAGAACGTAGTCGTTCGAAAAGGGAATCTGGAGGATGCCGCCGAAGCTGGCCGGGGGAAGACCCTGGACGCTCAGGCTCACCGGAGAGGTATCGCCGCCGTACCGATTCACGTCAACCTGGAAGAAGGTGGCAGATCCGGGCGCGACCGTCTGCGACGGTGGGCCGGCAGTCACGTCAAACGTCCGTCCGGTGTATCCGGGCCAGAAAAACGTGGCAACGGCACCGGAGGGAAGCGCGTAGCTCACCGTCCGGCCCTTCCAGTTAAGGCTAAACTGGCTCGGCGTGCTCGCTCCGTTGAAGACCAGGACGGCGATCGAGCCGTCAGGATTCTTGAAAGCCACGTCCTCGACGTTGCCCGAGCCGAAGGTGTTCGAATCGATCCGGTAAGCGCCCGCCTGAACGTACTTCGCAAGGTGGCCGAGAACGTAATATTCAACGTTGCGGGTCACCGTCGCCGGCGTGGTGCTGGTGTCGATCGTAACGACGCCGCGGCAGTTGGAGCAGCCGTGTTCGACCGTGGGACCGCCGTTCTGGTCGAGAGCCATGTTCCAGAACGTGACCGTCTTGCCCCAGTTGCGGAGCACGTTGATCACCTGGCCCTCAATATCGTTCGGGAGATTCTGGCCAAAGTACGGATACTGCGATGTGCCGGTGCACTCGGTAAAGAAAATGGGAACGCCCCCGGCGAGGTCGTGCACGGCGTTCTGGGCGTCGGCGACGTTTCCACCGTAGCAGTGAAACGAGACGCCGGCGAGATACTGGCGCACAGCGGGATCTTCAGCGAGAATCTCGGGGTACTTGGGGTTGTCCCAGTTGTTCTCGTACCCCAGGATGCCGGGGGTGGCATCCAGCGGGTTTGCGTTCTGGTGAGCGAAGTTCCAACCG
The DNA here is from genome assembly GCA_964250945.1 of uncultured Acidobacteriaceae bacterium. Taxonomy (GTDB): domain Bacteria; phylum Acidobacteriota; class Terriglobia; order Terriglobales; family Acidobacteriaceae; genus Edaphobacter. The sequence continues at coordinate 4,721 of CAXUIB010000125.1, forward strand.
CGGTTCTGCGCGCCCATCTGCCGCAGCGAGGGCCCAAGATACCGCGCAATAAACGTGCCTTCGTCGTGCGGGTTCATGAACATAGACGGATACCCGCCAGTCTCGTTCAGCGGCTCGTTCTGCGGTGCAACGTAGTTGATCGGGACGCCGCTGGCCTCGTAGGCCTGGATGAATTTGGTGAAGTAGCGAGCCAGCGCCGGAAAGTTCGCAGGGTTCAGCGTGCCTCCGTTCAGGGTGTCGGTAGACTTCATCCAGGCGGGCGGCGACCAGGGCAGAGCAAACACCTTTATGTTCGGGTTGACGGCGAGCGCGGCCCGCAACGTAGGGAGAATGTAGGCCTGGTCGTGCGCAATCGAGAACTGGGCCATGGTCGGGTCGGTCGCGCCGGCCGGGAGATCGTCGTACGTATAGCTGCTCAGGGCGAGGTCGGTCGCACCCATCGGCTGGCGAAGAAAGCTGAGGTGAATCCCGCCGGGGCTGAAGAGGTCGTTCATCAAAGCTGTGCGCTGGTCGGCGGTCAGCTTGTTCTGAACCAGATATGCGCTCGAATCGGTAAAGCTGGCGCCCACGCCTTCAAGCTGCTGGTATTCAATGGTGTCGTTGATCGTAATCGCGTTCTGGCTGGCAGTGCCGGCGGTAAACGTGAGCGGTGCCTGCGGTGCCAAAAGCGCGCTCTGGTCAGGGTTGGTCTGGACCACAGAAACCGTCTGCCCAAAGGCAGAGCCGACAAAGATCAAGGAGAGAAAAACGGTTCCGAGACGCAGGCTCAACCGGGAGGTTGCGGGGGGGATACGTGTCATTGGGCGTCAGGCGTCCTTCAAAAGAGGATTGGGAACAGAAGCACATATGTACTCCACTGCGGATACAGTCGTCAATCCGGGTGCTGGGTGGCGAAAACGAGCTCGATCATCGTGTTCGCGCTCAGTAGAAATGACAGGGTGCTGCGCCCAATAGAAATGTCAGTATAAAAGTCCTTCGTCGTCGTGCGGTGGGAATGTGCGAAATCACGAAGTGATTTCCAAGGTCTGTGGGAAGGGTGGGAGACGGACAGCTTTACCGTCCGTCTTCCATGCTTTCCTCAGACCGGCATTTCCACCGCGGCATACGCAAGCCGTCTATTGGAAGGTGTCGCAGTTCATGCCGGGGAAGTTACACGCGAGAGCCTTTAGCTTCCACTCCACTTGCCTGGTTTTTCCGGTAGCAACTGAAATCGTCTGCACACCGGCCGCGAAGCCTGGAGCTGTGACGAGGATGTCGTAGCCACCCTCCTCTAGGGGCAGCACGAAGTCCCCGCTCAGGTCGGTGTGCGCGGCCACCCTCAAGCTGTCTTCACCTGGTCCTTGCTTATGAACGAAGACAAGCGCCCCCTTAGAGCGGTTCTCCTGTAGGTGTATAGCGAGAACACAGCCCCCATGGCCGTTTTCCTCAATGAAAACGGCACTCCCACGCTCTATCCGACTCACAGCAACAGGAGAACCGCTCTAATGGTGGCCGCTTCTGAATCAAGAACGTGACCGCGTAACCGTCCGGAACCGTGCTGTTGTGCTGAGGCGTGTGCGACCGGTATAGCGCCCAAAAAGAGGAGCGTTACGATGCGAACCCATCGGGACGAACATAACGTTTCCATGCATGGAACCTTCTCACGGGGAAGACCTACAGGCAGAGCTTTAGAGGGCCATCTTGCGCTGCGATGTGAGGTGGAGAACCGTATGCAGCGACAGGTGCTTCTGGTCTGCCGCGCCGCGTCTTGTAGCCGGCCAGAGCTTCGACTGCCAGCGTTGGACCGAAGTCAGCATAGTGGGTCTTGACCAGCTCGACAGCGAACTTGCGAACGCCTGGATTACGGCTCCGGTTCAGAGCTCTACCGCGTGCCTTGTGCACCAGCCCGAACCCGCCGTTCTCCTGGTAGCGCGCCAGCAGCCGGCAAGCCTGCCGCTCGCTGATGCCTAGAGCGGTTCTCCTGTAGGTGTATAGCGAGAACATATCCCTCATGGCCGTTTTCCTCAATGAAAACGGCACTCCCACACTCTATCCGACTCACAGCAACAGGAGAACCGCTCTAGCACCGAAGCCGCGGCGGC
>CAXUIB010000126.1:0-6759 GCA_964250945.1 uncultured Acidobacteriaceae bacterium
GCAGCTCATGCAAGTGCAGGATCAGGTCCTTCTCCCCAGGCATCGAGTTCAGGAATCCGTTCAGGCCGTCGATGACCACTACCCGGGTGTCGCGGTCGCGAACGTCCGACCGGATCTGCCAGATAAACTCGCCCGGCGAAAGCTCCGCCGGATCGATCTGCGCCATGCTCAGTGTCCCACGCTCTATCTCCTTGTTGATCGGGATACCCAGCGATTGGGCCCGCGAAGTTGCCGTTCGAACCATCTCGTCGAAGGCATAGATGATGGCCCGCTGGCCACGCTCGGCCGCCGCATACGCATACTGCGCGGCCAGAGTCGACTTGCCAACCCCCGAAGGCCCGGTTACCAGGGTCGTCGTTCCCCGGCTGATTCCGCCGCCAAACATCCGGTCCAGGTCGTCGATGCCGCTCTTCATGCGTTCATCGCTGAAAGAGATCTCGTGCTCCGCCGCAATCAGCCGCGGATACACCGTCAGACCTCCACGGCGAATGGTGTAATCGTGAAACCCCTCGCGGTACGCCGATCCGCGCAGCTTGATGATCTCCAGATGCCGCCGCGTCACCCCAAACGATCGCTGAACATTCTCCAGCCGAAGCACGCCGTGCGCGATGCTCTGCAGCTGAAGATCATTGCCGTCTCCGCTGCGGTCGTCCAGCAGAAGGACGGTGGTGTTGCGGCCGACAAAAAACTGCTTCAGCGCCAGCAGCTGGCGACGGTAGCGCATTACGTCCGCCGCCAGGAGGCGAAGCTCGGAAAGCGAATCGATCACCACCCGGTCTGGCCGCTGCCGGTCCACCTCGCCCGTAATATTGGCGATCGTACTCACCAGCTCCACTTCGCTCGGATGAAACACCGTGTACTGTTCCGAAGATTGGAGCCCCGCCTCGCTCGGAACAAACTCCGCGATCGGCAGATGTTCAAGATCCCAACCGTGCGACAGCGCCGACGATTGCAGCTCGCTCCGAGGCTCGGAAAGCGTGATATACAGCGCCCGCTCCCCCAGCCGGATCCCCGCCATGATGAACTGCATGGCAAGCGTCGTCTTTCCGGTTCCGGGATCCCCTTCGAGCAGGTACATCTGGCCGGACGGAAGTCCGCCCATAAGAATGTCGTTCAGACCGGCGACCCCGGTGTCTAAACGGTCCAACGTCGGCTGAGGGTGCGAAGCTGGCTGAAAGAGATCCATGCGAAGTCCAGCATAGCCTGATCCGCGCCGAATCGTAACCTCCCAACCCACGCGTTCACCATGACCTCAACCTCCTTACACCTCGAACCGGGCATCACCCCGTATTGCGCAGCCCCGACGCAATCCCGTTGATCGTCGCCGTAATCGCCCGGTTCAGCTCCGTCATCTCCGCGCTCAGAGCCTCGGCGCCTTCGCCCATCCCGCGTTTGCGCCGCAGCAGTTCCACCTGCAGCAAGCTCATCGGGTCCACGTACGGGTTTCGCAGCCGAATCGAGTGATTCAACACCGGGTTGGTTTGGAGCAGGTCCTCCTGCCCCGTCACCAGCAACACCATCCGGCGCGTCCGCTCAAACTCGGCATGGAGACGCGTGTACACCCGATCCCGCAATCCCGCATCCTCCACCAGCGAGCTGTACATCCGCGCAATGCCGAAATCCGCCTTTGCCAGCGCCATCTCCACATTGCGAATGATGTCCAGAAACAGCGGAAACGACTTCGCCATCGTCCGCAAGAGGTCAAGATGCGCCGCGTCTTCTGCGACAAACCGATCGAGCGCATACCCCACCCCAAACCAAGCCGGAACCAGGTGCCGCGACTGCATCCACCCAAACACCCACGGAATGGCGCGCAGGTCCGCCATCGATCGTTTCTGCGTTGCGCTCTTGTCCTTGCGCTTGGCCGGTCGCGACCCGATGCGCGCATGCTCCAGCTCCAAGACCGGCGTCGCCTGCTCAAAGTACGGAAACGTCTCCGGATCGTCGACAATCTGCTCCGTGTAGAACCGAAATGAAGTCGCCGAAAGCGCATCCATCGCCCCTTCCCACTCCGGCAAAATCTCGCCCGTCAGGTGGGGCGCCGCGCCCGGCTCCGCCAGCGCAATATCGGGCCGTCCCACAGCGTCGAGCGACGCCGCAATCATCAGCTCAAGATTCCGCTCCGCCAACACCACATCCGAGTACTTCCAGTTCAGCACCTCACCCTGCTCGGTCAGCCGAAGCTCCCCCGTAAAGCTGTCCACCGGCTGCGCAAACAGCGCCCGATGCGTCGGCCCGCCTCCCCGTCCTACCGTGCCTCCACGCCCGTGGAACAGCCGCAGCTGCACATCGCACTCCCGCGCCACCGCGTGCAGCGCCCGATGCGCCCGCCACACCTCCCACGTCGACGTAATCATCCCGCCGTCCTTGTTGGAATCGGAGTATCCCAGCATCACCTCCTGCCGGCGCTTCCACGACGCGAGCAGCGGACCGTACGCCGCCGAGGTCCACAACTCACGCATAACCGCCGGAGCATTCCGGAGATCCTCGATCGACTCAAACAGCGGAACGGGCTGCAGCCCAGGGTCACGATCCCGCACCTCCGTCGCCGCCGAGGCCTCAACCGCCACACCGCCCAGACGCGCCAACCGCACCACGTTCAGGACATCCTCGACCGACCCCGCCCCCGAGATCACATACGTCTGAATCGTCTCCGGCGGATTCGTGCGCTTCAGCTCCGCCACGGCCCGAAACGTCTCGATCACCTCCGCCGTCGCTGCGCTCAGCGGCTCTGGCAACTCCCCCGCCCTCGATCCAGCCCCCTCGCCCGACGGCAGGATCGCCCCGAGCTCTTCAAGTGCCGCCGTATGCACCCGCGCATGCTGCCGAATGTCGAGCGTCTGCAGATGCAAACCGTACGTCCGCGCCTCCAGCAACATAGGATCGAGGAGCATGCTCGCCAGCCGCTCCCCGCGGTTCTCGAGGAGCGAATCGCGAATCGTCTGGAGATCGCTCAGCAACTCCGTCGCTCGCGTATACGGCCGAAGTACTGGCGTCGCCGGCAAGGCCACCGCCGCCTGCGGCACCGCCCCCAGCCGCATCATCACCCGCAGGATCAAAAGCCGCAGCGGCTCGTGCCGAAACCGCTCCAAGAACTCCGCAGGCAAGGCGTCCTCGCCCGCCGCCCGCAACTCCCCCAGCGTCCTTTCCAACAACTTTTCAGCGGCCGGCGAGATCGCGACCTGCTGCGTCGACGACCCAAGCTGCTCAAACAAGTTCTGCAGCCGTTGCCGGTAATGCCCATACAAGAGCGATCGCGCCATCCCCACCGCCTCCCGCGTCACGGCCGGCGTCACAAACGGGTTGCCATCCCGATCCCCGCCGATCCACGACCCAAAGCTCAGCAAGGACGGCAGGTCCCCGTCCACGGCTTCGCCATACTCGGCCAGCAGCGCCTCCCGCACCTCGGTATACAGCACCGGCACCGTTCCAAACAGGGAAGTCTCGTAGTAATCGAGCGCCATCCGGATCTCGTCGCCGACCGTCGGTCGCGCGCTCCGGACATCGTCCGTCTGCCACAACGCCGTGATCTCGGCCAGCAAATCGCGCTCGAGCGCGTCCATCTCCGTCGGCGAAACAGGGATCCGGTCAATCTGCTCCAGCAGGTCCGAGATCCTCCGCCGCTTGAACATCACCGATCGCCGCGCAATCTCCGTCGGATGCGCCGTAAACACCGGCGTCACACAGATCCTGCCTAACATCGCCAGCACCTCCGCCCGCGAAACTCCGGCCATACGCAGCCGCCGCAGCGTCCCCCGCAAACTCCCGCGCTGCGGCGCCTGATCCGGCGCCAGCTGCGACGATAGCCGCCGCCGCTTGCGATGATTCGTCTCCGCCAGATTGATCAGCTCGAAGTAAAAGGAAAACGCCCGCGCCAGGTGATACGCAAACGTCAGATCCTCCGTCGCTTGAGCGACCGGGAAGCTGTCCGTCTCCGCAGGGTATGACCGCGTTGCGAAAGCCCCCTCTGCCGGACCGATGGCATCTCCCGCCAGAGCTTCCCGCCGCGCGATCGCCGTACGCCGCAACTCCTCCACCGCATCAAACAGCTCCGTTCCCGCCTGCTCGCGAAGCACCTCGCCCAGCAAGGTCCCCAGCGACCGCACATCCCGACGCAGCGGCGCCTCTTTCAACTCACCACGACGAGCTTCAAGTTCCGCAAGTCGTTCCGTCCAAGAATTCGGCGTCCAAAGCGATGGCATATACGTGAGATTGTAAGACGGCCCGGTTACGCGCCACGCTCCTGCCCGAGCCGACCGGTCGCTCGGCCGAAGCGACACCGCCCCGCTTCTCCCGAGGAACTCCATCCCAGCGCGCCTTCTTCGTCCGAAGCCATCGGATGCCACTTGACACTGTATACAAGAAGCATACAGTCTTCGTGTGCCCGAAGTAGAAATCAAACTCGCCCCCGAATCCCAGATCCCCGTCTACCGGCAGATCGTCGATCAGGTGCGCATGTACATCGAGAGCGAAGCCCTCGCTCCCGGCGACCCGCTGCCCTCTGTAAGAAGCCTCGCAACCCAACTGGGAATCCACTTCAACACCGTCGCTGAGGCCTACCGGCAACTGGCCGAAGAGGGATCGGTCGATCTGAAGCAAGGAAGACGGGCCATCGTTCGACCCGCACACACCGTCCCCCCAGCGGTAGCGGTCGAAGCATCTGCTCTCCGCCAACGCCTTCGCCATCTCGTGGCAGAGATGCGGCTCAAAGGCATCTCCCCCACAACCATCGCCAGCGAAGTTGACGCCATTCTCGGGAGGTAACACCATGCACGGAGCTATTTTCTATCTTGCGACGTGTTTTCCGGTCTTGATGGTTCTCGCAGGTCTTGCCCTCTGGAAGAATCGGCGACGGACGACCTCTACCAGTGAACCTCAGGCCGTGGTGCGCACGGCGAGCCTGAACACCGCAACGGAAAACGGACAACAGTGGTGGTTTCGCCTGCTTCCCACGTTGTTGCTCTTGGGCGGCACAGCTTCGCTTCTGGCCGGGCGATGGCAGACCATCCCCGAGCGATACCCCATCCACTGGAGCATCAGCGGTAAGCCGAACGGGTGGGCGAACCGAAGCTTCGGGAGCGTCTTTGGCCTGCTCATACTTGCCTCGGTGCTGGTTGTCGCCTTCGGTCTCCTCGGAGATCTGATCGCCCGTTCGTCGCCCGGCTACAAAGACCGCTCATCCATGATCGCGACCACCAGGACGATTCTCACCGCTTGTTCCTGGTTTGTGACAATCCTGCTTTGCTCGATCAGCCTTTTGCCGTTGACCCACGATCCAACGAACCTCGTCCCACTTCTCTTGCTGAGCACTCTCGTGTTCAGTTTGGGCATCATAGGCTACGTCGCATATCGGTCAACACGCATGGTCCAGACCATCGCCGCGGCACAAAACAGCACAGACAGCCGGTTCTGGAAAGCAGGCCTGATCTACTACAACCCTGACGACAGCGCGCTCATGGTCCCGAAGCGGGAAGGCTTCGGATATACCTTGAACTTCGGCCGACCGGTGTGCTGGTTCATCTTCGGTGCGATCCTCCTCCTTCCGCTGCTCCTTCCGTTCTTCATACACATAAGCCGCAATCATTAACCGTGATCGGATTGTTTTCTTGACGGCACTGCAATCAGGCAGTTGCGAAAACCCGCGCTTCACCTCCCTCCCCCATCTCCGCCAGCCCACGTACACTCCGCGCCGGCAGCGGTGGCCGGCATAAGGACACGCCTTTAACGGCCAGTCCGGCCGAGATCCTCCTCTCGCCCCTAGCCTCCCGAACGGTGCCGTGGGTGGAGTCTTCGCGCTTACCGGGAGCGCCCTCTCTATCAGCCGCAGCCCTTTGTAGAACAGCGCTCCTCCCTTCAGGGAGCTAGCCTGGCCTGGGCGGCCCCATCCGAAACGCCGCAAACGTCCGCTCCAAACCCTCCTTTGTCGAGACGAGCGGCCGCCATCCTAGCGCCTTCAGCCGCGCATTTGAGAACCGGTTTCCGCCCCACATTGCGCGCGTCTTGTACGGCGTAAAGATCGCCGGGAGCTGGCCCTTGGACTTTCGGCTGTACCGCTCGACCATTCCAGAACCCCATAGCAGCAGCCAGTACGGCACCGGCACCGACCGCATCGGCCGCACCTTCTTCCGATACATCTTGAGGTACTGCCGCGAAGTCACCAGATCGTCATCGACCACATGGAAGACTTGCCCGGCTGCTTTCGGAGCGAGCGCGGCTACCACGACCGCCTCCGCACAGTTCTCCACATAGGTCAGCGGCAGCACATTGCTTCCGCCCATATGGGCAAAGATCCCAAACAGCTTCAGACCGACCCGATTGGAAAACTCGCCGCCTCCCGGTCCATAGATCACCCCCGGCCGGAGCACCACCAGATCGAAACCGTACCGGCCTTCGTACTCACGAAACATCTCCTCCTGCCGCAGCTTGGTGTGACTATAGACATCCCGTCGCTCCGGCTGCCGTTCCACCGGCGTGTCCTCGTCCACGATCGCGCCGCGCGGCAGCGACGCCCCCCCGACCGCCCCCAACGAACACACCACCACCCCCCGCATCCGCTCGCCCGTTCGCTGTTGCCGCTCGGCGATCGCGTCCAGGAGGTTGCGGCTCGCCACCACCGAGTCCAGAAACATCTCGGCCGGACTCCCCTTCATCGCCGCTGCCGCGTGGATCACCAACCCCACCCCGTCCACCGCGGCCCCCATCTCCCCTTTGTTCTTCAAGTTCGCCGGAAACAGCTCGAGCCGCGCCCCCGCATACCTC
>CAXUIB010000127.1:0-6681 GCA_964250945.1 uncultured Acidobacteriaceae bacterium
GGGGCGGCGTGTTGGGCGGGTGCGCTTTCGAGCAGAGTGGGGAATATCTCGGGGGCGACGTAGCGTGGGAGCAGGTGACGGAAGATGCGTTCGGGTGGCTGATCGAAGATGTAGTCGACCTCGGAGGTGCCGAACTTTTTAGCTTCTGCGTCGATCTCGGCGATTTGGGCTCTGTCGGCGTGAACCTGGACGCCGGCGGCTTCGGCGGCGCGAACGGCGGCGTCTCTCTGGTCGTCGGTCATCTCTTCGGAGCCGGCGACCTCGCGGGCGCCGAGTTTTTTGATGGGCAAGAGCTTTTCGACGATGACGCGTTGGGCCATGACGGACTTGAACTCGTTGTAGACGAGGTAGACGGCGTCGATTTCGGACTTTTCGTAGCGGGCGACGACGGAATCGCCTACCTTTGTGACCTCGGCGAAGTTGAGTTTGGCGAGAAGGCCGGTATGGTCGTCGCCGACGATTTCGATCGGCGCCGCGCGGTGGCGGACGGTTTCGTAGTGGGTCGAGAGGTCGTTGTCGTAGTGTTGTTCGGTGTGTTGGTAGACGGCCTCGGGGTAGCGTTTTCGGTAGAGGTCCCGGCTTTTGCGACCGATGGGCTCGATGTCGACGTTTTTGCCTGCGGCCCGGCTGCTGTCGATAAAGGTTTGCGCGGCCTTGATGATGTTGGAGTTGAAGGCACCGGCGAAGCCCTTGTCTCCGGCGACGACGATGACGAGGACGTTTTTTTCTTCGCGCTGGACCAGGAGTGGGTGGAGGATGTCGCCTGTGGTTTCGTCGTAGAGATCGGTGCGGCGCACGAGGGACTCGAGAACGTTGGCCAGCATTTGGGCGTAGGGGCGGGCTTGGACGGCGGCTTCCTGCGCGCGGCGGAGTTTGGCGGCCGAGACCATTTGCATGGCCTTGGTGATCTGCCGCGTGTTTTTGACGCTGCGGATGCGTCGCCGGAGATCGAGTACGTTGGCCATAAGGTCTGAGCGGTCAGGCGGTTACGGGCTGTGCGGAGTTGGAGGTCTGGCGATCGGGGGCGGCGGCAGAGCCGGATTTTGGATCGGCGCCGCCGCCGTCGTTTGCCTGTTTGTGGCCGGCGAGAAAGTCTGCCTTGTACGCGTTGATGGCGTCGGTGAGGCTTTTTTTGAGTGGATCGTCGAGGGACTTTTTTGTGGCGATGTCTTTGAGAACGGAGGTTTGGGCTTCGAGATAGGGGTAGAAGCCGTCTTCGAAGGCGCGGAGATCGCCGACTTCGACGTCGTCGAGCAGACCGTTGGTTCCGGCGAAGAGGATGGCCACCTGTTTTTCGACCGGGAGCGGCTGGAACTGGGGCTGTTTGAGCAGTTCGACGAGCCTCTGACCGCGGTTGAGCTGCTGCTGCGTGACCTTGTCGAGATCGGAGCCGAACTGCGAGAAGGCGGCGAGTTCGCGGTACTGTGCGAGGTCGAGCTTGAGCGTGGAACCGACCTGCTTGGTGGCTTTGATGGCCGCGGCAAAGCCGACGCGCGAGACGGACAGACCGACGTTGACGGCGGGTCGAACGCCGGAGTTGAAGAGGTCGGTTTCGAGGAAGATCTGACCGTCTGTGATGGAGATGACGTTGGTGGGGATGTAGGCGGAGACGTCGCCGGCCTGGGTTTCGATGACGGGGAGCGCGGTGAGGGATCCGCCGCCGAGTTTATCGGAGAGTTTTGCCGAGCGCTCGAGGAGGCGGGAGTGGAGGTAGAAGACGTCTCCTGGATAGGCTTCGCGGCCGGGGGGACGGCGGAGAAGAAGCGAGATTTCGCGATAGGAGGCGGCGTGTTTCGAGAGATCGTCGTAGATGACGAGAGCGTGGCGTCCGCTGTCGCGGAAGAATTCGCCGATGGCGGTGGCGGCAAAGGGTGCGAGGTACTGCATGGGAGCGGGCTCGGACGCGGTGGCGGCGACGACGATGGTGTAGCTCATGGCGCCGAAGGACTCGAGGGTCTGGACGACCTGGGCGACGGACGACCGCTTCTGGCCGATGGCGCAGTAGATGCAGATGAGGTTGTTTTTGGCTGAGTTGATGATGGTATCGAGGAGGATGGCGGTTTTGCCGGTCTGCCGGTCGCCGATGATGAGCTCGCGCTGGCCGCGACCGATCGGGATCATGGTATCGATGGCCTTGATGCCGGTGGACATGGGTTCACGGACGCTTTGGCGGTCGATGACGCCGGGGGCGAGGCGTTCGACGGGCAGGCTTTCGGTGGTGTTGATGGGACCTTTGTCGTCGATGGGCTGGCCGAGCGCGTTGACGACGCGACCGATCATGGCGTCGCCGACGGGAACCGACATGATTTTGCCGGTTCGCCTGACCTGATTGCCTTCGCGAACCTCGGTATAGTCTCCGAGCAGAACCGCGCCGACCTGGTCCTCATCGAGATTCATGGCGAGACCGGCGACGCCGTGCGGGAACTCGATCAGCTCGCCGGCCATGACCTTATCGAGGCCGTGGATGCGCGCGATGCCGTCGCCGAGCGAGATGACGGTGCCGACCTCGTCGACCTGGACGCGCTGCTCGAAGTTCTTAATCTGCTGGCGAAGCAGCTCTGTGATCTCATCCGCCTTTATCTGTGCCATCGAATTTCCAGTTCCCTCTCAAAAGATGCTTGTTGATGCTGATGCGCCGATCGCTGCCGAGCCTTGCTGCGGGCGGTGGTCCCGGGGTGTGGGGACTTCAGGCCAGGGTCGCTGCGATCATATGCTCTTTGAGCGCGTCCAGCTGCGCCCGGAGACTGCCATCGTAGACGGTGGAGCCGATTTTGAGGACGGCGCCGCCCAACAGCGAGGGATCCTGGAGGTAGCGCGCGCGGACCCGACCGCCGGCGAGCCGGACGGCCTCCGTCTCGAGGGTGGCGCGTTCCTGTGGGTCAAGCGGATGCGCGCTGGTGATCTCGGCCTCGGCGATGCCGGACGTTTGATCGGCCAGGAGGTCGTACTCCGTCCGGATTTCGTCGAGATCGCCGATGCGTCCGTGATCGATGATGACGGCCAGGAAGTTGCGGACGGTTGTGGAGATCCCGAGGCGGCTGCCGATGGCGTCGAGCACCTTGAGCTTTTGGTCGCGTGGGATCGAGGGGTCGGAGAGGACCTCGCGGAGCTGGCGACTTTCTTTGACGGTTTGGGCGAAGTCGCGCAGCTGATTTTGTGCTGCGGGTACGTCCAACTTTTGATCGGAAGCAACATCGGCGAACGCCCTGGCGTAGCGATGAGTGAACTCGGCCATGGCTAGTTTTGGCCTCCTTTGGACTCATCGCCGGCGAGTCGCCGGGCAAAGCTCTGGACCAGGAGGCGATCTGTCTCGGCGGTGACGACGAGTTTTTTGGCGGCCTGATCGATGACCAGATCGGCGGCATATTTCTGGATCTGTCGCTGTGCCTGGGCGGTGGCTGCGGCGATCTCGGTTTCAGCCGCGGCGAGGATCCTGGACTTTTCTTCCTCGACGGAGGCCAACATGCGTTTTTCCTCGCCGACGGCGTCGATCTCGGCCTGCTGCCGCATGGAAGCGATTTGTTCATCGAGCTTTCCGAGCCGGTCTTCGACGCTTTTCAGACGCGCGTTGGCGTCGGCGGTGGCGGACTTTGCATCGACGAGATCCTTTTGGAGGACATGGCTTCGATTCTGAAAGGCTTTGGGGAGGGTGCGGAGGAGAAACCACACGATCAGGGCGGCCAGGATGGCGAAGTTAGCCACTTCAAAGGTTGTAGCGGCGGCATCCGGGCTTAGTCCCAGCTTGGCGCCGAGCGAGCGAACGACGGCCGAATGCTTGTAGCCTTCGTCTTCGTTTTCGACTTGCTTGGCTTTTTCCGGAGATCGGGACTCGGGGGTGCTTTCTCGGCCGGCTTCCCTGGATGCGGGCGCCGGGGAAGTTTGTCCGTGGAGATTTGGGATCGCAAGGGACGAGCAGAACACAAGGAGGCAGGCGAGCTTTTGGCGTCTGCGGGGAGGTGTATTCACTGGGCAGCCTCCCTGGAGGAGACGCCTGCCGGGAGGACGGCATGGAGGATCTGCGCGCTTAGATCGGAGCTGACGGCTCCGATTTGCGCGTGGGCGGCGGCGGCGCTCTCTTCGATGCCACTGCGCGCGTCTTTGATGCGATCCGTCGATCTTTGCCGCGCCTGCAGGAGAGCGGCGTTGCGTTCCTCGTTCCAGCGCTTGAGGCGAGCCTCTCGATCGGCGAAGATGTCGGCCCGTGCGCGTCGGAGCCGGTCTTCAAAGAGGGAGGTCTTGGCTTCCGCGGCGGCGATGGCGGCTCGCGCCTGTTCCATGGCGCCGGAGGTGCGGGCGCGCCGCTCGGCGAGAACCCGGTCGAGGGGACGCTCTACGAGGAGATTGTAGGCGAGGACCAGGAGGATGAACAGGATGATGGTCGGCACGGAGCCGAGCACAAGTTCACCGAGTTGGTGGAGGATATGGTCCATTGATTTTGGGGGCGGCCCTCGCCGCCGGTAAGAGAACCCTCATTTTTCGTTACGGATCGTGATCCTTGACAGGCGACGCAAGCGCGTCTGCCTCCCCGCGGAATGAGGTATAGGTAAGTTCTAGCAAAGCGGTCGTGACAGTGTCAAACGGGATGGGGACGTTGGGACGAGCACGAGGTTTGCGGGCTTGGCGGTTTTTCCGCGGGCGCTGAGCGGTCTGAGCCCCGGCCGGAGCTGTGGCGGGGAGAGGGCTCCCTTCTGCCGGTGGGCGGAGATGTTCTGCCGGTGGGCGGAGATTTCAGTGGCCGATCTCGAGCCCTGGAGCAGCGACGATGGCGACGGGACGAACCTCGGTTCTGCCGTCGCCGCGGGCTTCGGGCCGAAGCTCCGGTCGAGCTTCGGATTTGCCATCCGTTCGGACCTCACCGTGGGCGGAAGCGCGGCCGCTGACGACGGTGGAGATGGCGTGCTTGAAGATCAGCTGCTCCTGGCTGTTGTTCTCGAGCAGAACTGAATATTTATCGAAGGAACGGATTTTGCCCGTGAGTTTGACACCGCTCACGAGGTAGATCGTGATCGGGCTTTTGTCTTTGCGGACGGTGTTGAGAAAGGTGTCCTGGATGTTCTGTGCCGGCTTCGCTTCCATAGGGCCGATCTCCTTTTTTTGTAGGCTCATTCCTTAGAGGCAGAGGACCTGCCTGGGAGGATAGCTTTTCATCTCTTCTTATTTTCGTGCGAAGGTCCTCTGCACACGATACGAGCATCAGCAGGCAATTTCAACTTGGCCCGGCCGGACACTGGATAGGGCTCGAGGATGCGGGGCCCGGAATCCTCCCTGGCGAGCCATATAGCATGAGTTTGTGGCGGATTTGGAGTTTGAGGATGTTCCGATGCTTGATCTTCGCCGGCAGTTCGCTCCGTTGCGCGAGGAGATCCTGGCGGCGATCGCAGCGGTGTGCGACGCGCAGCAGTTTGTGCTGGGACCGGAGGTTGCGCGATTTGAGGGTGCGGCGGCGGCGGCGTGTGGAGCGCGGTTTGGGCTTGGTTGCGGGAGCGGCACGGACGCGCTGTGGCTCGCTCTGGCGGGGGCGGGGATTGGGCCTGGCGACGCGGTGATCACGACGCCGTTCAGCTTTTTTGCGACGGCGAGCTCGATCTTGCGGACGGGGGCTCGGCCCTTGCTGGCCGATATCGACCCGCTGACGTTCAATTTGTCGCCGGAGCGAGTGGAAGATCTGCTGAAAGCTTGCTCGGGACGGCGGATTCGAGCGGTGATGCCGGTCCATTTGTACGGGCAATGTGCGGATTTCGACGGATTTGCCGATCTCCGGGCGAAGTATGGCGTGCTCTTGATCGAAGATGCGGCGCAGGCTTTTGGGGCGACGTGGAGCGGCGTCTCTGCGGGAGCGCTTGGAGATGCGGCTGCTTTTTCGTTTTATCCGACGAAGAATTTGAGTGCGTTTGGGGACGGCGGATTGGTGACGACGATGTCCGCCGGGATAGAGGAACGCGTGCGTATGCTGCGGTCGCATGGGATGCGAAAGCGATATTTTCATGAGGAGATCGGCGGAAACTCTCGTTTGGATACGCTGCAGGCGGCAGTTCTCGAGATCAAGCTGCGCTACTTGCCTGAGTGGAACCGGAGCCGGCGAGAGATTGCGGACCGGTACGATCGGATGTTCCGGCAAGCGGGCCTGGTGGAGGCGGGAGATGGCGGGGGAGTTGTCCGTGACAGCGGCAAAGTTGTACTTCCGTTCAGGGACCCGCGCGCGGGACACGTGTTTCATCAGTATGTGATTCGCGCCGACCGTCGCGACGCATTGCGCGAGCACATGAGCGCGCGGCGGATTGGGAGCGAGGTTTACTATCCGTTGCCGCTGCATTTGCAGACGGGCCTGGCGAGCCTCGGTTTCAAGCAGGGCGACTTCCCGGAGAGTGAGCGAGCGGCGGCCGAGGTGCTTGCGCTGCCGATTTTTCCTGAGCTGGGGGAGGGCGAACAGGAGGCGGTTGTGAGGTCGATTGCGACGTTCTATCGGTCCGAGGCGTGAAGCACAAGGAGAACCGCTTTAGAGCGGTTCTCCTGTCCCTGTGAGACGGATAGAGTGTTTGCAGTGCCGTTTTCATTGGGGAAAACGGCCATAGACCTGTGGTTTCGGTGTACACCTACAGGAGAACCGCTCTAGCGGCGTGTTTTGGTGTTTTTTTTGGTTTGGTCGGCCGGGTCGGGATGAGCTTATTAGGGCGGGGGGGG
>CAXUIB010000128.1:0-6669 GCA_964250945.1 uncultured Acidobacteriaceae bacterium
GTTGCGGGTTTGCGGACGCTGGTGTTTGACGAGATCGACATTGGGATTGGGGGACGGGCGGCGTAGGCGGTGGGGCGAAAGCTGAAGGAGCTTTCCGGGGCGCAGCAGGTGTTGTGTGTGACGCACTTGCCGCAGATTGCGGCGTTTGCGGATCAGCATTTTTTGATTGCGAAGACCGAGCGAGCCGGGAGGACGGAGACGGCGGTTCACCGGATGGAGCCCGGCGAGCGGACGGAGGAGATTGCGCGGATGCTGAGCGGGGCGACGCTGACCGAGACCAGCTTGCGACATGCCGAGCACTTGCTCGAGAGCAGCCGGTAGGCCATCTCGCGCCGACACCTCCCGCATCAAATCGGGCGCCTCTCGCATCAGAATCTCCGGAGGGAATTGCCATGGCAAACGAAGCGAAGAAGTGTGCACATGCGAGTTGTTCCTGCACCGTCTCCGGGGATAAGAAGTATTGTTCGCAGATCTGCGAGGATTCGGCGGGTGTGACGGAGTTGGGCTGCGACTGTTCGCATCCAGGGTGCTCGCGCGACAGGATTTAGGCTGGGATGTCTTCGGCTGGGTACGGTGTATGAGAATGCTTCCGGGCCTCCTTTCGGGGCCCTGAAGCGATATACTGGAGGATGTGACGATTACAGGTCTGGATCAAGGAGTTCCGAGTCGCGTTCGAGAGACGTCGGATGTGAAGCAGGTGCTTCTTCTGAAGCCTCGCGGCTTTTGTGCGGGCGTTGTGCGTGCGATCGACATTGTGCAGATCGCTCTCGACACGTTTGGCGCACCGATCTATGTGCGCAAAGAGATCGTTCACAACAGCTATGTCGTTAATGATCTGGCAAAGAAGGGTGCGATCTTCGTCAACGAGCTGGACGAGGTGCCGTCGGGCGCGCGCGTCATCTATTCGGCGCACGGTGTCTCGCCGGCGGTGCGCGAGCGGGCGAAGCAGCGCGGGCTCAAGGTGATCGACGCGACGTGCCCGCTGGTGACGAAGGTGCATGTGGAGGCGATCAAGTTTGCCCGGCAGGGGTATTCGTTGGTGCTGGTCGGGCATCGCGACCATGAAGAAGTGGAGGGGACGCAAGGTGAGGCGCCTCTGGTGACCCAGGTGGTGTCGACGGTGGAGGAGGTTGCGGCGCTGGAAGTGCCGGACCCGAATCGTGTGGCGTATCTGACGCAGACGACCTTGTCGCTCGATGAAGCGCGGTACATGATTGAGGCACTGAGGATCAAGTTTCCGAACATTGTCGGGCCGCATGCGCAGGACATCTGCTATGCGACGGAGAACCGCCAGACGGCGGTGAAGAATGTGGCGCACGGAGCCGACCTGATGTTGGTGGTGGGGTCGAAAAACAGCTCGAACTCGAATCGCCTGGTCGAGGTTTCGGCGAATCTGGGGACGCGCTCGTACCTGATCGACAAGGCGGAGGACATTCGGCAGGAGTGGCTGGAAGGCGTGACCAAGGTGGCGTTAACGGCTGGGGCCTCGGCGCCGGAGGTGCTGGTGCAGGAGGTGGTGGCTGCGTTGAGCGCACGGGGATTTGGCGACGCGATCGAGGTTGAGGTGATGCCGGAGAATGTTCGGTTCGGTCTTCCGCCCGAGATTGTGCAGGCGATCGCATCGGCCCCGGCGGTTGCACGGTAGTGGGAGATACAACACCCAAGATGAGCTTGCAGCAAAACTCGAATGCGCGACGAGGGGCGACGCAGCCGCGGTTTGGCCGGCTCGATCTGGCGATGGACCGGGTCGCGGATGGCATTGCGCGGTCCAGGGATTGGCTGTTGCGGGAGCAGAACGAGGACGGCTTCTGGTGCGGCGAGCTTGAAGCGGATGTGATGCTTGAGGCCGACTATATCTTTGTTCATACGCTTCTTGGGACGGGCGATCCGGGTCGGATGAGCCGGGCGGTGAACGAGATCTTGCGGCACCAGAACGAGGATGGCGGGTGGAGCTTGTATCCCGGCGGACCGTCCAATGTCAGCTACGGTGTAAAGGCGTACCTGGCGCTGAAGCTGATGGGCTGGTCGAAGGATCATCCGGTGATGGTGAAGGCGCGCGAGTGCGTGCTGGCGCTGGGTGGCGTGGTGGAGTGCAACACGTTTACGAAGATTTATCTGTGCGCGATGGGGCAGTACGACTACGACGCTGTGCCGGCGATTCCGCCGGAGATTGTGCTGTTTCCGAACTGGTTTTACTTCAATATTTACGAGATCAGTTCGTGGTCGCGCGGGATTCTTGTGCCGCTGTCGATTATTTACGCGAAGAAGCCGTTCAAGAAGCTCCCGCCCGAGCAGGGGATCGACGAACTGTTTGTGGGTGGTCGGGCAAATGCGGACCTGCGGCTGCGCTGGGATCGGAAACATCCGGTCAGCTGGAGAAATTTCTTTCTGTTCTGCGATCGTGTGGCGCACCTGGCGGAGCGCGTTCATATTCGGCCGCTGCGCAAGATGGCGTTGCGCCGGGCGGAGGCGTGGATGCTGGAGCGGTTTGAGAAGTCGGACGGCTTGGGGGCGATCTATCCGGCGATGTTGAATTCGATCGTGGCGCTGCGGGTGCTTGGGCACACGATGGACGATCCGCAGATGATTCGGGCGATGGACGAGTTTGAGAAGCTGGGGATCGATTGTCCGGAAGGTGAGCCAGGGTACCCGACGCCGACGTTTCGGATGCAGCCGTGTTTTCCTCCGGTATGGGATACGGCGCAGGCGATGTATGTGCTGGGCGAAGCCGGTGTGCCGAAGGACGATCCGTGCTTGTTGAAGGCGGCGGATTGGATCTTGTCGAAGGAGGTTCGGCACAAGGGGGACTGGGCCGAGAAGGTGAAGGGCGTCGAGCCGGGCGGGTGGTACTTCGAGTTTAACAACGAGTTTTACCCGGACATCGATGATACTGCGCAGGTCTTGCTGGCGCTGAACTGTGTTGAGAATCCGCGGGAACGGTATCAGTACGAGGTGACGCAGAGGGCCCTGAACTGGATCTGGGCGATGCAGTGCAAGAACGGCGGTTGGGCGGCGTTTGACAAGGACAATACCAAGTCGATCTTTCAGTACATTCCGTTTGCGGACCACAATGCGATGCTCGATCCGCCGACGGTGGACATCACGGGCCGGATGCTCGAGATGCTGTCGCTCTACGGATTTACGCGGTCGGACCCGCGGGTGGAGAAGGCTGTCCAGTTCATCCTGCGGGAGCAGGAGCCGGACGGCAGCTGGTTCGGTCGATGGGGCGTGAACTATCTCTACGGGACGTTTCTGGTGTTGCGCGGTCTGGAGGCGATGGGGATGTCGCATCTGGAGCCGTCGATTCAGCAGGCGGCGGAGTGGGTTCGGATGGTGCAGAACGCGGATGGCGGATGGGGTGAGACGTGCGGGACGTATGACGACCCGGATCAGCGCGGCATCGGGCCCTCGACGCCGTCGCAGACCGCATGGGCGCTGCTCGGGTTGCTGGCGGCGGGAGATACGCGGTCCGATTCGGTGGCCAAGGGGGTTCGATGGCTGGTCGAGCGGCAGCATGCGGACGGCAGCTGGGATGAGTTGATGCCGGGGCGCAATGGCGAGAGTTACTACACTGGAACTGGATTTCCGCGAGTGTTTTACCTTGGCTATCATCTTTATAAGCAGTATTTTCCGTTGCTGGCGCTGACGACCTACAAGCGGGCCATGGAACGGGAAGCAGCCGCGGACGAGACCGCGGCCTGAGCATCGAACAGGTTTGATCGATGGAGGTTTTTGCGTATGGCAGTACCCGTTTCGCAGGCATGGACGGTTGCGACGTATGTGTTGAAGCAGAAGCTTCGCGGCCGCAAGCGGTATCCGCTGGTCTTGATGCTGGAGCCGCTGTTTCGCTGCAATCTGGCGTGCGCGGGGTGCGGCAAGATCCAGTATCCGGCGCACATCTTGAAGGCCGAGCTGAGTCCGGAGGAGTGCTTTCGCGCGGTGGAAGAGTGCGGGACGCCGATGGTGTCGATCCCGGGCGGCGAACCCCTGTTGCATCCGCAGATGCCGGAGATTGTTGCGGGCCTGGTCGCGCGCAAGAAGTATGTGTACATGTGCACGAATGCGCTGCTGCTAAAGGAGAAGCTGCACCTCTTCACGCCGAGCAAGTACCTGTCGTTTTCCGTGCATGTGGATGGGCAGCGCGAGCACCACGATCTTTCCGTGTGCCGCGAGGGTGGATACGACATTGCGATGGAGGGTGTGCGGGCGGCGGTGGCGGCGGGATTTCGCGTGACGACGAATACGACGCTGTTTGACGGCGCCGACCCGAACTCGGTGCGGGCGCACTTTGATGAACTGACGGCGGCGGGTGTCGAGAGCATGATGGTTTCGCCGGGGTACACGTACGACAAGGCGCCGGATCAGAATCATTTTCTGGGCAAGGCCCGGTCGAGGCGGATGTTTCGGGCGATCCTGTCGAATCGTAAGAAGGAGTGGCAGTTCAACACCCATCCGCTCTTTGCCGAGTTCTTGATGGGGCATCAGAACTTTGAGTGCACGCCGTGGGGGATGCCGACGTTTTCGATCTTCGGCTGGCAGAAGCCGTGCTACCTGCTGCAGGATGGCTATGCCGACACGTTCGAGGAGCTGATGGAGGCGACGGAGTGGCAGAACTACGGCGCGAAGAGCGGCAATCCGCGCTGCGCGAACTGCATGGTGCACTCGGGGCATGAGGCTTCGGCGGTGGATTACAACTTCAGTTCGCTGAAGGGATTTCTGATCACCGCGAAGAAGTATGTGTTTCCGTCGATGTATCCGGATGAGGGAGCGCAGAAGTTGTTGAATGAGTGGCGGCCGGCGCAGCATGGACCGCTGGTGCAGATTGCGACGCCGGCTCCGAGTTCTGCGGTGCCTGGGAGCTCTGCGGCGGATGTTGCGAGCCGAGAGTCAACTCTGGTGTCGGGAGACTGAGCGCACATGCCGACTGACCAGCAGGAGCATTTGAAGATCGAGCAGCAGGCGGCGTCTGATCCGAACGACCTGGAGGTCGCCGCCGGTCGGGAGCGCGAGGATCTGCAGGGTTGGATTCCGACGCTGGCGAGCGATGCTGAGGTCCGGGAGGCGCTTGAGAAGGCATTTGACTATCGCGGCGATGTGACGCTGACGCGGAGGGATGGGACCGTGGTGGAGGGGTATCTCTTCGACCGGCGGACCGGGCCGACGCTTGAGAGTTCGGTGGTTCGGATTATTCCGACGGGAGCGAAGACGAAGGTGAGCGTCTTGTACTCGGAGGTCGGGGGGCTGGCGTTTACGGGCCGCGATACGGCGGCGGGCAAGAGCTTTGAGGCGTGGATCAAGAAGTATTGGGAGAAGAAGGCCGCGGGCGAGAAGAATATTCAGATTGAGCCTGAGAGGCTGGATTAAGCTCCTGAAGGGTTTGATGTCAGGGCGGAGGACAGCAGATCCCCTGCGGGGATGACAACAAAGAAGGGCACAAAAGCCCCTGCGGGGATGGCAGCAAAGAGAGGCAAAGAACAGAGCCTGCGATGAGGGTATTTCTAACCGGCGCGACGGGGTTTGTGGGGCGCCATGTTGCGCGGGCGTATGCGGCCGAGGGAGCGGAGTTGCGTTTGCTGACGCGCGTGTCGAGCGATTTGCGCGCGATCGAGGGGCTGGCCGGGGCAGAGCTGGTGCGCGGGGATCTGCGGGATGTAGAGGGGTTTCGGGCGGCGCTGCTGGGGTGTGACGCTCTGGTGCATGTGGCCGCGGATTACCGGCTTTGGGTGCCGGAGCCGGCCGAGATGTACCGTGCGAATGTCGATGGGACGCGGGATCTGCTGCGGGTTGCGCGCGAGGCCGGGGTGTCGCGCGTGGTGTACACGTCGTCGGTTGCGACGATGGGATTTCAGACGGATGGGACGATTGTGGACGAGGCGACGCCGGTGTCGATCGAGGCTATGATCGGACCGTATAAGCGGTCGAAGTTTCTGGCCGAGCAGGTGGCGATCGAGGCGGCGCGCGCGGGGCAGCATGTGGTGTTGTTGAATCCGACGACGCCGATCGGGGCGGGGGACCGGAAGCCGACGCCGACAGGACGGATTATCGTCGACTTTTTGAACCGGCGGTTTCCGGCGTATGTGGATACGGGTTTGAACCTGGTGGATGTGGACGAGGTGGCGCGCATGCACGTGGTGGCGCTGAGCCGGGGGACGCCGGGGGAGCGGTACATTCTGGGCGGCGAGAACTTGACGCTGAAGCAGATTCTGGATCGGATGTCGTCGATCACGGGACTGCCTTCGCCGAAGGTGCGGGTTCCGCACGCGGTGGCGATGCTGTTTGCGATGTTTGACGAGACGGTGACGGGGAGGTTGCGGGGGCGCGAGCCGCGGGCGACGGTGGAGGCGGTGCGCATGGGCCGCAAGAAGATGTTTGCGAGTTCGGCCAAGGCGGAGCGGGATCTCGGATTTGAGGTGAAGCCGGTGTACCACGCGCTGCGCGAGGCGATCGAGTGGTTTGTGGCGCACGGGTACGCGCCGCCGCTCGAGATGGCGCGAGCTTGAAGGGGAGCGTGGCGGTGATCGCAGCGCTCTCGCGGGAGGTCGCCGGTTTGGTGCGGGGTTGGGACAGATCGGCGCGGCCGGGCGGTGTGGTGGTGTATACGAGCGATCGCGGGGTGGTGGCGTGTGCCGGCATGGGGGCGGAGCGGGCGGATGTGGCGGAGCGGAGCCG
>CAXUIB010000129.1:0-6625 GCA_964250945.1 uncultured Acidobacteriaceae bacterium
CTTTTGGGTCAGGGGCGTTTGGATCGTGGAGGCTGGGCAGGCGTTCGGCGACGATTTCCGCGGCGGAGCGGGCGTCCTGGGCATCCTGAGCGGAGCGTGCGGCGGCGGCGGCGGCCTTTTCTGCGGCGGCGCGGGCGGCGGCGCCGGCGCGGGCGCCTTGGGCGAGGGTGTCGAGCGTTCCGGCGGGGAGTTTGGGATCGGTGCCGGTGATGACGAGGACCTCTTCGAGTTGGAAGAGGTTTGCGGTGGGACGGACGCGGATGGCGGTGTACGGCTGGTTTTCGGGGTCGGGGCGGACGGATTCGATGGTGCCGACGGAGAGTCCGCGGGGGAAGATCTGGTCGCCGCCGGAGGTGAGGACGGGTTCGCCGGGCTGGATGCGGTTGTCTTCGGTGAGGTTGTTGATTTCGAGGCGACCTCCGGTGGTGCCCCGAAGGATGGCGCGGACGCGTGTGTTGGCGAGGATGACGCCGGCGCCGGAGGTTTGGTCGTTGATGAGGAGGACCTGGCTGGTGTGGGGGAAGACGTCGCGCAGCTTGCCCACGATGCCGTCGGGCGTGATGACGGCCTGGTCGGGCTTGAGGCCGTCGTCGGTGCCTTTGTCGATGTAGAGGACGCGGGAGATGTCGGTGCCGCTGGTGCCGATGACCTGCGCGGCGACGGTGGCGGAGACATATTTTTGCTGGAAGGCGAGCATGCTTTGGAGGCGATGTCCCTGGACGGCGTCTTCGGCGATAGCGGCCTGCTGGAGCCGGAGTTGATCGATCTGGTACTGGAGGTCGCGGCTGTGCTCTCGGACGTGGCGGAGGTCGAGGTAGTTGGACCAGGTGGAGCGGATGGCGTGGGTTCCGGCGAACAGGACGTGCTCGACGGGGGTGACGGCGCCGACGACCCAGAAGCGTGCGAGCGTGAGCTTGTCGCCGTCGGGCGCTCCAGTTTCGACGGGGCGACGGACCTGGATGGCGAGGCCGACCGTCTGGGCGAGCAGGAGGGCGACCAGAACGAGGGCGTTTTTGAAGCGTGTGAAGAAGGAGTCCATGCTTTGCTCTCCACATTATCTGCGAAATGGGGGGCGGTTGTGCCGGCTGTGGGTCGGATCTGGATCGACTGTGCGATGCAGTATGGTGAGGTGTATGGATTGGTCGGGAGAGCTTTGGGGAGGGAGTACGGCTGGTGGCAGGCGGGCGGGGCCGGCGCGCTTTGGACGGCGGGACTGGCTGATCAGCTTTATTTTGATGCTGGCGACGATCCAGTGTGTGCGCGCCGATTTCCTGGTGAACGAGACGTTTCTTGATTGGCGAAAGTATGCTTTGGGGCACGCTCCTCTGCCGTACCAGGGCCGGGTGGGGATGATGCCGATCCTGCGCTGGGCGGGTGACAGCGCCGGGATGCGGGCGGCGGCGGCGCGGTATGCGATCACGGTGACGATCGGCACGCAGCACCTGGACCCGATTACGACGGAGAAGTTTACGAGCATGCTGGTGGGGCTGCTGAGCCTGGGAGCGATGATGCTGACTGGGGCGTGGTGGAGCCGGCGGCGCGGTCTGCGGCCGTGGTGGCTGATGGATGCTTTGGTGCTGGTGATTGCGGCGGCGACGCTGACGATGCGGGCGACGACGAATTATTGGTATGCGTATGATTTGCCGCATGCGGCGCTGTTTGGCATGGGTGTGATCTTTGCGTTGGAGGGCTGGTGGGCGGCGATGCTCCTGTGCTTTGCGATGGATGTTCCGATGCGGGAGACGTCCTTGTTTTTGGTTGGGATTGTTGGCGCTCTGGCGTTGATGGGGGGCAAGAGTTGGCTGGAGGTGAAGGAGATCTCGGGCCGTTTGGGCTGGGGTTCGCTGCTGAAGCTTGGGCCGGTGGTGCTGGTCGGCGGCATGGGGATTTACTGGATGGTCGTGCGCGGCCTGATTGCGCGGCGATTTCGCGGCAATGTGAACGAGACGTATCCGCGCATGGGGCAGAATCTGCACGAACTGGTGTTTCCGCATCACTGGCCGCAGCTGCTGAGCGCGGGCGGGTACTTGCTTGTGTTTGTCTGGCTGGCGCGGCGGAGACTTGCGGCGGGAGAGCGCACGCTCTTGTATGCGATGTTTTTATGTTTCCCGATCACGATGTGGTTCGGGGTTTGGACGGAGACGCGGGTGTGGCTGGAGTGGACGCTTCCGGTAGCTGCCCTGGCCGCGAGTGAGGCGTTGGATTGGATTGTTGAAGGACGGGGTGTAAGTCGCGGATACCAGGCGGGCGCCGCGTTGTAGGTCTGGGATAGAACCTGCGTCGGGGATAAGACCTGCGCATGAGTTAGGGGCGCGGGCGCTTCCGAGTTACACGAGTTACCTAAAGCAGCCGGTTCTCCAGCTTTAGCTTCGTTCGTTACGACTTATGTATGCTATGTCTATTTTCTAGCTCGGTGTGTGCTCTCCCTTGGAGCGGAACAGGAGCGGGGCGAAATGGATAAGGTTGTCTCGCCAGACGTAAGAGACGTGCGCTCCGGGTGTTTCGACAGCAGTTACATTTAGGCCTTCGGTTTTGAGATAGGCGACCAGCTTGCGGTTTGGGTCGATGAGGCCGTCGTCGGTTCCGCAGGCGATCCAGAGCAGACGCAGGTCGGCTTGTTTGGCTGCGGTTGCGGGGGCGAGGACCCGGAGTTGCTCGGCGGGTTTGAGGAGGTGAACGGCTGCGCTGAAGCCGCCGATATATGCGAACTGGTCGGCGTGGCGTAGGCCGATGACGAGCGACTCCAGACCGCCCATCGACAGGCCGGCGATGGCGCGGTCGTCGCGGTTGCGCGAGACGTTGTATTCGGTTTCGACGCGGGGGATGATTTCTGTGAGCAAGGCCTGAGAGAAGAGGTCGGTGTTGCGATCGACCAGCGGCTTCTGCTTCCAGATATCGCCGATGCTGCCATTGACGAAGCTCATCTCGCCGTAGCCGAGCGGCATGACAACGACCATGGGCCTGATCTTGTTTGCAGCCAGAAGATTGTCGAGAATATTGTCGGCCTGCAAGGTTTTCGTCCAGGTTTCTTCGGTATTGGACCAGCCGTGGAGCAGATACAGAACGGGGTATTTTGTTTTTGCGCGTGGGTCGTAGCCTGGCGGTGTGTAGACGATGTAGCGGCTCTGATTGGACGGCAGACCTTTTTCGATTGCCGTTGTGAAGCGGTGCGCGTGCAGGGTTCCGTGCGGCACGGTCTCGGTGTCCCAGAGCTGCGGCGTGTCTGCGGGAACCTCGACTTGATCACCGCGGTAGACCAGGTTGGGCGTGATGTGGGTGAGGTTATTGGGGTCGAACTGCGGTCGTCCATCGACGTCGAAGCGGTAGGAGTAGATCTCGGGGGCGAGGGGTGCGGTGGTGTACGCCCAGAGACCGTCGGCGCCTTTGCTCATGGCGATGGGCCTAGGGGCGAACTCGGCGTTGAGAGTTACGGCGGTGGCCACGGGATCCTGGTAGCGAAAGGTGACGGTGTGGTCAGGGTGAACTTCAGAGGAGTTGAACGGAACCGGGCCCTGGGCCAGGAGAGATGGGGCTAAGAGGCATGCCACAGTGATAGTTCCGAGCGCTGCAGATAACTTACGACTTACTTTCATGCGGACAGGTTTCTCCTCGAGACAATCTGGAGCGGTGGACTTTTGGGACGAATTACTTCTTTGCAAACAGTAGAGGCGTGAAGTTCGTCAGGTTATCGCGC
The DNA here is from genome assembly GCA_964250945.1 of uncultured Acidobacteriaceae bacterium. Taxonomy (GTDB): domain Bacteria; phylum Acidobacteriota; class Terriglobia; order Terriglobales; family Acidobacteriaceae; genus Edaphobacter. Next base: position 3,695 of record CAXUIB010000129.1, read on the forward strand.
CAGACCATCCATGTGTGCATGCCGGGCGTTTCGATCTGAGTTACGGGCATGTTTTTTGTTTTGAGAAAGGCGATGAATTTCCGGTTGGGTTCGATCAGGTGATCTTCGGTTCCGCAGGCGATCCAGAGTAACTGGAAGTTAGTCGACTTAGGATTGAGGGACGCGAACCTTGTTGTAAGTCCCTTCCGTGGACCGCGGAGGAGAAACCGCCGACGTAGGCAAACTTATCTGGATTTTGGAGGCCGATGGTAAGTGACTCAAGGCCGCCCATTGAGAGGCCGGCGATGGCTCGGTCGTCGCGTTTGGCCGAGACGCGGTACTCGCGTTCGACGCGCGGGAGGACCTCGGTCAGAAGCGCCTGGGCGAAGTTGTCGGTATTGCGATTGACGGCGGTGGGATCGTTCCAGACGTTGGGATCCCGTCCGAGAACGAAGCTCATATCGCCGTAGCCTAGCGGCATCACGACGATCATCGGCTTGATCTTGCCCTGAGCGAGGAGGCTGTCGAGGATGAGGTTGGCTTGGCCGACGGCGGTCCAACCGGAGGCGGTGTCGGAGAAGCCGTGCAGGAGGTAGAGCACGGGGTAGGTGGACTTTGCGCGAGGATCGTAGCCGGGCGGGGTGTAGACGTAGAAGTCGGATTGATTGGCGGCCAGGCCGAGGACAGCCGAGGTTGTGTAGAAGTGATGGTGGACCTCGCCGTGCGGGAGAGTCTGCAGCTGCCAAGGCTCGGGGGTCTCGCCGGGAACCTCGATCATGTTCGAGACGTTGAGGAGATTGGTGGTGAGGCGGGTGTTATGGAGATCGAGGCGGGGGTGGCCGTCGACGTCGAAGTGGTAACCGTAGATCTCCGGTGCGAGCGGCTTCGAGGTAGCGGTCCAGACGCCGTCGGTTCCCTTCTCCATGGGGAGGTTGGGCCCGGCGCCTTCGAGGGCGAGTTCGGCTTTCGTGGCTGTGGGGTCGGTGTAGCGGAAGGTGATGGTGCGGTCCGGGTTGACCTCGGTGAATCGGGAAGAGGGAGCGGGTGCCTGGGCATGGAGGACGAGGGGGAGCAGGAGGGCGGCGGCGGTTGCGGCCGCGAGCCGAGCGACAAGGATCATGCGGAGAAGTGTAGCTGAGCGGGCGGCGGTTGGGCCTAGGGTGGATGAGCGCGCGCGATAATGGGGGGATGGCTCTGCGTGCGGGAACAGTTTCGATTATTGGCCGGCCGAATGCTGGCAAGTCTACGCTGCTGAATGCTCTTTTGGGGCAGAAGCTGGCGATTGTGACGCACAAGCCGCAGACGACGCGGACGCGCATTTTGGGCGTGCTGGCGGTTGCGGCGGTAAAGAAGGCGAAGGGGGTTGCGGGGCGGCCGGCGGCGCAGGTGGTGATGGTCGATACGCCTGGGGTGCATAAGCCGGAGACGCAGCTGGACCGGCGCATGATGCAGGAGGTGCACGACGCTTTGGAGAGCCAGGACGCCGTGCTGTTTTTGGTGGACGCGACGCATCGTCTGCCGGTGACGAAAGTTTCGGACAAAGTTGCGTCGGACGCTGAAGTTTTTACCGGATCTGCCGATAATGAGACTGAGGAGGATGGGGCGGTCGTTGGTGTGAGGGTGCCTGATGGGTTTGCGGCCAGCAAGCGGGCGAATAGCGCGCGTGAGGATGACTTTGCGCTGTCGTTGGTGAAGAAGCTGGAGTGCCCGGTAATTTTGGTGCTCAACAAGATCGACCTGGTGCGCAAGGCAGAGCTGTTGCCGCTGATTGCGCATTGGAGCGGGCAGCATGGGTTTGCGGATGTGGTTCCGATCTCCGCGCGCAAGGGAGAGGGACTGGAGTTGTTGCTGGACAAGCTGATTGCGCTGCTCTCGGAAGGCGGGCGCAGGTTTCCGCGGGATCAGGTGACCGACCAGCCGGAGCGGTTTCTGGCTGCGGAGCTGATTCGCGAGAAGATCTTGCTGCTTACGGGCGAGGAGGTGCCGTACGCATCGGCGGTGATGATTGAGCGATGGGAGGAACCGCGATCGTTGAACAAGGGTCGCGACGGAAAGTTGCCGGTGACGAAGATTGCGGCGGCGATCTTTGTGGAACGCGAGGGGCAGAAGGCCATTCTGATCGGAAAGGGTGGCGAGATGTTGAAGCGGATTGGGACGGCTGCGCGCAAGGATATAGAGAGCGCAATCGGCACGCGTGTGTTCTTGGAGCTGTTTGTGAAGGTGCAGGAGGAGTGGCGGTCGAGCCGTGCGTTTGTCGACGATCTGGACTGGCGGCGGCAGATGGAGTTGCTGGCGGAGAAGCAGCCGGCCGAGGAGAAGTAAGGCTGTCGATCGCGTGTTGTTTGAGGTACGAACGAGAGGAAAGGCGGCTTCCGTGTCCGAGGTTCGGAGACTGTGGAGCCGGAGATTGAGGAGGCATGGGGCTAGGCTGGGCACATCTCGGGACGTCGGTCGTCGCGTCGTTTCTAGCATCGCTGGTGGAGTGCGTCGAAGCTTTGACGGTGGTGCTGGCGGTCGGGAGTGTGCGGGGCTGGAGGTCGGCGTTGGCGGGAGCAGGGACGGCGCTCCTGGTGCTGGCGGCGATCGTTGCGGCGGTCGGGCCTGCGCTGACGCGGGTTCCGTTGCGTTTGCTGCAGATCTTTGTCGGCGTGTTGCTGCTGTTGTTTGGCTTGCGGTGGTTGCGTAAGGCGATCCTGCGGTCGGCGGGTCTGATTCCGCTGCATGATGAGGCTGCGGCTTTCGCCAAGAATCAGGCGGTGATGGGAGAGGCGGCTCCAGGCGGGAGTGGCCGGGGCGGGTTGGTCGGCGACAAGGTGGCGTTTGGGACGGCTTTCAACATCACCATGCTGGAAGGGACGGAGGTGGTGTTCATCGTGATCGCCATCGGGGCGGGGGGAGCTGGGATGCTTCTGCCGGCGAGCGTTGGAGCGATCGCGGCTCTTGTTGTTGTGG
>CAXUIB010000130.1:0-6135 GCA_964250945.1 uncultured Acidobacteriaceae bacterium
GGTTTGGCGTGGGGTGGGGTTTGTGATCGGGAGCGCGGAGAGTTGGCTGCATCGGCCGACGTTGATGCGGCTGGGGATGTGAGGTGGGTTTGTCGGGATTTTGATGGGGCGCGAGGTGATTGTAAATGTTTCTGGGAGGTGGAGCCGATTCCCTGCTACATTGGTCGCACTCGAACGATTTTTGAGGAGGGTTTCCCCTGTGTTGCGAACTCCGCGGCTTCTTGTTGTATCGACCTTTGCTCTGAGCGCCCTGGCCTCGGCGCAGAACTTTCACGCTCAGCCGCTGATTACGGAGCGGGTGGACGGTGGCGAAGGGCAATACGCGGCCCGAGGCGACGCCCGAGAACGACATGGGTTTGGTGCGGGACGACATGCCGATGCGCGGTCTGCAGATGGTGTTGAAGCGGTCGCCGGAGCAGAAGGCCGCGTTTGAGCAAAGGATTGCGGACCAGCATGACCCGGCGAGTGCGAACTTTCACAAGTGGCTGACCAATGCCGAGGTGAAGGAGCAGTTCAGCCCGGCGGCCGAGGACGTGGAGAAGGTGACTGACTGGCTGCGGGCCGAGGGGTTCCGGGTGGATTCGGCGTCGGGGATGGTGATTGAGTTTTCAGGGACGGCAGGGCAGGTGCGGACGGCATTTCATGCGCCGATTCACAGCTTGCTGGTGAATGGGAAGGCGCACTTTGCGAACTATAACGACCCGGAGTTTCCGGCCGCGTTTGCTCCGATTCTCCATGGGACGGCGTCGTTGCATAACTTTATGCCGAAGCCGCAGCATACGCCGGCGCTGAAGTTGGAGGGCGAGGGATACACGGCGAGCGGCCGCAACGATGTGACGGCGGGGGACCTTGCCAAGATTTACAACTTCAATCCGGTGTTTGCGCAGGGGATCAGCGGTCGCGGGCAGACTGTTGTGGTGATTGAAGACACGGACCTGTACAGCGCGGGCGACTGGAATGTGTTTCGCAAGGTCTTGGGGCTGAGCCGGGCGTTTCCGTATGGAAAGCTGGTGCAGTCGAACCCGACGGGAACGGATACGTGCACGGACCCGGGCGCGAACTCGGATGACGTTGAGGCGGCTCTGGATGTGGAGTGGGCGAGCGCGGCGGCGCCGAATGCGACGATTGTAAATGCGGCGTGCGATAACACGGAGCAGTTTGGCGGGTTTTTGGCGCTGGAGAATTTGTTGGAAGGTCCGACGCCGCCGACGGTAGTGAGCATCAGCTATGGCGAGTCGGAGGCGGATCTTGGGTCGGCCGACAACGCTTATATCAACAACCTGTATATGACGGCGGCGGCCGAGGGGACGTCGGTGTTTGTGTCGTCTGGGGACGAGGGCGCGGCGAGTGTGGATGCGGGCCGGTCGCGGGCGACGCACGGCATCCAGGTGAGTGGACTTACGTCGACGCCGTATAACATCTCGGTGGGCGGGACGGACTTTGGGTATATTCCTCTGGGCCAGCCGAACACGTATTTTTCGACGACGAATTCGCCGTTTTATGTGACGGCGCAGTCGTATATTCCGGAGATTCCGTGGAACGACTCGTGCGCGAGTCCGCTGGTCGCCACGTACGTGGGACGTCCGACGACGGGGCCGACGAGCTATTGCAATACGAGTGCGAACCGGCGGACCACGGCGGCGGGCAGCGGGGGGCCGAGTGCCTGCGCGTATGGGGATGCGACGCTGGGCGACCAGATTGGAGCGATCATCAGCGGCAACTGCGCGTCGTACTTGAAGCCGGCGTTTCAGCAGCTGACGGGTGTTCCCAACGGCGGTGTGCGCGATATTCCGGATGTTTCGTTGTTCTCCTCCAACGGCGGTTGGCGCAGCTACTATGCGTTCTGTTACACGGATCCGACGCTGGATAGCGGCATTTCGCGCGGGGGAACGCCGTGTCTGGGCGATCCGGCGACGTGGAGCGGGGCGGGCGGAACGTCGTTTGCGAGTCCGATCTGGGCGGGGATTCAGGCTCTGGTGAAACCAGAAGACGGGCGAAATCTGGGGCAACTCGAACACGGTGCTGTATGCGTTGGCGCGGGCCGAGTACGGGGCTACAGGGACTGGCACGGCGGCCTGCAACTCGTCTCTGGGCGCGGGCGTGGGAGCGAACTGCGTGTTCTACGACGTGACGCAGGGCGATATCGTGGTCGACTGCACGGGGACGATCAACTGCTACAACACGGGCGGAATCTACGGTGCGTTGTCGGTGAGCAGCACGACGTTTCAGCCGGCTTACCTGGCGCACCCGGGATGGGATTTTGCCACGGGGATCGGGACGACGAACGTGGCCAATCTGGTGAATGCCTGGGCGAGCTATGCGGGGTCGTCGGGTGCCGGTGGTGGAGGGACGCAGTAGGGCGGATTGTAAGGTGTGAAGAAAGGCAAGTGCAACTGCAGATTCCCTGCGGAATGACAACAAAGAAGGCAAGAGCGACAACAGATTCCCTGCGGGAGCGGGACAAAGTAAATCGGAGGAGGACAGGATGCGTTTGAAGTCGGCTGGATTGTCTGTGTTGGTGTTGGGTCTGTGTGGATCGCCGATGTTGAAGGCTGATGCGTGCTCTGCGAGGGCCGACAATGCGGTCTTGAACTGCGGTTTTGAGACTGGATCTCTGGCTCCATGGGCGGTGAGTGGAGCGGATGCGGGGATGGGCGGAGGCGAGAATGGGGTTTACTACGGGACGGAGACGTTTGATCCGTTTGACGGTGGTCTGCCGCACAGCGGCAGTTATGAGGCGTACCTGGCGCCGGTGGATGGTCTGACGCTGTCGCAGACGGTGTCGACGGTTGCGGGGCTGAACTACTATGTGTCGTTTGCGTTGCGAAACGATGCTTTGCCGGCGGACTACACGAACGATTTCGTGGTGATGTTCGGCGGCAACACGGTGGCGGCGATCAGCGATCTGGGAGCGGGCGGGTATGAGACGTATACCTTTGGGACGACGGCCACGGGCACTTCGACGTCGCTGGCGTTTTATACGTTGAACCCGGCGGGCCAGTTTGATCTGGACGATGTGAGCGTGGTGCAGACGCCGGAGCCGGGGACGTTTGCCATGCTGGGCACGGGCGTGGCGGGGCTGGCGGGGTTGGTGCGGCGGAGGATCGCGGGATAAGGTGGGTCTCCCTGGGCATCTGGGCCGGTTCTTTGGGCTGGTGTGGTTGATCCGTGGAGGAATTCGCTAAGCTTTCGCGCCTGTGACGTGTAGACTGGCGCCGAGCCGGATTTTTTGCAAAAATGGGCCTCCCGGCTGTTGATGGTGTAATAGCGAAAGCTCTCTGCGTTTGCCGGACCTGTGCAGAGTAGATGTAGGTCAAAGAGAGCTCGGATCTCGAGCCTGGCCGGGACAGCCAGGAGGCCGCCAGGCGCGGCGTGCTGTGCACGTGTGACGGCAAAGGGGATCGGCATGGACCTGCAGACGCTGCATATTGAGCACGCGGTTCTTCTGGGTTTATTTACGGCGTTGACGGTGGTGAACTCGTCCTTGCACAGGGGTGTGCGAGGCTCGGTGTGGTTTCCGGTGTTTACGTTCTACCTGTTTCTGGGGTCGGTGCTGATTGCTCTGCGGGGCGTGGTGCCGGCGGTATTTTCCGTGGTGATGGGCGGCTTCTTTTTTCCCCTGGCGTTTGCGTGTCTGCACCGCTCGATCACGGAGTTTTTTGGGATGCGGCGGAAGTTGTGGCGGTTGCAGGTGGGTTTGGTGGCAGGAATGTTGGCGTGGCTGACGGTGTGGGGGATCGTTTGGCCGCACACGGAGTTTCGGCTGATCGGTCTGAGTCTGGTGTTGATGACGCAGCTGACGTTGACGGCGGTGGTGGTGGTGCGGGGATCGACTGGGCCGTTGCGGCTTCCGGGGATCACGATGGCGGTGTTGCTCGGCGGTTTGGCGCTGAATTATCTGGTGCGGTCGGTGAGTGTGATGATCTATGGCGTCCCACAGAACTATTTTCTGGGCACCGGTCTGCACCTGAGCCTGGCGGTGCTGCTGGCGTCGGTTCTGGAGGGCGGTGTCGTGGTGGCGTATGTATGGTTCACGACGGCGGAGCTGCGGCACAATCTGGAGACGCAGGCGATGACGGACCCGCTGACGCACCTGATGAATCGGCGAGCGATCGAGCTGGCGGCGGAGAAGGAGATTGCGTTGGCGCGGGTGACCCGGCGGCCGTTGTCGGCGATCATGATCGACCTGGACGACTTCAAGCAGATCAACGACACGATGGGGCACAGCTTTGGGGATTCTGTGCTGAAGGGGGTAGCGCGCTGCCTGCAGCACGAGTTGCGGAGATCGGATTTTCTGGCGCGTCTGGGGGGCGACGAATTTGTGGTATTGCTGCCGGGGGCGTCGCTGAGTGTGGCGAAGGAGATGGCGGAGCGTTTGCGGGATCATCTGGAGAAGTTCGACATGGTTTCAGGGGAGACGCGGACGCGGATTCAGGCGAGCTTTGGGGTGTCGGAGTTGCGGGGATCGACGGTGGATTGGGGTGAGTTGATGATGAGCTGCGACCGGGCGTTGTATTCCGTGAAAGATGTAGGTGGGAATCGGGTGTTGACGGTGTAGGGTAGATGGAGCGAAGAGACATCTGGGACGACGGCGGTGCGGTGCGGACGCGTGGAGGAGTTGATTAGCATGGACTTACATACGCTGCATGTTGAGCATGCGGTTGTATTGGGCATCTATACGGCGCTGACGATGGTGAACTCGTCGTTGCACCGGGGCGTGCGGGGCGCGGAGTGGTTTCCTGTGTTTACGTGTTATGCGTTTCTGGGTGCTCTGCTGGTGGCTTTGCGCAGTGTGATCCCGGACGTATTTTCGTTGGCGGTGGGCGGCTTCTTTTTTCCTTTGGCGTACGCGTGTCTGCATCGTTCGATCACCGAGTTTTTTGGTTTGCGGCAGTATTTGTGGCGGTTGCAGGTGGGTTTGTCGGCCGCTGTGTCGGTGTGGATGATTGTTTGGGGGATGGTTTGGCCGCACACGGCGATTTGGCTGATTGGATTCAGCCTGGTGCTGGCGATTCAGCTGACGTTGACGGCTATGGTGGTAGCGCGAGAGGCGATGGGTCCGCTGCGGCTTCCGGGGAGGGCGATGGTGGTGGCGCTCGGTGGTCTGGCGCTGAACAATCTGGTACGGATTGTGAATGTGTTAATGCATGGTGTGCCCCGAAATTATATGTTGGGCGGTCTATACCTGAGCGTGACGGTGTTGCTGACTACGGTGCTCGAGGGCAGCGTGGTGGTGGCGTATGTGTGGTTTACGACGGCGGAGTTGCGGCACGATTTAGAGATCCAGGCGATGATGGATCCTTTGACGCGCCTGATGAATCGTCGGGCGATCGAGCATGCGGCGCAGAGGGAGATTGCGGCGGCGCGAGTGACGCGGGAGCCGCTGTCGGCGATCCTGATCGATCTGGACCACTTCAAGCAGATTAACGACACGATGGGACACAACTTTGGGGATTCTGTGCTGAAGGGCGTGGCGCGATGTTTGCAGCACGGTTTGCGGAAGACCGATTGTCTGGGTCGGCTGGGCGGGGACGAGTTTGTGATTTTACTGCCCAGGACTTCGCTGGACGTGGCGCGGGATCTGGCGGAGCGTTTGCGCGATCATCTGGCGAAGTTCGATATGGTTTCGGGCGAGACGCGAACGCGGATTCATGCGAGTTTTGGGGTGTCGCAGCTGGGCGGCGGGGCGACGGTGGACTGGAGCGAGTTGATGATGAGCTGCGACCGGGCGTTGTATTCGGTGAAGGATGTGGGCGGAAATCAGGTGTTGACGATGTAGGAGGTATTTTTGCGGCAGAGTGGACATCCAGGGATGGCGTTGTCGCGTAACTCTGGAGAAGCGCCCAGACTTTCGGGTTTTTTGGCGCTGCTGCTGGACTTTGGCCTGTGAACCTCCCCTGCTCCGATGCTGTATCTGCCTGGAGAGGCGCCCCTGGTGGTGGGGCGCCTCGCTCTCGGGGTTGGGCTTGCGTGGCGTTTATAGCGGATCTCCTGTCCCTGTGAGTCGGAACATGCCATATACGTTTGCGGCCGAGCAGTGGCTTCCCTTCCCTGTTGAGCGGGTGTTTGGGTTTTTCGCGAATCCTGAGAATCTGCCGCGGTTGATGCCGCGGTGGCAGCGGGCTCGGATTGAGG
>CAXUIB010000130.1:6145-6607 GCA_964250945.1 uncultured Acidobacteriaceae bacterium
AGTTTCGGGCGCCGCCTCCGCGTCCTCCGGGGACGCCGGTGTTGCCCGGCGTGGTGGCGGGTGCGGGGACGCGGATGACGATTTCATTTCGGGCGTTTCCGATGTCGCCGATCCGTGTGCCGTGGGATGCGGAGATCACGGAGTTCTGTTGGAACGACCATTTCTGCGACGTGCAGCATCGAGGGCCGTTTCGGTTCTGGCGGCACTGCCACCGGGTTGGGGCGGAGGCGCGGGTGGTGGAGGGACGTGAGACGGCGGGAACGCTGTTGCACGATCATGTGGAGTTTGAGCCGCCGATGGGGGTTTTGGGGCAGCTTGGGATGCCGGTGGTGCGGATGCAGCTCGGGAGCATGTTTCGGTATCGGCACGGGCGAACGGCGGAGTTGCTGGCGAAGTCGTTTCCGCCTTCCGGCCGGTCTTGATCTTTCCGTTTTGGATGGTGCGGCGGCCTGAAGGTTGGGG
>CAXUIB010000131.1:0-6590 GCA_964250945.1 uncultured Acidobacteriaceae bacterium
GGACGGATGGGGCGAAGTTTCGGTTTGAGGATGCGGCGGGGAACGATGTGAGCCGGGGGGCGACGCTCTCGGCGGGGGCGACGGCCGAGCAGGCGGCGGCGGCGGTGGCGGATGCGGTGAGCCGGCCGGGCGAGGCGCGCGTGGATGCGGTGGGGTACCGCGTGGTGCATCCGGGGGCGAAGCTGACGACGCATGTGCGGGTGACGCCGGAGGTGTTGGATGACTTGCGGGCGGCGGCGGCGTTTGCTCCGCTCCATGATCCGGAGGCGGTGCGGCTGATCGAAGAGATGCAGCGGAGATTTCCCGAGGCGGGGCACTTTGCGTGCTTCGACACGGTGTTTCACGAGACGATGCCGGAGCTGGCGAAGCGGTATGCGTTGCCGGAGGAGATGCGCGCCGAGGGTGTGCGGAGGTACGGCTTTCATGGGCTTTCGTGCGAGTCGGTGGTCCGGCAGATGCGGGACTCCGGGGTGCTTCCGCGGCGGCTGGTGATGGCGCATCTCGGCAGCGGATGCAGTGTGACGGCGATCGTGGACGGGCGATCGATCGAGAACACGATGGGCTTGACGCCGACGGGCGGTGTGGTGATGGGGACGCGGCCCGGCGATCTTGACCCGGGGGTGGTGCTCTATTTGTTGCGGCGGCAGACGGGCGATCTGGACGCCGCGATCAAAGCGGTCGAGACGATGCTGAACCACGATGCGGGTGTGCATGCGGTTTCGGGTATGGGCAACGATATGAAGCATGTGCGCGAGGCGGCCGAAGCCGGCGACGAGCGGGCGCGGATGGCGATCGAGGTGTTTACGCGCAGCGTGCGAAAGGCGATCGGGAGCTATGTCGCGCTGATGGGCGGTGTGGATGGCGTGGCGTTTGCGGGAGGCATAGGGGAGAACGATGCCCGGTCGCGGAAAGAAGTTCTGGTCGGTCTCGGCGCGGTGGGCATCGAATTGGAGGACGGTCGAAATTCGGCTAAGGGTTCCGGGATGCGCGAGATCAGTCCGAAAGGATCGGCAACGAGGGTATGGGTGGTTCCGGCCGATGAGGACCGAGCGATCGCCCGGCATGTGGTTGAGATGACCGGGCTGTAACATGCCCGGCGCAGCATAGAAGATCGAACGCAGCACAAGGGAGAACGGACCGATGAGCGCATCGAGCGTACCAGTGGTGGAGCAGGGTTCGGGGTCAATCGAGAACGGGTCGCCGAGTGGGGCAGCGGCAGCGGCGGATGGGCCAAAGGTGCTGGGCGCCGATGAGTTGCGGCGCATGGATGCGTACTGGCGGGCGTGCAACTACCTGTGCGGGGCGATGCTGTACCTGCAGGAGAATCCGCTGTTGCGCGAGCCGCTGGAGGTTGACCACATAAAGCAGCGGCTTTTGGGGCACTGGGGCACGGACCCGGGACAGACGTTTACGTGGGTGCACCTGAATCGTGTGATCAAGAAGTTCGATCTCGACATGATCTACATCGCGGGGCCGGGGCACGGTGCTCCAGCGACCTTGTCGAACAGCTATCTGGAGGGCGTGTACTCGGAGGTGTATCCCGAGAAGAGCCAGGACGTGGTTGGGCTGCAGAAGTTCCTGAAGGAGTTCTCGTTTCCCGGGGGCATCGGGAGCCACTGCACGCCGGAGACGCCGGGATCGATCCACGAGGGTGGGGAGCTGGGTTACAGCCTGGTGCATGGGTTTGGGGCGGCGTTTGATAATCCGGACCTGATCGTCGCCGTGGTGGTGGGCGACGGCGAGTCGGAGACGGGACCGCTTGCGACGAGTTGGCACTCGAACAAGTTCCTGAACGCGGAGCGGGACGGCGCGGTTCTGCCGATCCTGCACCTGAACGGGTACAAGATCGCCAATCCGACGTTGCTTGCGCGCATTCCCGGCGAAGAGCTGGAGATGCTGTTCAAGGGCTACGGATGGACGCCGCACTTTGTCGAGGGCGACGATCCGGAGCGGATGCATCAGAGGATGGCGGAGGTGGTGGAGCGCTGTGTGACGGAGATCCGGGCGATCCAGGATGGGGCGCGCAAGGAGCCGGCGAACGATGCCCCGCGGCCGAAGTGGCCGATGATCATCTTGCGCAGTCCGAAGGGATGGACGGGGCCGAAGTTTGTGGACGGGCACAAGGTCGAGAATTTCTGGCGTGCGCATCAGATTCCGATCACCGATCCGCGCACCGATCCGAAGGAGCTGAAGCAGGTGGAGGAGTGGCTGCGAAGCTACCGTCCGGAGGAGTTGTTTGACGAGAGTGGGCGTTTGAAGGCGGAGTACGCGGCGATGGCGCCTGAGGGCGAGCGCCGGATGAGCGGAAATCCTCATGCAAACGGTGGCAAGCTGCGCAAGCCGCTCGATCTGCCGGATTTTCGCGAGTACGGTGTCAAGGTCGAGAAGCCGGGAACGACGATGGTCTCGCCGACGGGGAACCTGGCAAAGTTTCTGCGCGATGTGATGCGGCAGAACATGAAGAGCTTTCGGGTCTTTGGGCCGGACGAGACGGCATCGAACAAGCTGCAGGCGATCTACGAGGCGAGCAAAAAGACGTGGCTGGAAGAGGAGCTGCCGGCGGACCTGGACGGCAGCCAGCTGGCGCGCAACGGACGCGTGATGGAGATGCTGAGCGAGACGACGCTGGAGGGCTGGTTCGAGGGGTACGTGCTGACCGGGCGGCACGGACTTTTTAGCTCGTACGAGGCGTTTGTGCATATTATCGACTCGATGTTCAACCAGCATGCGAAGTGGCTGGAGAAGTGCAAGGATCTGAAGTGGAGGGCGCCGATCTCGTCGATCAATCTCTTGATTTCGTCGGTGGTTTGGCGGCAGGATCACAACGGGTTTTCGCACCAGGATCCAGGATTTTTGGATGTGGTGACGAACAAAAGCGCATCGATTACGCGGATCTATTTACCGCCGGACGCGAACTGCCTTTTGAGCGTCGCGGATCACTGCCTGCGGAGCACGGATTACATCAATGTGATCGTCGCGGATAAGCAGGAACATCTGAACTACCTGGACATGGAGGCCGCGGTCGAGCATTGCACCAAGGGGATCGGTATCTGGGACTTTGCCAGCAACGACGATGGCGCCGAGCCGGATGTGGTGGTGGCGAGCTGCGGCGATGTGATGACGGCGGAGGCGTTGGCGGCGGTGGCGATCTTGCGCGAGCGGTGTCCAGAGGTGAAGATCCGATTTGTGAATGTGGTGGATCTGTTCAAGCTGCAGTCGAACCTGCAGCATCCCCATGGCCTTACAGATCGGGACTTCGATTCGCTGTTTACGCTGGACAAGCCGGTGATCTTCAATTTTCACGGGTACCCGTGGCTGATCCACAAGATGACGTATCAGCGGAACAATCACGAAAATATGCACGTGCATGGGTACAAGGAGAAGGGCAACATCAACACGCCGCTTGAGTTGGCGATCGTCAATCAGGCCGACCGGTACACCTTGGCGATCGATGTGATCGACCGTGTGCCGAAGCTGCAGCAGGCGGCGGCGCATACGAAGGAGTGGTTGCGCGGACAGATCATTGAGAGCGTGCAGTATGCGCACGAGTTCGGGATTGACCGGCCGGAGACGCGCGACTGGAGGTGGCCGTACTAGTCTTGATCTCTGCGTACTCGTTTTAGGGTTTGAGGGTGACCGATGGAAGAGAGGGCGGGGTCTGCGAGCGCGGATCTTGCCCATTGTTGCGTCTGGTTGGGATGGAGCAGGGTGTTGAAGTTCAGGCGAGCACGTCAGCCCCCAACATCCCGCTCCCTAAATTTCCATTGACAAACGATGAGAGCGCTGTGAATATTGGCCTACACCGCTACTCAATTTCAGGTAATTGCTGTATTTCGACGTAGCTTTCTCCCTTGCCACAACCTAAGATGTTGTCCCTTGCTTTGGCAGCCCGTAGCAGACGCACAGGTTTCTTTCCCGATAACCGAGGCTCTCCTTTGGACTTCAGAATCAGGCAGCTGCAGTGTTTTCTGACGCTTGCGGACCTTTTGCACTACGGCAAGACGGCGCGCGTGTTGTACATGAGCCAGCCGACGATCACGTTTCAGATCAAGTCGCTTGAAGAGGCGTTTGGGGCGAAGCTGTTTGAGCGCAGCCGGCAGCAGGTGCGGCTGACGGCCGCGGGCGTGGCGTTTCGCGAGTATGCGCAGACGATCCTGGAGACGGTGAACGCGGCGCGCTCGCGGCTGGGCGACATGGATGCCCGCTTGCGGCTGAAGGTGGGATGCGGTCCGGTGGGGCAATCGGTGCTGTTGCCGGCGGTTCTTCGCATGCTTGCGGCGGAGTACCCCATGTTTGAGCTCGAGGTATTGGAGCTGACGACCGAGCAGCAGAGGCTGCGGATCTCGGAGGGTTCGGTGGATGCGCTCCTGATGGTGGAGGAGATCTCCGATCCGCGGATAAAGTTTGAGCTGATCAGCGCGGAGCCTCTGGTCGCGATGGTTTCGCGGGGGAGTCCGCTTGCGTCCCGGTCGCAGATTTCACTTGAGGAGCTGCGGCGTACGCCCTTGATCGCGTCGCGCGGCAAGGATGGACATCTGCAGCAGGCGCATCTTCGCCGGCTCCTTTTGACGTCGGGCGTTATGCCTCGGGTGGTGGAGGCGCCGGAGTCGACCGCTGTGGTGCTGGCCTATGCGGCGGCGGGCGAGGGTGTGGCGATTGTGGCGGAGTCGGTCGGTGTGGCCGGGTTTCCGGGTTTGGCCATGCTGCGTTTTGAGGAGGAGATCGCTCCGCTGGCGCTCGGTTTGGCGTCGATGGAGGGCAAGGAGAGCGAGGCACTGGCGGTATTTCGCGAGGTGGTGAGGCGGTGCGCGGGGCGGACCGAGGTGTGGAGCTCGCGGCCCCACGCGGACTCTGGAGCGGAGAGATTTGGCGCGGACGAGCAGGGGGACGCGGTTCGGCAGAAGCCGTTGCCGGCGGTCGGCACGGCTGAGTTGCGGGTCAGAGATCTTTCGCTGCGAGGGGCCCGACCGCGGGCCGCCGGAGCTGGCGGGCATGTCGGACATTACAGCTCGGCGAGGCCGGCGCCGGGACGATCTGTGCGTCTTGAGGCCTGAGGGGACGGTCTGGGCGTACAAGGAAGCGTAGAATCAGGGGCGGGTACCGATGGTCTTCGTTCTCGACAACTACGATTCGTTCACCTACAACCTGGTGCAGTATATGGGGGAGTTGGGCGCGGAGATGGTGATCCGGCGCAACGACGAGGTGACGCCGGAGGAGGTGGAGGCGATGCGGCCGGAGCGCATTGTGATTTCGCCGGGGCCGTGCACGCCCGAGGAAGCGGGGATCAGCGTCGATCTGATCCGGCACTTTGCGGAGTTGGGCCGGAGGGAAGCGGGCGGGAAAGAGCCGGTCCGGAGAGTTCCGATTCTCGGCGTTTGCCTCGGGCATCAGGCGATCGGGGCGGCGTTTGGCGGCGATGTGGTGCGGGCGCCCAAGCTGATGCACGGAAAGACCAGCGAGGTCGCGCACGATGGTCGGACGATCTTTGACGGGATCGAGTCGGTGATGACCTGCACCCGGTATCACTCCTTGATTGTGCGGGAAGAGGGTCTTCCGGCGGAGCTGGAGATTTCGGCGCGGACAGAGCCTGACGATGAGGGAGAGACGTTGATTATGGGTCTGCGGCATCGAACCTTGCCGATCGAAGGCGTGCAGTTTCACCCGGAGAGCGTCCTGACGCGGGATGGGCGGCAGCTGATCCGTAACTTCCTCCTTATGTAGGTTGGGTCGCTGAGCCAGGTCTAGAGCGGATTTCCTGTTGCTGTGAGTCGGACAGAGTATGGGAGTGCCGTTTTCATTGGGGAAAACGGCCATGAGACCTGTTCTTTCGCTATACACCTACAGGAAAACCGCTTTAGGCGGTCTCGTCCAGACGACCTTGGCAATGTAGTCTGGGACTTGTATGGTACGTCTCGGAGCCGGGTCGCTCGTCTTGCCGCTGGTTTGTCTGACCTGCTTTGCCGGGCTTGGGACGGCTGTGGCGCAGGTCGGCGAGGGATCGGGAGCCTCCGTGATCGGCGATTTGCGGATCTCGGATGCGACCGTCTCCGGCGCCTTGGAGGTGAGTGGCGACCGTGCGGTGGTGCGCGGCGGATCGACTATCACGGCGAAGGGGCAGACGGCGGATCTGCGGCTGGAGCGCGGCGGGGTTGCCGAGGTGTGCGCGACCAGCAGGGTCCACGTGACTTCGGGCGCGAGCGTGCAAGGCGTGCCGGCGCCGCTGTTGTTTGCGCTGGAGCGCGGTGCGATGGAGCTCAGAACGGTGGTGGATGAACGCGATGTGGTGATCACGCCGGACCTGCGGTTTACGGTACGTGCGCGAGGTCCGCTGGACCTGCGCATGCGCGTGACGCAGAACGGCGACACGTGCGTGGAGAGCCTGGGCGCGCGTGCGCCGGCGCTCGAGATTGTGGACCAGTTTGGAACGTCGAGTTATGAGCTGCGCGCAGGCCAGCATGTGTTGTTTGAGCATGCAAGCCTGCGCGAGGTGGTGGATCATGAGACATCGCCGTGCGGCTGCCCGCCGGGGGCGCCGCCGGTGTCGGTGGCGGAGGGGGGAAGGTCGGCTCTGCCGGGCGAGCGTGTGGCGG
>CAXUIB010000132.1:0-6586 GCA_964250945.1 uncultured Acidobacteriaceae bacterium
GCCGCGGCCGGGCTCACCCAGGTAAGCGGGCTGGCGCGCCGGGCGGCGTCCGGGGGGATGCAGGGGGTGAAGGCGATCGGTGTGGTGGCCGACCGCCGGCCGCAGATCAGCATGAATATCACGGATTTTCGGGTGACGCCGATGCCGGAGGTCTTTGCGATGCTGGAGCGGCTGGCGAAGCGGAAGGGCGTCGCGATCGCGGAGGCGGAGCTGATCGGCCTGATTCCGGAGGCGGCGTTTGACGCCGAGGAGCGCTGGATCGCGGAGATCCGGAGCTTTAGCCCGGAGCAGAAGGTGATTGAGCGCAAGCTCCTGCGGCCGATCGGCTGGCCTTGAGCTGCGATGTGGATTGACTTGAGCTGCTGTTTGGATGCGCGTGAGCTGCGATTTCAGATGCGCGGATGCGCGACTTCTGTGTCTATCCCCCGTCCAAGCCATAGCGCAGGTTGCCTGTTGCGGTGTATTTACGAAAGAATGGATCGGTTGCGGCAGTCTCTCGTGGCCGCTCTGACGGAGTCTCCTTTGCGCACGTTTCCGATGTATGTTGCTCTCGTTTGGCTTGGTTTGGCCTCGATGCCTGGATCTGCCGCTCAGCTTTCGAGCGACGGCAAGGCGGCGGTGCCGCACGATGTTCAGCAGCTGATTGTGGTGGATTACCGCGCGATGCAGAACTCGCCGGTGGCGATGAGTTTGAAGGATCGGACGCTGCCGCCGGACCTGAAGCGGCTGGAGACGGCGCTGAAGAGCTCCGGTCTGAAGGTGGATCGGGACGCGGACACGCTGGCGTTTGCGGCGTTTCGGTCGGCGGGTGGCGAGGGAACGCGCACGGTGGGGATCGCGCAGGGGCAGTTTCACACGCGCGAGATCCTGCAGAGCTTCGCCAAAGCGAAGACCAAGCCTCTGATGATTCGCAACAACAGCGTGTACCCGATGGGTTCGGCGGGAATGAGCGTGGTGTTTCTGAACCAGACCACGATGGTTTTCGGCGATCGCGAGGCGGTAAAGGCGGCGCTGGACGCACGCGACGGTTTGGCGCCGGATCTGCTGTCAAACGGCGACATGATGAACGAAATGGCGGCGGTGGATCAGCGCGCGGTGTGGAGCTTGCTGGACCAGAAGGGCACGCAGACGATGATGAAGGGCGTGCTGGGCGAGGCGTCGGGGCTGGCCGACTATGACACGGTGCGGAACCGGATGCGGAGTTCGCGGTATACGCTCGATTTCCAGAACGGGGTGAAGTTCAATCTATCGGTTGTGATGTCCGACACGATGACGGCGGCGACGGCGGCGACGCTGATGAAGGGCGTTGTGTTGCTGAAGAAGACGTCGGGGACGCCGCTGGAAAAGTCGGCTCTGGAGCAGACGTCGATCGACTCGAACTCGGGGACATTGTCGGTGGATTATTCGTCGTCCGATAGTCAGTTTGCGAGTCTTTTGACGTCGCCGCTGTTTCAGAGCGTGGTGAAGTAGCTCGCTGGAAAGTTTTCCACAGGAAAGTTTAGAAAACCGCTAAAGTATCTGCGATCGCTGCCGATAACCGGGGGAGAGGATACTTTATGGTCCGTGGACCTCGAAACCGGAGTTGGTTTGGCGGCGCTTATGCGGAAGAGGGATCGGCTCGCGGGCGTGAATTGTTCCGCAACGGCGATTTCGTGGCGTCACGGGTAGACGAGAACTACTCGAGATGCGGGATGGAGCCGACGGACGACGCCTCCCGAAGTGCAAAGATCGCCTCGTTGCGGGGGCGGTTCGAAGCGGGCGTGTACCTCGTCCCAGCGGAGTTGGTGGCAGACAGGCTGATGGAGGTTATGATGGGGCGCTGAGTATCTCTCCAGTTTCTGTGAGTCGGATGGGGTGTCGGTGTGCCGTTTTCATTACGGGAACGGCAATAAGCGCCGTCTTTTCGCGATAAACCTACGGGAACGGTTTAGGGCGCGATCAGGCTTTCGCCGGTCATGTCGCTGGGTTTGTCGAGATGGAGCAGGTCGAGGATGGTTGGCGAGATGTCGCGCAGGCTGCCGTCCGTGCGCAGGCTGGTTGCTTTCCCGATCTGGTCGGAGACCAGGATGAACGGGACGGGGTTGGTCGTGTGCGCGGTATGCGGACCGCCGGTTGCGGGGTCGATCAGGAGTTCCGCGTTGCCGTGATCGGCGGTGACGAGGAGCGATCCACCGTGTTGACGGACGGCGTTGTAGATCCGACCTACCTGCGTGTCCACCGCTTCGACCGCGCGGATCGTCGGCTCCAGCTTGCCCGAGTGGGCGACCATGTCGGCGTTGGCAAAGTTGACGATGATGACGTCAAATGTGCCTTCATCGATCGCCTTGACGACGGTATCGGCGATGCCGGCGGCGGACATCTCGGGTGCGAGGTCGTAGGTTTTGACTTTTTGCGAGGGGATGACGACGCGCTCTTCGCCGGGGAACGCCGCTTCGATGCCGCCGTTGAAGAAGTAGGTGACGTGAGCGTACTTTTCGGTCTCGGCGACGCGGAGGTTGCGCAGCTTGGCTTTGGCGAGGAGGTTGGCGAGGAGGTTGTCCATGCTTTCAGGGCGAATGACGATGGGCAGACGGAATTTTTGGTCGTACTCCGTCATTGTGACGTAGTGGATGTTGTCAGGCGCGAGGCCGCGCGGTATCTCGGTTTCGAGCTCGGCTCCCTTCGGGAGATCGTAGCCGTCGTCGGAGGTGAGGCCGCCGGGGACGTCCGAATTTCGCGCAAGCACGCGGGTAATCTGACGGACGCGGTCGGCGCGGTAGTTGTACGAGATGCAAACGTCGTTGTCGCGGATAGGGCCGACCAGCGCTCCGCCTGCGTCGACGATCGAGAAAGGAGGGACGAACTCGTCGGTGATGCCGTTGTTGTAGAGATCCTTGACCCGTTCGACGGGATGGTTGTAAGTGCCGCCTTCGGGTGCGCCGGTGACCATGGCATCGAAGGCTTGGCGCTCTTTTTCCCAGCGCAGGTCGCGGTCCATGGCGAAGTATCGGCCGGAAACGCTCGCGATCTTGCCGACGCCGATGGTTTCGATCTGGGCTTGGAGGGCCTGGAGGTAGCCTGCGCCGCTGGTCGGCATGGTGTCGCGGCCGTCGGTAAAGGCATGGACGAAGACGCGTTTGAGACCCTGGCGCGCGGCCATCTCGAGGAGGGCGTAGAGGTGCCGTTGGTGCGAGTGGACGCCGCCGTCCGAGAGCAGGCCGAAGAGATGCAGAACGCGGTTGCCGCCGGCGGCGATGTGCATGGCGGCGAGCAGGGTCGGGTCCGAGAAGAAGCTCCCGTCGGCGATCGCGGCGTCGATGCGGGTTATGTCCATGCGGACGACGCGGCCGGCGCCGATGTTGAGGTGGCCGACCTCGGAGTTGCCCATCTGTCCGTCAGGCAGGCCGACGTATCGATCGCTCGCGCGGAGCAGCGTGTTTGGGTAGTCGCGCAAGAGGGCGTCGAAGACGGGCTTGCGGGCGAGCGCGATGGCGTTGCCGGCGGTTTCGGGGCGGTACCCCCATCCGTCAAGGATGGTGAGGACGATCGGTTTGGCAGACATCGGAGGTTGCTGTCTCTTTCTTTGGAATGAATCCTTTGGTCTAGGCGATGCTCGCTTGGTCTAGGCGGTGCTGTCACGCAGAGCCTTTACCCTGTCGTGGGATTCGAGAACGCGGGCCTGCTGCTGTGAGAGCAGATCGCGAACGTCTCCGGGCAGATCAAGTTTGAGGATCTCTCCGTAGGATTTTTTGGCGACGTCTTCGCCCTGCTCCGCGGTGGCGAGCAGGGCGTGATCGCCGCCGCCCAGCTTGGCTTTGAGCTCGCCCCATGTACGGTGCACGGCGCCCGAGAGCATGCCGCTCTGGTGCACATCTTTGACGCCGAGGCGGTGGAGCTCATTTTCGAGCTCGGCGGCGAAGTTTGCGCGCTGCTGGGTTTCTTCCAGGAAGAACTTGCGCGCGGCCGGGTCTTGGAGATTGGCTTCAAGCTCAGCGAAGCCTTTTTGACTGTCTCGCAAGACGTCGACCAACTTTTCGAGCGCGGTTTTTACGACTTCCAGATCAATAGCTTGTGCCATGTTCGGACCTCTCCCGTGTTCTTCATAGGATGCCTTATTTCGGCGATCGGAGCGGGGACATGGGACGGCAATCTTTCGATTCTGGAGCGCAAACCTTTGCGGACTTCGTTGCGTCTGAGGGACTGCGACTTGCGACGGCGCGACACTGCCTCTCGGCATCTTTCGCAGCATCTGTTCCCAACGCAAACGAGGTCTGTTTCGATGCCCCTACTTGCAGGTAAGGTCGCCTTGATCACCGGAGCCGGCTCCGGGATCGGTCAAGGCATTGCGGACCGCTTCGCCCGGGAAGGCGCGAAGTTGGTGATCGACTACGTCGGCGAGAGTGACGGCGCCGACGACACGCTTGCGCTGGTGAAGCAGGCCGGAGGAGAAGCGATCACCGTAGAGGGCGACGTGACGCGGATGGCTGACATCGAGAAGTTGGTGAACGCTGCCTATCAGGCGTTTGGCGGGCTCGATATCCTGGTCAACAACGCGGGGATGGAGAAGAAGGCGCCGTTCACGGAGGTGACCGAGGCCGACTTCGACCGGGTGCTGGACGTGAACCTTCGCGGAGCGTTTTTTCTGACGCAGGCGTTTGTGCAGCGCCTGGAGAAGCTGGGCAAGCCGGGGCGCATCGTGAACATCAGTTCGGTGCACGAGGACATGGCGTTTCCCGGGTTTACAAGCTACTGCATCAGCAAGGGCGGGATGCGGATGATGATGCGCAACCTGGCGGTGGAGTTGGCGCCCTTGAACATCACGATCAACAACATCGCCCCGGGGGCGATCGCGACGCCGATCAACGCCAAGATGATGCAGAACCAGGAGCAGATGGCGGGGTTGCTGAAGAACATACCTCTGGGCCGGATGGGAAACGTCGGCGAGGTAGCGAGCCTGGCGGCGTTTCTGGCGTCGGAGGAGGCCAGTTATGTTACAGGGTCGACTTATGTAGTGGATGGTGGGTTGATGCGAAACTACCAGGAGCAGTAAGTCGGCTTGGTAAGAGCCTCCGGTGTTAGTTAGATCGAGTAATCGCTGTTGTGGCAATGAGGTAAAGCTTGCCTTTTGGTCTGATACCTTGATGAGCATGCCGGATGGGCCTGACCTAACCAGCGTCTACGCAAAACTAGCTCGCGCTCAGGAACATTTCGAGTCGGTTGACGAAGAGATTCTCAAATGGATGGCGGATACCCATCATACTTACTCTGTAGAATCTAGTGCTTACGATACCCGGGTTGGCCTAGTTATTCACTTTCAAGGAGCAACTCCGGATTTTGTGAGATGGAGCTTGATTATTGCTGATTGCGTTAGCAATCTCCGGTCGTCGCTTGACCATCTCATCTACGCAGTTGCGCAACACTATATGCGTAACCAGTTGTCCTCTGATATAGAGCATTTGGCGTTTATCATCACTGACTCGCCAGAGAAATTTAGAGACAGAAATAACAGGAAACGTCTCCGAGGTCTGAGTGATCGTGTAATTTCTGCTATCGAACACCTCCAACCTTTCAAGCGGGCTCATCCCACGCTGCCGCCCTTGCTGAAGATTTTGCGGGAGTTCTCCAATGCTGATAAGCATAGGCTCCTCCAACTGGCGGCGGCTGGCGTATCGGATGTTAGGGGCGTTATTAGAGGAACCGAAGACAAAGGTAACAAGACGGTCCGTATTAAGCCCGATCCAATCGAAGACAACGACATCATTTGCGTCATAGAATCCAGCGAGCCCGACCCCCAACTCGCATTCATTGAAATCGGAGTTGCGATAGAAGTATCGCTCTGGCACGGACTGCGGGACGGAGACGTTAATCCCCTCCATACTCGGACCGGCTACAAAACACTCATTCCTATGCTCATCGAGGAAGTACGGTTCGCTATAAATCAGGTGCGCAGCAGCATCTGAGGAGTAAAACTAGCTCTCGATTTCGCTTGATACATTTAGCAAACAGAATTGCTGGTGCAGCGATTGTTCAAGCTCTGTCGTTTGCTAACAAGCAAATCTGCTTGTGACGTCACCGTCGCGTGTTTCGCAGTCAGTGCCTTACTCCGGATGGCCCAGACTGTTTTGCTGGTACGTTTTTTGCAGGATGAAGAAGGCTGCTTTCTTCTGGCCCTGGTCGGAGATGAGGCCTTTGCGGTTGAAGCCGTCCTGGACTCCGGGCAGCTGGCGGGTGGGGGAACGGAAGTCCATCAGGATCCAGGGCGTTGTGCCGCGCAGCTGCGGGATCTTGTTGAGCATGCCGATCTGGTGCCGGAAGACGCTGGCCTGGTACTCCTCTGTCCAGCGCTCGGTCGGCTTGCCGTGGAGGCCGGACTTCGCGTCGGCGCCGAACTCACTGACGATGAGAGGTTTGTCGTAGCGGATGACCCAGGTGATCTTGTCGGCGTCCTCGGGCGTGCGCTCGTACCAACCGATGTACTCGTTGAAGCCGATGACGTCGAGCGACTTGCCGAGCGGGTCGTCGATGTATTTGGTGTCGCCTTCGCCGTGGACGAGGAGGGCGGCGGTGACGAGGCGGGTGGGGTCCTCCTGGCGGACGAAGTTGGCGG
>CAXUIB010000133.1:0-6583 GCA_964250945.1 uncultured Acidobacteriaceae bacterium
ACGCCCTATGGTGCTATTCTCGGGGCGAAGGAAATACGAATGCTCCTCGCACTCCTCGCGCTCTCCGCCCTCACCCTGCTCCTCGTCCTCTTTGTCCTGGTTCGCCCCCCGGCGCGCGCGCCGGAGCCCGACCCTCGCCTCCTGGATCTGTCGGCAAACCTCCCCACCCAGCTCACCCGCCTCGAAGCCGGCATCGACGCGCGCTTCACCGCGCTCGATCACTCGCTCCGCCAAACCGTCGCCGCCCTCCAAACCGACCTCGGCACCCACCGCCGCGACGCCGCCGCCGACGCCCAGCTTCACCGCGAACAAAGCCTCGGAGCTGCCCGCGATCTCCGCGAAGAGATCACCCGCATCGTCACCCACCTCGGCAGCACCCTCCACAACGGCCTCGCCGACTTCCGCACCCACTCCACCGACGGCCTCTCCGCCCATCGCGCCGACACCCGCGACGCCGCCGAAACCCTCCGCCAGGCCGTCAAGCAGGACCTCGACGCCATCGGCCAGCGCCTGGCTCACTTTATCAGCGAAACCAACCGCCATCAATCCGATGCGCGCGACGCCCTCCACAACCGCCTCACCTCGCTCGGCGAAGCTCAGACCACCCACCACGACAAGCTCCGCGCCACGGTCGAAGATCGCCTCCTCAACCTCAGCACCACCAACGCCGCGAAACTCGAAGAAATGCGCGCCACCGTCGACGAAAAACTGCACAGCACCCTCCACACCCGTCTTACCGAGTCTTTCGGCCAGGTCACCGGACAGCTCGAGCGCGTCCACGCCGGCCTCGGCGAAATGTCCAAACTCTCCGAAGGCGTCGACGACCTGTCCCGCATCTTCACCAACGTCAAATCCCGCGGCGGCTTCGCCGAAGTCCAGCTCGGCATGCTTCTCGCCCAGATGCTCGCGCCCTCGCAGTTCGTCAAAAACGCCCGCGTCAAACGCAACACCCAGGAGTGCGTCGAATTCGCCGTCCGCTTCCCCGGACATACCGGCGAAGTCCTCCTCCCCATCGACGCCAAATTCCCTCGCGAAGACTGGGAGCGCCTCGAAGCCGCCTACACCTCCAACCGCGGCGAAGAAATCCTCGCCGCCGGCAAATCCTTCGAGAGCGCCATCCGCACCGAAGCGAAACGCATCTGCGAAAAATACATCAACCCACCCCTGACGACCCCGCACGCCATCATGTTTCTCCCCACCGAAGGCCTCTACGCCGAGGTCATGCGCCGCGACACCCTCCAGGCCGAGATCCAATCCAAGTGCCAGGTCACCATCGCCGGCCCGTCCACCCTGTCCGCCATCCTGACCAGCTTCCAAATGGGCTTCCACATGCTCGCGTTGCAGGAAAAAGGCGACGAGGTCTGGAAGGTGCTCGAAAAAACCAAGACCGAGTTCCGCAACTTCGGCGTGTTGATCGACAAGGCCGAGAAGCAGGTGGGTACCGTGCAAAATACCCTTCGGGACATCGGCGGCAAGACCACCACGATCAACCGCACCCTCCGCGAGGTCGGCCAAACCGACACCACCACCGGCAACCTGCTCTCCTTCGACGAAGCTCACTCAGGCATCGCACCCCTGCTCGCCGCCGCCGCCGCTGACAGAGACTAGCGCCATCGTCACGCATCGAACTTTCGCCCTGCGCCCCATCTGGCCCGGCAGACGCCTCTCCGTGCCGCCCGGTGCTTTACACTCTGTAAGGCGGTATAAAGTCGTACCTCCACAAAAGCGCGCCGAGCACGAGTGAATTACCCCACTCTTCCATGGTCCGCGCATCCAATCGATTCGTAAAAGAAGATCAGGAGATCCACACAATGGCAGCAGTAGACGAGAAAGTGAAACAAATAATAGTCGAGCAGCTTCAGGTCGATGAAGCCGAAGTAACCCCCGGCGCAAGCTTTCAGGAGGACCTCGGTGCCGATTCGCTCGACGTCGTCGAACTTGTCATGCAATTCGAAGAAGCCTTCGACATCCAGATCCCCGACGAAGACGCCGAAAAGATCAAGACCGTAAAAGACGCGGTCGACTACATCGAAAAAAGCCAGAAGGCAGGAAAGTAGCAAAGATGTCCGGAGAGATCCAAACGGAGCGGAGGCGCGTTGTCGTCACCGGCATCGGCCTGCTCTGCGGCGTCGGCAAAACCGCACCCGAGGTCTGGAAAGGCTTGCTCGCCGGCAAGAGCGGCATGAGCACCATCAAGGCCTTCGACCTCACCGGACACTCCGTCCGCTTTGCCGCCGAGGTCAAAGACTTCGATCCACTCGCCTTTATCGACAAAAAAGAAGCTCGCAAGATGGGCCGCTTCATCCACTTCGCCATCGCCGCCTCGGACGAAGCCATGCGGCACTCCGGCCTCCAGGTCACCCCCGAGATCGCCGATCGCTTCGGCGTCCACATCGGCTCAGGCATCGGCGGCTTCGACGTCATCGAGCGCGAGCACTCGGCCATGCTCGCCGGCGGACCGCGCAAGATCTCGCCCTTCTTCATCCCCGGATCGATCGTCAACCTCGCCGCCGGCCACGTCTCGATCCGCTATAACGCCAAAGGCCCCAACGAGGCCACCGCCACGGCCTGCACCTCGTCCGCGCACTCGATCGGCGACGCCTTCCGCATCATCCAGCGCGGCGACGCCGACGCGATGATCGCGGGTGGCGCTGAGGGCGCAATCACCCCTCTTTCCGTCGGCGGATTCGCCGCCATGAAAGCTCTCTCCACCTGCAACGACGACCCCGAACACGCCTGCCGCCCTTGGGACAAGAACCGCGACGGCTTCGTCGTCGGCGAAGGCGCCGGCATCCTCATCCTGGAAGAGCTCAGCTTCGCCCAGGCCCGCAGGGCAAAGATCCTGGCCGAGGTTATCGGTTACGGCATGTCCGCCGACGCCTTCCACATGACCGGCATGGCCCCCGAAGGCGAGGGCTGCTTCCGCGCCATGACCGCCGCTCTCAAAGTGGCCGGCATCTCCCCCGACCAGATCGACTACGTCAACGCCCACGCCACCTCCACCCCCCTCGGCGACGCCCTCGAGTCCAAAGCCATCGAAAACGTCTTCGGCGAACGCGCCCTCCATCACAAGCTCCTCGTCTCCTCCACCAAATCCATGACCGGCCACCTGCTCGGCGGCGCCGGCGGTCTCGAGGCCGGCATCACCATCCTCGCCATGCAAAACGGCATCGCCCCGCCCACCACCAACATCGTCGAGCTCGACCCCAGCTGCCGCCTCAACTACGTCCCCAACACCCCGCAGCCGTGCGAGATCAACTACGCCCTGTCCAACTCCTTCGGCTTCGGCGGAACCAACGGCTCGCTCGTCTTCAAACGCTGGCCCGATCTCCAAAACGCATAGGAACCATAGCCATGAACGTACAAAGCAGACCGGGGCAAGCCCAAACCGCGCTCGGTGGAACCTGGAACTTTCCGGGCACCCCCGTCCGCGTACATCGCATGGGCTACGGAGCCATGCAGCTTGCAGGACCCGGCGTCTTCGGTCCGCCAAAGGACATCGACGCCGCCGTCGCCGTCCTGCGCGAGGCCGTCAGAAGCGGCATCGATCATATCGACACGGCCGATTTCTACGGCCCGCACATCACCAACCGGATCATCCAGCAGGCGCTGCACCCCTACCCGGAAAATCTGACCATCGTCACCAAAGTCAGCGCCCGCCGTGGCAAAAATGGCTCCTGGATGCCCGCCCTTTCGCCCCGGGAACTCACGCAAGCCGTTCACGATAATCTCCAAAACCTCGGTCTGGACGTGCTCGACATCGTCAACCTCCGCAGCATGTACAGCACGCACGGCCCCGCGGAAGGTTCGATCGAGGCCCCGCTCACCGCTCTGGCCGACCTGCAGCGGCAGGGCCTCATCCGTCACATCGGTCTCAGCAACGTCACCCCGACCCAGATCGCCGAGGGCCGCCGCGTCTGCGAGATCGTCTGCGTGCAAAACCTCTACAACGTCGCGCATCGGGCCGACGACGCCCTGATCGACAGCCTCGCCCAGGACGGCATCGCGTACGTCCCGTTCTTCCCTCTGGGCGGATTCACGCCGCTCCAGTCGTCCATCCTCGACGACGCCGCCCACACCCTCGAGACGACAACCATGGCCGTCGCTCTGGCCTGGCTGCTCCAGCGCTCGCCCAACATCCTCCTCATCCCCGGCACATCCTCGGTCGCGCACCTGCGCGAGAATATCTCAGCCGCCTCGCTCGAACTCCCCGGGGACATCCTCCAGAAGCTGAATGCCATGGACCGCGCCTGAGGCGACTTGGGTCTCCCTCTCTAACAGAGGGCGAAGCCATCATGGTCAGTCGCCCTCTTTCCCTCGTTTCCCACCTACCGGCTTCCGTTCGGCGACCACCGCAGCCCGCCGCCAAACGTCTGCCGGTAAAACTCCCTCTGCACCGGATAGATCGCGCTTCCGTTATAAAACCCAAACACCTCGTTGTTCAGATTCAGGCCGTACGCCACAAACGTCAGACCCTTCGGCAACCGGTACGATCCCTGCATATCGATCTGCAGGTGCGGATAGAAGTAATTGTCCCCACCCGGACCCGTTGTTCCATCGCCATACGCCGCGATATTCGGCCCGTTATACGTCATCCCCAGCCGCACCGACAGGTCGCGCCGGTCGTACGTCGGGCTGAAGTTATAGCTGTTCGGCGCCTGCCCGATCAGTGGCCGGTTCAGGCTCGCCGTGTCTGCCGTCGGCCCGTTCGCCGGCAAACTCGCCTCTGAATTCGTGTACCCATAGTTCGCCGAAGCTCCCAGACCGCTCAACAGCCCCGGCAGATACGTGAAGTGCTGCTGAAACGACACCTCAAACCCATACACGTATCCGCTTCCGGCGTTGATCGTCTGCTGCAGCAGGTACGTGCCGTTGTTTCCCGTCAGCGTCGGGTTCGGCGGCTGCGGCGTCCGCGTCGTGACGATCGGATTGCTCAGATGCTTGTAAAAGAACCCTGCCTGCAGCAGGCCCGTGTGCGACAGGCTCCGTTCGTACAGCAGATCCAGATTGTCCGCGTACTCGGACTTGATGTTGACGTTGCCGACGTTGTAGCTCTGATAGGCTTTGCCGGCGTTCGCCACGCCCTCAAACGGAATCAGATCCTGGAAATTCGGCCGCGAAAGCCCCCGCCCATACACCAGCCGAATGCCCGAATCGGTGGTCAGCGCGTACCTCACCGAAGCGCTCGGCAGCGGGTTGACGTACGAGGTTGTCGCGCGAACCGGCGTCGTCCCCACACCGCCCGCGTTCGTCGCGCCAATGTACCCCAGGTTGTTTTCGCTGGTCGACTCGATCCGCAAACCCACATTCACCCGATACCGGCCGAAGTTCGTCGTGTTCATCAGATACCCGGCCGTGACCTTCTCAACCTGGTCGAACGAATTGCCGAACACACCGCCCGAAACCGTCTGCGCCCCGAACGCCATCACCTTGTCCGCATCCACCGTCGGCCCAAATGGACCGTAGTGGCCGCCATAGTAGTTCGGGTCCGAGAAATCCGTCCGCAGGAAGTTTGTCATCGCCAGCGACGGGTCCTCGCCCGGAGCGGTCGGCGCGTAGTTCGGCGAGTTCTGGTTCTCAAACTTGTGCTCGTTCCGGAATCGGCCGCCAAACTCAAACGTACTCGCATGTCCCGCCACGCTGTACGGAATCGCCAGCGAAGCCCCAAAACCCAGATCCACCTCCGGACTGTACGTGTACTGAACCCGTCCACCCTGGTAAAAGTACTTGCTCGGATCGAAGATGTTCACCCCATTCTGCGGGTTGATGTGCGGAATCAGCGGATGCGACAGATCCAGCACATACGTGATGTTGTTCAGCGGGTTCGTCGCGCTCACCGGCCCGAAGTTGTAGTCGGCATACCCATCGTCCCGCGTCCGTCCGACCGACGCCTCCGTATCCCAGTTCAAGAGCGCCCGCCGAAGCACATGGTGCCCGCCTATCTGCACGCCGCCGATATCCTGCACCGGCCGCCGTCGCAGCGCCTGAAACGACACCGTTCCGTCCGGCCCACCTTGCGTCGGCGTCACAAACGTGTTGATCTGCGGCGTATAAATCCAGTCGTCGCCAAAGTTGTCGAAGTGCGAGTAAAGCCCCCTCAGAGACACGCTCGACGTGTCGCTGATCCGGTAGTCGACCGTGCCTCCAAACCCCTGCCGACTCCGGAAATACCGGTAATCCCGCAGGTCGTACGTCCCCGTGACCGCCGGTCCGGGCTCTACGTCGTTGATGCCCCGCCCATTCCAGTCGTAGCTCGCCGCACCCAGCACGCCCAGCTTCTTGCCCCCGAGAAAGCGCTTTCCCAGCGATCCATCGAACTGGTACGCCGGCCGACCCCCAATAATCGGCGTGTACCCGCCCGTCGAGTCCACATAAATCGTCGGCCGGTCCTCCGCGCTCTTGGTCTGCAGATCCACCGAGCCGCCGATCCCGTCGCCCTCCATATTCGCCTGCAAGGTCTTGTTGATCTGGACCGACGCCACCAAGTCCGCCGGAATAATGTCCAGCTTGATCTGCCGCACCGGCTCCGGCGACGCAATCCTCACACCGTCCAGCGGCGTGTTCGTCCGCCGCGGCTCCGTCC
>CAXUIB010000134.1:0-6135 GCA_964250945.1 uncultured Acidobacteriaceae bacterium
CCCCAGGCCGCATCCCTTATGGCAGAAAGCTCCGCACCCGATCTCCCGTCCAGCGCTTACCGACGCAAACCCGCCCTCCCCGCGCTCACCGGCCTCCGCGCCCTCCTCGCCGTCCTGATCGTCCTGTTTCACTTCACGCCAGGTCACATCGACCGCATCCGTCCCATCATCGATGGCGCGTACGTCTACGTCGGCTGCTTCTTCCTCATCTCCGGCTTCGTCCTCTCCTACAACTACGACGACCGCGCCCTTTCGCTCGTCAAACGCGACTTCTGGCTCGCTCGCTTCTCTCGCCTCTACCCAACCTACATCTTCGCCCTCCTCCTCTCCCTTCCGTTCCTTCTAATCGAATGGCACGCCCGCCCACACGCCGAGTTCTGGCGCGGTGTCATCCTCACCCCGCTCCTGCTTCAGGGATGGAGCCCAACCCTCGCCACCTTCTGGAACACCGTCGCCTGGACCCTGTCCGCCGAAGCTATGCTCTATCTCGCGTTCCCCTTTCTCCTCCGCGCCTGGAACACGCGGGCGCCGCACTGGAACACCCCAAGTCGCCTGCTCACTCTCCTTATCGGCTTATGGATCGTCGGCATCATGCCACATTTGTGGTATTTCCTCCGCAACCCCGACCACCTCTCCAGCCCCGCCGACCGCTACACCGGCCTCTTCTGGATCCGTGTCCTCAAATTCACCCCACCGGCCTACATCTGCACCTTTCTCGCCGGACTCACCCTCGGCAAGCTCCACTTGCGCCTTCCTTTAACCCCGCGTCAGCGCCTCGCAGCCGCCACATCGGCCATCGTCATCCTCGTCGCGTTCTTCTACACGGCCGCGCCCCACCTTCCTTACGTCGTCATCCACGGCGCCCTTCTCCTGCCCGTCTTCTGTCTCCTCGTCCTCGGTCTCTCCGGCCCTAACCTCATCTCCCAGGCCCTCGGCTGGCGTCCCCTCGTCCTCTTCGGTGAAGCCACTTTCGCCCTCTACCTGCTTCACTTCAACGGCTTTCTCCTGCTTCACACCTACCGCATCCCAGAGCGGCTCCACCTCAGCGCATTCGATCCCTGGATCTCCTACGCCGCCATCTTTCTTCTGGCATGGCTCACCTACCGCTACATCGAAACGCCCGCTCGCAAGCGCATCCTCGCGGCCTTTCGCACAGCGCAGCCAAAGCCCTAAAGCGGTTTTCCTGTAGGTGTGTAGCGAAAGAACAGGTCTCATGGCCGTTTTCCCCAATGAAAACGGCACTCCCATACTCTGTCCGACTCACAGCAACAGGAAATCCGCGCTAGATGGTCTCGAATTTGCCAACAGCTCTACATCGCGCCAAAGTCCCATACCAAGCGGCCGACCTCTACATTGAGCTCTGCAGCCTGGCTGACGCTGCGACGCTGCTGCTTTATCGTCCGATCCCAACGATTGCCGAAAATGAAAGAGCCCCGCATGCGCGGAGCTCTCACCGATCCTATCTCTTGCAAAAAACGTGGCGCTACGGGCTAACCACCTGCGTCGCATGCGATCCATTGGCGACCGCGACCGCGCAGGTCGGCAGCGCATTTGCCGTAAAAGGATTGCCCTGAATCTGCTTCAAGCTTCCCGTGTGCGGGTCCAACTGAAATCCCGAAACCGTTCCGTCCGTGTAGTTCGCGCTGTACATGTAAATCCCAAGCGCCGGCTCGATCGTCACGCAACGCGGATTCGTCCCGGGCACCGCACTTGAAGTCCCGATCGAGTTCGCCGGCGTTCCCGTCGCCTGGTCGATCGCATACGCACCGACGGTCGAGGACCCGTAGTTGACGACATACAGAAACTTGGCCCTTGGGTCGATCGTCAGGTTCACCGGCTGATTTCCTGTGGTAAACGGCCCATTGGTCATCGCCACCGGGACGCCGCCCGCCTGGACGGTGTAGCCGATCAGCTGATTGGAAGCCTCGTCCGTCACGTAAACGAAGCGCCCCGTCGGATCCTCCGCCACGGCGCTCGGCTGAACACCCGCCGGAAATCCGCCCGCAGGCGTCGTCGCGCCAGATGTCGCGATCGGCGTAAGCGCGCCCGTGCTCGCGTTCTCGGCGAATCCAAGCAGAACTCCAAACGGACTGGACGAGCCGCCGCCCTCCTGGTCAGCCACGTACACATACGAACTCGTAAGGTGCCCCGCCGCTCCGCCCGAAGCCGTGCACGTCGCCGTCGTGTACGTCCGTCCGCTCTGGTCCGCCAGACAAAAGATGGCGCTCGTCGCAACCCCAACCGGGTTGTGCCCTACATTCACCGAGGTCGCCGTGCCCAGCGTGTTGTCAGCATTGATCGGAAAGATCGTGACATCGCCCGGTCCCGGCAGAGCGTTCGTGAATCCCGGCTGATACGTCGAGGTCACATACAAAAACTTGCCCGCAGCATCGATCGCCGCCGACGTCGGAAAGCTCCCGATCACGTTGTACGTATGTTCCGCATACAGCTTGCCGTCCGTGCCGACTGCGAACTCAACCACATCGGAGTCGTCGCGATTGACGACATAAATGAATTTGCCACTCGGCGCAGCCACCAGCGTCACGGGGTTCTTCCCACCGGACGGAATCGGGGAGTTCGGCAGCTGCAACAGCGCACCCGACTGATAGTCCACAGCGTACCCATTCACTACGCCCGCCGTCCCGGTCGTCGACGCCGTCGCGTACAGAAAAGCCACGGTGTAGTCACGGCTGCAGGCCGTCGCTCCAAGTCCCAACGCCAGAGAGACCGCCGTCGCCGTCGCCGCACGCCCAATTCCTTTGCTCGTCATCCGCTACCCTTACTCCCGGTCAGGCCTTCACCCAACCATTGCTTCCAATCGTCCTATCGCCTAGGTTGATCAGATCAGTTCGTACTTCTAACTCACATTGGGGCTCACGGCAAGGCACGTCAGCTTGTTCGTCGCCGGAAACGTCGACCCGCGTGCCAATGGATACAGATTTCCTGTGTCGTGCCGGAACCGCAATCCCGTGATCGTGCCATCAACACTATTGGAGGTATACAGATATTGCCCCGTCGGGTCTTCCACCATGCACACCGGACCGGCGCCAACCGCATACGGGTTCGTGGTACCGCCGATCGGACTCAATTGTCCATTCGTCTGAATCGTGTAAGCCGAGATGGTGCTATAGGCAAGGTTGGAGTTCGTCCCCGACTGGTTCAGCACATACACGAACTGATTTCTCGAATCCACCAGAACGTAACTGGGATTGGACGTATTCGCCAGGTTCGCCACAGCGCCTCCAGACACCGCCGTCAAAGCGCATCCATTGCCTCCACTCGAGAACGGCACAATCGTATTATTGCCCGAGTCCGTCACGTAGATTGAACTTCCGCTGGGATTCGTGTTCAGCGAATTCGCTTTGACCGTGTTCAGCGCGATGGCTCCGTTCGGTGTCTGCGTCAACTGCCCGCCACCCGCCACCGAGTAAGGAAACACC
This sequence comes from uncultured Acidobacteriaceae bacterium, assembly GCA_964250945.1. Taxonomy (GTDB): domain Bacteria; phylum Acidobacteriota; class Terriglobia; order Terriglobales; family Acidobacteriaceae; genus Edaphobacter. The sequence goes on from CAXUIB010000134.1 coordinate 3,441, forward strand.
GTCTGATTCCCATTCAGGATGTACAGGCAGTTCGCAGCCAGACGCATCGTAATCGGCGCCACCTGCGTCCCGGCGGAACCGACCGGAAAGAAGTTCAGGTACGCCCCCGACGAATCCTTGATCTGCTGATTGGTCACCAGCGTCATACGTCCCGTGTTCGGATCCAGCGAAAAGACCGTGATAATGCCGACGCCCGTGTAATCATCCTGCGGACTCGCCGTCACCTTGATCCCATGCCTGTCCAACACAGACAGGTAGCTGCCCGTGCTATCGACCGTCGCCCAGATTGGACTTCCCGGAAGTGTCGACTTCGAAGACTGAAAGGTCAGTGTGCCATCGCCGCCAACGCTGAACTCAGACACATTCGCATCGTTCGCGGTTGTGCCCGACCCACCGTTCACGACGTAGACAAAACGTCCGCCCGGCTTCACAACAATCGACAACGGATTCGTTCCGCCCGTAGTAAACGGGGAATGTGGGATCGCCGTCAGATTTCCCGTATAGTCATCGATCTTGAATCCAACGATCGCACTCGCTTGCGAGTTGGTGGCCGGATTGCCCAAGACCCAGAGATACCCGATCGTTCCACCGCCACACGCCGTCATGCCAAGTCCAAGCGCGACAGAAGCTACCAAGGCCATGGACAACCGGCCAACCTTACTCAACCTCATGCGTCTCTTTCACTCCCGCCACGAGCCTCGCCTCTACATCACGATCGGCCGCAGCATCTTCTGCACAACTTACAGGATCTCGGATACTTCTAACAATTGTAGAAGTGATCGTGCGTTTGTGCCACTGATCGGGAGAAGATCCGCGCCTCATTGGTAGGTCGTGTCCAGACAGACCGCCGTGGGCCGGCCCTTGCGTCCGGGCAATCGCAGACAATCGACTGGCACATCGGCCACCAGCGCTGGAAACAGCCAGCCATCCAGCGACGCGTCTTCCGGTACACCGCCCAGGGAGGAAGATCGTTCGGAATCAGGGAGCCGCATCCTTGCCCGCGCGAAGTTGAGCCGGATACGCGATCTGGAACCGCTCGCCCGACGCTTGCGCACGCACTGCGTGCGGGGCTGGCGGTTTGAGGTTGAGGCTAGCAATGGGGGCGGTGGAAGTTGTAGTCCTGGGATCCAGGCCCCGAGCATCTGGGTTTGTTCGGCTGAGTTCAGGTAGCTGCGGGCGTAGGCCCATTCGCGCAGGGCTGTCTGGATGCAGCGCTCGGCTTTTCCGTTGCGGGCGCTCCCGTGAAGAACCTGGCCCATAGCGCCGCCTTCTCCCGCCCAGAAATATGCACCCTCTATCCCTGGGACCAAACATCTAGCGGGTTCGGTTGTGTGAGTCGAGGCGTAAACCACCCTCGATATACTGCGGAATATGTCGAGATGGTCTCCCTTCTGGAAGCGTTGCGTGGCGGCTGCGCTGGTTGTCTTCCTGGTGTCGCCGCAGGGTTGGGCGTGGGGTGGCGAGGGCCATCGCATGATCAACCGGTTAGCTGCGGCAAATCTGCCCGCCGAGGTTCCGGCGTTTCTGCGCAACGGCGACGCGCTCGAAGAAATGGAATTCCTCGGCCCGGAGCCCGATCGCTGGAAGAGCCCCGCTGAGCCCGAGCTGGCCGGCGCATCTTCGCCCGAGCACTACATCGATCTCGAGTGGGCGGACCTGGCCGATGTCTCCGGTGCGCTGCCGCGGCGGCGGTTCGACTACATCCGCGCCCTGTCCGCGGCGCAGAAGGCCCATCCCGATCTTCCACTCACACCCGAAAAAGTGGGTCTGCTCCCGTACGAAACGGATGAGATCTGGGAGCGACTGAAGGAGGCCCTGCGCGAGTACCGCAAAGTGGCAGCGGCGCACGGAGACACACGCCCGGTCGAAAGCGCGGCGCTGTTCTACGCCGGTTGGCTCGGCCACTATGTCGCGGACGGATCGATGCCGCTGCACACGACGATCCAGTTCAACGGCTGGACCGGGCCAAACCCGAACGGGTACACGACCGAGCACCGGATTCACGCCGATTGGGAAAGCACCTACGTCGCCGCACACGTGACCCGGCGCGAGGTCGAGCCGCTCGTGGCCACCGCTCCCCCACGTGTCGTGGGCGATGTCTGGATGGACTTCATCCGGTACCTGCGGCATTCAAACGCTCTGGTCGAGCGAACCTACCAGATCGAGAAGCACGGCGGCTTCGCCGGCGAGGGAACCTCGGAAGGCAAGCAATTCACCGAAGAGCGCCTCGCCGCGGCAGCCGAAGAACTCCGCGACCTGATCCTGACAGCATGGGTTCGGAGCGCCGATCCCGTGCCGGAGCGCAATGGTAGCAGCTAGGACCGTTACCGCTGGGCTAAAAACTATCGTGAATGCACTGAAGTTTCTCTCGGATCTGCCGATAAGGAGGCCAGGCAGGGTTGAGGGCGCGCATCTTCGGTCAAAAAGGTGTGTGGAGGTGGTTTGCAGGTCGAGGTCGCTCAGCTATATACAAGGCAGTGCTGACAGGAGACATCGTTTGAAGGGCCGGATTATTTTATTGAACGGCACTTCGAGCGCGGGCAAGTCGACGATAGTGCGGTTCTCCTGTAGGTGTACAGGGAAACCACAAGCCTCATGGCCGTTTTCCCCAATGAAAACGACCATGAGAACTGTGCTCTCGCTATACACCTATTAGGAGGACCGCTCTAACGGCAGGGATGGGTAAAGTATGAGT
>CAXUIB010000134.1:6156-6400 GCA_964250945.1 uncultured Acidobacteriaceae bacterium
GGCTTGCCGTGGTGGGCGCCGACGTTGTGAGATGTCCGCTGATCGCGGTGATTTCTGGAGGGAAAGATGGTGAAGGTGGCGATGTTGGGGTTGGGGACGATGGGTTTGGGGATGGCGCAGAACCTGTTGAAGGCCGGGTTTGGGTTGGCGGTGTACAACCGAACCGCGGCGAAGGCGCAGCCGCTGGTGGTCGGGGGTGCGCGTTTGGCGGTCTCGCCGGCGGATGCGGTGAAGGGGGCAGAGG
>CAXUIB010000135.1:0-6394 GCA_964250945.1 uncultured Acidobacteriaceae bacterium
CGGGGTACCGGGCGTACTGCCATCCGGACATCTTTCCGGCGATTGCGCCCTTGGTGTATCACAACAACGGGGACGGGACGTTTACCGAGGTAGCAAAGAAGATCGGCATGGGCGTTCCGGGAAAGGGGCTGGGGATCGCGCTGGCGGATTTTGACCGGGATGGAAAAGTCGACCTGGCTGTGGCGAACGACTCGATGCTGGAGTTCTTGTTTCACAACAAGGGCGACGGCACGTTTGAAGAGACTGGGTTGACGGCGGAGATCGCGGTCGATGGCGACGGACGAACGTATGCGGGGATGGGAATCGATTTTGCGGATTACGACAACGACGGTTTGCCGGATCTGGTGATTACGAATCTGGCGAATCAAAAGTATGCGTTGTATCGGAACAATGGCGATGGGTCATTTACCTACGACACGTATGTTTCGGGCCTGGCGAAGATGACGTTGTTGCACTCGGGTTGGGGCATTCACTTTTTGGACTATGACAACGATGGGCTGAAGGACCTCCTGGTGTCGCAGGGCCACGATCTGGACACGGTGGAGCTGAATTACCCGCAGCTGCACTATAAAGAGCCGATGCTGTTGGCGCGGAATATGGGGAAGGGCGTGTTTGTCGATGTATCGGCGAGCTCGGGCGAGGTATTCGCGCAGCCGTGGGTGGGCCGCGGCATGGCGATCGGCGACCTGGACAACGATGGTCGGATGGATGCCGTGATCTCGACCAACGGCGGTGCCGCGCACGTGCTGCATAACGAGACGGCAACCGCAAACCACTGGCTTACGCTGTCGCTGGTGGGTCACAGATCGAATCGCGACGGGATCGGTGCGGAGATCAAGCTGACCACGGCGCACGGAAGTCAATTGGTGACGGTGTCGACGGCGGGGTCGTATCTTTCGGCGAATGACAAGCGCGCACACTTCGGTCTCGGCCCGGACACGGTCGCGACGGCTATCGACATTCGTTGGCCGAGCGGGGTCACGCAGCACCTGGCGGATGTCCGGGCGGATCAGGTGCTGAAGGTGGACGAGCCAAACGGCGCTGTGGCGGCAGGCGGCGGAGCTCCGACGAGCTCTGGAGCCAGAGCAGGGAAGTGACGGCGCTTGGCTTACGCGTGCGGGCGGCAGCCGCATGGATGTCCATGATCTTTGGCGGCGGCTGGCTTCGGGCGCAGCAGTCGCCGACAGCAGCTCCGTCGCCGATTCCGCCGCCCGATCCGGTGCACGTCGCGCGTGCGCTCCTGGACGCCAATCGTCTGCCGGAGGCGGAGGCGGCCCTCCGTCAGGAGTTGGCGCGCGATCCGGGATCTGCCGTGTCGCTGTATCTTCTGGGATACGTGCTCGAGCGCGAGAACCGGCCGCGGGATTCGCTGGCAATCTACACGCAGGCTGCGGCAATCGTGCCGCCGGGAGCGGAGGATCTGCGTCTGGTGGCCCTCGATTATGTGCTGCTGGATGACTACGCCGACGCCTTGCGCTGGATTACGCGGGCGACCGCTATGGATCCGAACAACGCCGAGGCGCTCTATACGCTGGGCCGGATCGAGATGCACGACGGGAACTTCGTCCTCGCCGAGCGGAGCTTTCGGCGCACGCTGGCACTGCGTCCGAAGCACACCAGGGCTTGGGACAATCTGGGGCTCTCGCTCGAGGCGCAGAACCGGGCCGCGGAAGCGCTGACAGCGTACACGGAGGCGATCGGCTCGGAGGCGGGCGCGGCTCGGCCGACCGAGCAGCCGTATCTGAACAAAGGTGCGCTATTGATCGCGCAGAACCGGGCAGCAGAGGCGGCGGGCTTGCTGGCCGAGGCGGCGCGGATCACGCCGGCCTGCGCGCGTTGCCACGAGCAGCTGGCCCGCGCGGACCTCGCGACAGGCCAGGCCAGTGCGGCGCGAGAGGAGATGCAGGAGGCCATCCGCCTCGATCCAGACAATCCCCGGCTGCATTATCAGCTCGGCCAGATGCTGCGGCATGCGGGTCTCGCGGCAGAGGCGGATCGGGAGCTGAAACAGAGCGCGGCGTTGTATGGATCGCACTCGGCTGAGCCGGAGGACGCCAGGTCCGGCGCTGCCAGATCCGACCCGGAAGGACATAAGTAGCTAGTTACCCGGGGCGATCTCCCTATTTGTCCTCGGCTGCTCCGGGCTGGTTGGAGCAAACAGAGGTTTGCGCCAGTCTCTCAGATTCAGGGCATAAGTTTTCGGAGCGGCAGAAGAGAATTGTTCGTAAGCTGGAAGGCGAGACGGACGACAGCGCTTACCTCCCTTTGGAGGACCCCCGACCCGCTCAAAAAGTCGGAAGCCGAGTTGACAAACTTTTGCCCCGGACCTTAGGATTTGGCGTCGTCCTACAAGTCATCACTAACGTTCCGAAATGCCCCAAAAAGATGTTCGGAATCTGCCGTCAGAGCCCGAAACGCGTCCGTGACCAACGCACCAGGAACGCAACCGGGCCGCAACCTCAATTCTTCGGAGGGTACGTGAACATCGTTCTACGATACAGCCGGTTCATCGCAGTCTTCATCGCGCTTCTCTTTACCGCGTTCATCGCCCGAGCCCAGACCAACCAGGGCCAGATCGCCGGAAACGTCCTGGATGCTTCGGGAGCCTCGATCGCAAACGCCCAGGTGACGGCCCGCAACGAAGAAACCGGGTCCACATACACGGCAACTTCGTCCGGATCGGGAAACTACCGGTTCCCGTCGATCGAACTCGGCCGGTACACGATTACGGCAAACGCTCCAGGGTTTCGGCAACAGGTGTACACAGGTGTGGAAGTTCGCGTCGGATCTACCACCAGCCTCGATGCGAATCTATCGGCGGGCGGCGGCAATGAAAGCATCACCGTTGCATCCGACGCGCCTACCGTAGAGAGTCAATCTTCGGACGTCGGTGGGACCGTTACCACCCAGCAGATCGTCGACCTGCCCCTGGCTCTGGGTGGCGTGGGCGCGATGCGTTCGCCGGAGGCGTTTGTGTTTCTAATTCCCGGCACGGTCGGTCCGGGTTCGGGCAACAGCAACAACGGTATCTTCATCTCGCAGATCGGCGGCGGCCAGAACTTCGGCAACGAAGTTCTGCTCGACGGAGCTTCGCAGACCCGGTCTGAAAACGGCTCCTCGTACGACGAAGAGGCTCCATCGGTCGAAGCGATCTCGGAGTTCAAAGTAACGACGTCGACACCTTCGGCTGAGTTTGGCCGAACAACAGGCGGCATTGAGAACTTCGTCACCAAGAGCGGAACCAACGCCTATCACGGGACGATTTACGACATCTTCCGCAACGAAGATCTGGATGCGAACACCTGGTTCAACAATGGCAACAGGGCTTACTACCTGGCTCGTGGACTGCCCGGGGACGCGGCCACGGCAGCGAGCTTCGACCGACCGAACGACAAGCAGAACGATTACGGCGGAAACCTTGGCGGGCCGGTTTGGATCCCGCACGTTTATAACGGCAAGGACAAGACGTTCTTCTTCTTCAGCTGGGAGCAATACCGCCACACGCTCGGTGGACCGATCACCAGCAACGTGCCGACGATGGCGGAGCGCGGCGGTAATTTCACCGATCTCCTGGGATCGCAGAAACTGGACAACAACAAGAACCCGATCCTGAACCCATGCGATGGCACGCCGCTCTATAACGGGGAGATCTTCGACCCGAATACCACGCGGACGGTCGGCGGCGTACAGTGTCGGACGGCGTTTGCGAACAACACCGTTCCGATGGGGCGGATCAGTCCGCAGGCGCAAAAGCTGCTGGCTTTCTATCCTCTGCCGACAGACCCAAATGCGGTGAACAACAACTACACGCTAAGCAGCGCTTCCCCACTGACCAACACGACCTACACCATCCGCGTCGACGAGACTGTGGGAGCGAAGGACAAGATCTTCGGTTCGTACAACACGCGCGAGAATACTCGCCTCAACCCGCAGAACGCGCAGCTTCCGCCGCCGGTCACTCCCAACCAGCAGACGCAGGACTTTATTACGCACTTCGGACGCGCGGGATGGGACCACATCTTCAGCCCGACCGTTCTGAATCACCTGAATCTTGGCTACAATCGGTCGAACTCGATCAACGGTTCTGTGTACCTGTACAGTACGACCAACTACTCTCAGCAGCTTGGGATTCCCGGGTTGGTGACGGGATTTCCGCACGTTAGCGTTCCGGGGTACGTCGACCTCAGCCGCAACCAGAACGGAGACAACATTGACAACGGCGTTCGCGTGAACGACGCGGTCAGCATTCAGCGGGGGCGCAACAGCTTCAAGCTGGGGATCGACTACCGGTATCAGCAGTACTCCACGCTGGCGAATGATCAGACCAACGGCTACCTCAACTTCTCCGTCAACCAGACGAAGTCCGCCCGGACCAGCCCTTACCAGGACGGAACGGGTCTGGCTCAGGCCAGCTTTCTTCTGGGCGACTTCGATTCGGCCGGCATCACACTGCCGAACCACCAGCCGCGCTGGATCTCGGCGTACTATGCGGGATTCTTGCAGGATGACTACAAAGTCTCGAACAGCCTGGTGCTGAACCTCGGCATTCGGTACGACGTCGACCAGCCGCGCAAGGAGGCGCAGAATTTCACATCGAACTTCAGCCCCACGCTCATCGACCCGCACTCCGGTACGCCGGGCGCGTTGCAGTTCGCGACAACCTGCTCGGGCTGCAACGTACGGTGGGCGAATACGTGGTACAAGGACGTGTCCCCGCGAATCGGGTTTGCCTTCTCTCCGGAGTCGCTGAACAACAAGTTTGTCGTTCGCGGCGGATACGCTCTGCTCTACGGACCCCTGCAGTACAGCGACTTCGGCGGTGCGACGACGACCGGATACAACACGCCGATCAACCTGAACTCGAACGGATTCGACGCTGCATTCAATCTGACCAGCGGCTTGTATGTGGGCGGTGTGCCTTACAATACGGCGCCCAATCTCGATCCGGGTTTTTACGATAACCAGGACGCGAGCGCGCCGCGCAACTTCAGCAACTACATCAAGCCGTCGTATGGGCGGCCACCCGAGATCAACCAGTGGAATATGCAGGTCCAGCAGGAGCTCGTGAAGGATCTGATCATGACCCTGGGCTACATCGGCAACACGGGATCGCATCTCCGGTCGGGTATCGAGAATGTCAACAATACGTCTCCGTCTACTTTTGTCTTGGGCGACGAACTGAGCCGCACATTTCAGTTTGAGGCTCCATCGAAGGGAACACCTCTGCCCTATGCGAAGTTCCTGGTGAACGCTGCCGGCGCGCCGGTGACGCCGAACTACTTCCAGGCGTTGCGACCGTATCCGCAGTACGACTACATTGCAACCGATTGCTGCCTGCAGAACGTCGGTCACTCGTCGTACAACGCCCTGGTGGCATCGCTCGAGCGTCGCTTCTCGCAGGGGCTGAACCTGCAGGCGTCGTACACGTGGTCCAAGCACATCACCAACGCGGACTCTTCGCTGCCGGGCATCAACGCCGGCGTGAACCAGGAGCAGGACCCATCCAACCCGAAGAGCGAGAAGTCACTCTCGATTCAGGACATTCCCAATACGTTTGTGATCAGCTACATCTATCAGCTGCCCTTCGGCAAAGGCAAGCAGTTCCTGAATTCCAGCAACCCGATCTTGCGTGCGGCGGTAAGCGGATTCGAGATCGGAGGTGTGCAGCGCTACCAGTCGGGAGAGCCTATCTCCTTTGGCTGCGCGACGGGGATCCCCGGGTACCAGAATTGCATTCAGTTCACCAGAGTTCCGGGGTCGTCGCTGGCCAGCCCGGCGCGTCGCGGACATATCAATCCGTTCCGTCGCCTACAGGCGGGCAACCCACAGAACTTCTTCTCCGACCCGAATGTGGATAGTGAGTTCAACGGCGCCACGAACACCGGCAACGGGGCCTATTCGGCCACGCAGACCGCACCGGCCTTCTACGACCAGAACAACCCGCAGAATCGCATTTCGCGCGCAGTGGTTGCCTGCACCGCCACCGGGTCGGTAGTGACACCCAACTGCGACAATGGCGGCTTCCTCTTTGGCGACGTCCCGCGCGTGACTGGCGAGCTGCGGAACTACCGTTATTACAATGAGGACTTCAGCTTGCTGAAGAAGACGCCGATCACGGAAGGTGCGGTGTTTACGTTGAAGGTGGAGCTGTTGAACGCCTTCAATCGCCACACCTTCGCGATGCCGGATACGGAGCCGAACGATGCTACGTTCGGTGTTCCGACGGGCACGATCAACAACCCGCGGAATATGCAGCTGACGGCTCGTATTCAGTTCTAACCGGCGGCAGGCAGTACTAGGATGGGCAGGGGCGCTTTTTGGGGCTCCTGCCTATCTCCGTTTTGGGGTGTGTTCTCGCGTGTCTCCCATCTGTTTCAGGCGCTCTTACCTTGCC
>CAXUIB010000136.1:0-894 GCA_964250945.1 uncultured Acidobacteriaceae bacterium
GCGTTCCGCCGTCTTCTTCCCAATCCCCGGAATCCGCGTCAACGTCAGGTGATCGCCCCCACGAATCGCCGCCACCAAACGATCGGCCGAGATGCCGCTCAACACCGTAATCGCCAGCTTCGGCCCAATCCCCGAAATCAGCAAGAGCTTCTCAAAGATCCTCTGCTCACTCAACTCCGCAAACCCGAACAAGGCAATCTGGTCCTCACGCACATGCGTGTGGATAAACAGCCGCACCTCCGTCCGCTCCGCCGGAAGCGCCGTAAATGTGCTCACCGACACGGCAACGTCATAACCGACACCCGAACACTCCACAACCGCCCGATTCGGCGACTTGGAGAGGAGAACCCCGCGAAGTTGCGCAATCATAAAATCATCAGAACTCCCCTGATCCTACCGCCAAAGCCACCGAGCCAAAGCTCCGGCCTCGCCACCGTCGCAAGGCCAGAGCCGCCAGGAATCTTGAGTGCAGACGGCCCGTAAGCCGAATTCTGTTCTAGGCGATCATTCCTCTAGGCGACGCATTGCTGCGCCGCTCCAGCAACCTACCCGCAGGTTTCGGCCCCTCTCAGCCGGCGAACCGGACTTCGAGGTCTCTCCGCCTTGGCGCACCGGGCCGGCACGCCATCTGCCCGCCTGGAGAGAAGCGAGCGTGTCCCTGCCTATTTGGTCTTGCTCCGTGTGGGGTTTACCATGCCGCGCGGCTCGCACCGCGCGCGGTGCGCTCTTACCGCACCTTTTCACCCTTACCTCGCTCCAGGCTTGCACCGGCGCGAGGCGGTTCGCTCTCTGTTGCACTGGCCGTCCAGACGCCTTGAAGCGCCCGTCCCGGACGTTATCCGGCACACTGCCCTCAGGAGTTCGGACTTTCCTCCCCCATCCCATATCCCCGAA
>CAXUIB010000136.1:904-6361 GCA_964250945.1 uncultured Acidobacteriaceae bacterium
ACGCGATGGCAGCGATCGCCCGGCCGCCTGCACAACCCCAGTCTAACCCACCCCGACCGCACTGGTACTCTCTACACATCGCCCAGGAGAGAACCTCAACCTCCTCTTACGCGTACCAGACACCGAGAAACCCAACGATGTCCTTCAAGGAAGCCGTCCGCATCGCGCTCCAGTCGCTCTGGGCCAACAAGCTCCGGTCCATCCTCACCCTGCTCGGCGTCGTCATCGGCGTCGCCTCCGTCATCGCCGTCGTCACCCTCGTCAACGGAGCCAACCTCTACGTCACCTCCAAGTTCTCGAACTACGGCGCAGACGTCTTCACCGTCTCCAAACAGCCGTCCATCATCACCAACTCCGACGACTACCAGCGCTTCCAGAAGCGCAAGAACCTCCTCTTCGACGACTACCTCTACGTCGCCGAGAACTGCAAGCTCTGCGTCGGCATCGGCGCCCAGCAAACCACCGTCGGCAAGGTCGTCCGCGGCACGCAATCCGTCACCGACACCTCCATCCGCGGCTACACCTGGCAGATGCCCTCGCTCCAGAACCTCAACATCGTCCAGGGTCGAGGCTTCACCGAGACCGACGAGGAGCACGCCTCGCACGTCTGCCTCATCGGCTCCGACATCCAGGACCACCTCTTCGCCGGCGAAGATCCGCTCGGCCAGGAGATCCGCGTCGACGGAACCCCTTACACCATCATCGGCATCAGCGAAAAGCAGGGAAGCACCTTCGGCGCCAGCCAGGACAACTGGGTCGGCGTCCCGCTGACGGCCTTCCAGCGCAGCTACGGCTCCGCCAAAAGCGTCCTCATCTACGTCAAGGCAGGTTCCGCCGGGCCCGCGCTCGAACGCGCCGCCGACGAGGTCCGCGTCCTCGTCCGAGCCCAGCGGCACGACGGTCCCGGCGCGCCCGACTCATTCGAGCTCGACACCAACAACACCCTCGTCGGCTTCTTCTCCGCCATCACCAAGTCCTTCGGCGCCGTCGCCGGAGCCATCGCCCTCATCTCGCTCGTCGTCGGCGGCATCGTCATCATGAACATCATGCTCGTCAGCGTCACCGAACGAACCCGCGAGATCGGCATCCGCAAAGCCCTCGGCGCACGCCCCAAGGACATCCTGATGCAGTTCCTCATCGAGTCCGGAACCATGGCGCTCGTCGGCGGAGCCTTCGGCGTTCTCGGCGGAATCCTCGTCGCGGAGGTCGTCACCATCCTCGCCGGATTCCCCTCCTCGATCGCCGTCTGGAGCGTCCTCGCCGGCCTCGTCATGGCCACCTCAACCGGCATCTTCTTCGGCGTCTATCCCGCGCAGAAAGCCGCCAAACTCGACCCCATCGTGGCTCTGCGAGCCGACTAGCACGACTAGAAGAGGCATTCCCCATGCAGATCGCCGACACCAAAGAAACAGTCCGGATGGCGCTCGACACGCTCCGGACCAACAAGCTCCGCAGCGGCCTCACCATCCTCGGCATCGTCATCGGCGTCATGACCGTCATCGTCATCTCGTCCGTCGTCAACGGCCTCAACAGCAGCGTCTCCAACCTGGTGCAATCGCTCGGGTCCGACGTCCTCTTCGTCTTCCGCTTCCCCGTCTTCGGCCAGCGGCCCACCACCGAGATGCTCACCCGCAAGCAACTCACCTACGACGACGCCATGGCCATCCGTACCCTGCCGCACGTCGTCGCCGTCTCGCCAGTCCTCCAGTACGTCGACAACGGAGCTCCCGGACGCGCAGGCAACACCTCCATCAAAGCCGGATCCAAGAAGATGCAGAGCACCATCCTTGAGGGCGATACCGCGGCCGCCAAGGACGTCAGCGAACTCGACCTCGTCGAGGGCCGCTTCTTCAACGAGGGCGATCAGGAGCGTGCGGCCCGTGTCGCCGTCCTCGGTTCAGACACCGCCAACGAGCTCTTCGGAGGCGCGAGCGCAGCCATCGGCAAGGAAGTCGCCGTCGGCGGAATGGTCTTCACCGTCGTCGGCGTTCTCGACAAGCAGAAGCAGGCGTTCGGCGGCGGAAAAAACCCCCAGGACAACAAAGCCTTCTTCCCCATCACGACCTTCCACCAGATCCATCCCGAGCAGCTCGACTACTGGATCACCCTCAAGTACGACGATCCCAAGAACCGCCCGGTCGTCGAAGACGAGATCCGGGAGCTCCTCCGCCGCCGCCGCAAGGTCGCCAACGCAGCCGACGACAACTTCGCCATCTTCGGAACCGACTCGCTCACCCGCCTCTGGGAAAACATCACCGGCGGCCTCTTCCTCCTGCTCTTCTCGCTCTCGAGCGTGGCCCTGCTCGTCGGCGGCGTCGGCGTCATGAACATCATGCTCGTCAGCGTCACCGAGCGAACCCGCGAGATCGGCATCCGCAAAGCCATCGGCGCCACCAAGCAGCGCATCCTCACCCAATTCACGCTCGAGGCAATCACACTGTGCGCCGTTGGCGGCATCATCGGCATCCTCATCGGCAGCGCGGTCGCCATCGGCCTCACCCTCCTCTTGCCGTCGGCGGTGTCGTTGATGTGGATCCTCGTCGCCTTCGGAAGCTCCTGCGCCATCGGCCTCATCTTCGGCATCTACCCCGCCTGGAAGGCAGCCAACCTGAACCCCATCGAAGCCCTGCGGTACGAGTAGGCTTGCTCCCAGCCAAGTTCGCAGGCCTCAATCAGCCTGCGAGTCGGCGCCGGGTAGACTGACCGGATGGCCGCCGTCGTCGAAGCTCTGCTCCTCTTGCTGACCCTGGCCGGCCTTGCCTACTCCGCACTCTCGTTACTCGGAGCGCGCGCGTTTGCCCTCCACATCTATCGGCGACGGCCAGAGCCCGAAAGCTTCGCTCCCGACGTGACGCTCCTCAAGCCGCTCAAAGAAGCCGAGCCCGGACTCTACGAAGCTCTCGCCGGCCACTGCCGGCAGGTCTACGCCGGACACATCCAGATCGTCTGCGGAGTCACCCGCATCGACGACCCCGCCGTCGCCGTGGTAGCCCAGCTCCGATCCGACTTCCCCGACGCAGACCTCCAGATCGTGGAATGCCCAGAACGGCTCGGCGCCTCCGGCAAAGTCAGCAATCTCGTGCAGATGTCCCGCGTCGCCCGAGCTCCATTCGTCGTCGTCAACGACAGCGACATCCGCGTCTCGCCCCGCTACCTCCAAGCCGTCGTGGCCCCCTTCCAGGACGCGGAGGTCGGCATGGTCACCGCACCCTACCGTGGCCGGACCGCGTCTGCCGCCAACCTCTGGTCGAAGCTCGAAGCGCTCGGTATCGCGACCGACTTCATGCCCGGCGTCCTCACCGCGCGCATGCTCGAACGCGGCATCCGCTTCGGCCTCGGATCGACCCTGGCCATGCGGCGCTCGGCCCTCACCAAGGCCGGCGGCTTCGAAGCCGTGCTCGAGTGCCTGGCCGACGACTTCGAACTGGGCGCCCGCATCGCGCGCGCCGGCTACCGCGTCGAGCTCTGCGCCGAAATCGTCGAAACCGCCGTCCCCGCCTACAGCTTCTCCGCCTTCTTCGACCACCAGCTGCGCTGGGCCCGCTCCACCCGAGACTCCCGCCGCTGGGGCTACCTCGGCCTCGGCGTCACCTACTGCCTGCCCTGGGCACTCGCCCTCTGCCTCGCGAGCGGCTTCGCACTCTGGAGCTTCTCTCTGCTCAGCCTGGTCGTCTTCGCCCGCGTCGCCGTGGCTCTCTCCGTCGGCGTAGGTCTGCTGCACGACGCCCAAGTCCTCCGCGACCTCTGGCTCCTTCCCGTACGCGACTGCTTGGGCCTCTTCTTCTGGCTCTGGAGCTACGCCGACGACACCGTCGTCTGGCGCGGCGAGCACTTCCGCCTCCGCAACGGCCGCATCTCGAAGATCTCCGCGGAAAGAGAACCGCTCTAAGGATTCGGCTGATTGGACAGAATCTCCTTCCCTCCGCTCGCCGCGACCAGGAACGATGGTCCCGAGAGAGGCGGCACGTGGTCCGGCTCCGTCCACAAGAACACCCGGCGCGGTCCCGTCCAGTCGAGCCCCAGCGTCGTATTCGTCTCAAAGATCGGCGGAGCATCCGGAAAAAAGGAGCCGTACCAGAGATTGGACGATCGGCCGTTCAGGATGTGCACGTCATTCCGCCGGAGATAAAACCCCAGCGTGCTTCCGGCCTCGTACTCCCCGTTGATCACAAGGAGATCGCGCGGCTTCAACTGCAACCGCATCGCCTCCGCCAGCTGCGCGGAGCTGAGCACGGGAGCAAACGTCTGCAGCCCAAGGTGCGCCGCCAGAAGAAATCCGAAGCTGCCGGCCGCCAGCGCCAGCGTTCCGGCGTGAGGGCGGTAGTGATGGCGCGCCCACCAGCTCCCCAGCGCCCCCGCAAACACCGACACCGCAGTCACGATCAGAGGTGTACGAAACGCCCCCATCGCCTGCGCGTTCAGGTCCAGGAAGTGGCCGAACGAGAGCGCATACTCGCCCGGGTTCTGCTTCAGGAGGCTGGCGAGATCGGTGTTCGGCCCCGGCGGTCGGGCATGGAGGACGAACAAGCCGCAGGCGAGCGCCGCCACGGACCCCAGCACAAGCAGCACCACCGAGATCCTCTGCCCCGCGCGAACCCGCGAGGCCGGCACGACAAACGTCGCCGCCTCGTCCGCCTCTTCGGCGAGCCATCCTGCGAGCAAGAGGATCAGCGCCGGAAGCGCGGGAAGAACGTAGTACTCCTGCCGCGTGGAGAAGGAAAAGAACACCATCGGGATCGCTGCCCAAAGACCAAGCAACAGGCGAGTGCTCCCAGCCGCGTCCAGCCGCCTGCGCCCGAGCGGAGCAAGCCAGGGCACACGACCGAGCGCAGGGAAGAGAAAGGCGCTCCACGGCATCAGCCACACCAGCAAGAGGCCCCAGAACAGAGCGAGCGGAACGGTGTCGTAGTCGCGCGGGACACGCAGATTCAGGTACCGGAGCAGGTGCTCGTTCACAAAATAAAACCAGAACCAGCCGTGGACGTTGCCGTCCGTAGGGGTGGGAACGTGCCAGTGGCCGTTTGTAAAGGAGAGGGCGCCGGGGTGTCCCGCGGTCGGGTTGGCGAGCCCGGCCAGGATGTGCCACGGCGCGGCCACGAGCAGGAAGACAGCGACCCCGAGGGCCGGGCGCAGATAGCGCAGGCCGGCAAGCGTGGCGCGCGGGCCCTCGGTGAGGAAGAGGTGCGCGACGACGATGCCGACCGGGAAGACCAAGCCGATCAGGCCCTTGGTCAGCACCCCCAGGGCGCAGGCGAGGGCAAAGCCCGCGCAGACCAGGCGGCTCGGCCGGGGCTGCTCGGTCGCTCGCCAGTAGCAGAAGACGGCCAGCGTGAGCCACAGGCAAACCATGGCGTCGGGGATGTTGATCCGCGAGAAGATGAAGATGCCGAAGCTCGACAGGGTGATGAGGCCCGCGTAGAGGCCCGCCCGAGCCGAGTCGAACGCCCGCCGGGCAAA
>CAXUIB010000137.1:0-6296 GCA_964250945.1 uncultured Acidobacteriaceae bacterium
GTATCCTGCTGCGGAAAGAACCCCTTCGGCACCAGTACGTACAAATACACAGTCAGAAAGAACGTCAGCACCGTAACCAGGAGCATCAACGGCTGGTGCCGCAGTACCCACCGCAGACCGCGCTCATACTCCGCCGTCAGCCACCCCAATCCACGCTCGCCCAACCGATAAAACCACCCATGCCGGTTGGCCGAATGCTCCTTCAGAAACTTGGCGCTCAGCATCGGCGTCGTCGTCAGGCTCACCACCAGCGACACCCCGATGGCCACCGACAACGTCACCGCAAACTCCCGAAACAAACGCCCAACAATCCCACCCATCAGCAAAATCGGTATAAAGACCGCCACCAGCGACGTCGACATCGAGAGCACCGTAAATCCAATCTCCTGCGACCCGATCATCGCCGCCTGGTAGGGCGTCTTGCCGTTCTCCAGATGCCGGCTGATGTTCTCGATCACGACAATCGCGTCATCCACCACAAACCCGGTCGAGATCGTCAGCGCCATCAGGCTCAAATTGTCCAACGAGTATCCCAGCACGTACATCACGCCAAACGTCCCCAAGAGACTCAGCGGCACTGAGACGCTCGGGATCAGCGTCGACCGAAACTCCCGCAAAAACAAAAACACCACCAGAATCACGAGCAGGATCGATAGCACAAGCGTCCGCGTCACGTCCTTCACGCTCGCCCGGATCGTCGTCGTCCGGTCCAGCGCCACACTCACCTTGATCGTCGGCGGAATCGACGCCTCGAGCGTCGGCAGCATCTTGAGGACGTTGTCCACCGTACTGATCACATTCGCGCTCGGACTCTTGAAGACAATCACCAGAATCGCCGGTTTCCCGTTGAACAGACCGCCGGTGTGGATGTCCTCCACTCCATCCACCACCTGCGCCACATCGCGTATCCGCACGACACCGTACGTGGCGCCGATGCCGGTGGCAGGCGCATTCAATCCTGGACCGGAGAGAGGTGCGGACGTTGCCACGCCGCTGGCCGATCCCGAGCTCCCCGTCGACCCTGAAGCGCTCCCCGCGCCCCCCGTGCTCCCACTTCCATTCGCGCTCGTCGTCGAACTCGTCGAGACCGCGCTCGCCACCGAAGACGGCAGCCCCGAACTCGCCACGGCCGAGCTCACCGGACCGCGATTCGTCGCGACAATCAAAGGCGCATACGCCGCAGCTCCAAAGATCTGGTCCGTCGCACCCACGCTCCAGCGCTGCCCATCGCCCTGCAAGTACCCCTTCGGCTGATTGACATTGACGCTCCCGATCGCCGCCCGCAGCTCCTCCAGACCGATGCCGTACCCCGCCAGCAGCGTCGGGTTCGCCTCCACCCGCACGGCCGGCTTCGCGCTTCCGCCGCAGAACGTCTGGCCGACCCCCTGCACCTGCGCGATCTTTTGCGCAAGGATGCTGTCGCACGCGTCGTAGATCTGCGGGATCGCCAGCTGGTCGGAGGTGAGCGCGAGGATCAGGATCGGAGCATCGGCCGGATTGATCTTGCGGTACGTCGGATTGCTCGGCAGATTGGCCGGCAGCTGACTGCGCGCCGCGTTAATCGCCGCCTGAACATCGCGCGCCGCTCCGTCGACGCTGCGGCTCAGGTCGAATTGCATCGTGATCGACGCCGTCCCGGTCGAGGACGACGACGTCATCTCATTGATACCCGCAATCTTCGCAAACTGGCGTTCGAGCGGCGTCGCCACAGCGGAGGCCATCGTCTCCGGATCCGCGCCCGGCAAACCCGCGCCGACCGAGATGACCGGGTACTCGACCTGCGGCAGACTCGCGACGGGGAGCAGCTTATAACCCACGCAACCGGCCAGAATGATCGCAATCGACAGGAGAAATGTCGCCACCGGACGGTTGATGAACGGCGCGGAAAAGTTCACCGACATAGGTTGCGGCGGCCGATTCTCCGCGCTCCGCTCCGCCTCCAGCATGTCCGGATTGCCGGCTTCGTACGCCATCAGTCCGCACTCACCGCGTGCTCATGCTCCCGCAGCTCCGCATCCGCCTCCGCCGTATGGAAGTACTTGCGCCCAATCCGGTCAAAGAAGAGATACACCACCGGCGTCGTAAACAACGTCAAGATCTGCGACACAATCAAGCCGCCCACGATCGTGATCCCCAGCGGCCGCCGCAGTTCGCTCCCCGTCCCCGTCCCCAAAGCCAGCGGAACTCCGCCCAGCAACGCCGCCATGGTCGTCATCATGATCGGCCGAAACCGCAGGAGACACGCCTGATAGATCGCCTCCTCCGGCGCCATCTCCTTTTCGCGCTCGGCCTCCAACGCAAAATCGATCATCATGATCGCGTTCTTCTTCACAATGCCGATCAGCAGGATGATGCCGATCAGCGCAATCACGCTCAGGTTCACATGAAAGATCAACAAGGCCAGGATCGCGCCGACACCCGCCGAAGGCAGCGTCGACAAGATCGTGATCGGATGAATATAGCTCTCATACAACACGCCCAGGACGATGTACACCACGATCACCGCCGCCAGGATCAGGATCGGCTCGTTCGACAGCGAAGCCTCAAACGCCTTTGCCGTCCCCTGAAACTCCGCGGCAACACTGGGCGGCGGATTCAGCTCCGCCTTCGCCTTGTTGATCGCACTCACGGCGTCGCCGATCGACTTACCGGGAGCGATATTGAACGAGATCGTCACCGCTGGGAACTGGCCCTGGTGATTGATCGCCAAGGCCGTCTGCTTCGGATCAAAGCGCGTAAACGTCGACAGCGGCACTTGCGTACCGTTCGAACTCTTCACGTAAATGTTGTCAAGCGACGTCGGATTGCGCTGAAACTTCGGCGCCACTTCCAGCACAACGTGGTATTGATTCAGCTGCGTAAAGATCGTCGACACCTGCCGCTGCCCAAACGCATCGTCCAGCGTGTCGTCGATGTTCTGCGGCGTCACGCCCAGCCGCGACGCCGTATCCCGATCAATAATCAGATTGGCTTCGAGCCCGTCCAGCTGCTGGTCGCTCGCCACATCCGTCAAGATCGGAATCGTCTGCAGCTTCGTCACCATCTTGTCGGTCCAGTACGCCAGCTCGTCCGTATTCGCGTCCTCGATCGAGTACTGATACTGCGTCCGGCTCACCCTGTCCTCAACCGTCAAGTCCTGCAGCGGCTGCAGATAACACTTGATCCCGGCCACCTGCCCAACCTTCGCCGTCAATCTCTGCACCACATCCGCCGCCGTCGCCTTGCGCGTCTCGCGATCCCTCAGGTTGATCTGGATGCGGCCGCTGTTCATCGTCATGTTCGTTCCATCGACGCCGATAAACGACGACACGCTCTCCACATCCGGATCGCTCAAGATCGCGCGCGCCAGCTCCTGCTGCCGCTCCGTCATCGTCCCGAAGCTCACCGTCTGCGGCGCCTCCGTGATCCCCAACAGAACGCCCGTGTCCTGCACCGGAAAGAAGCCCTTCGGCACAATGATGTACAGGTAAACGGTCAAGACAAACGTAGCCGCCGTCACCAGGAGCGTCGGCGCCTGGTGCGCCAGCACCCACTTCACACCACGCCCATAGCTCGCCGTCACCGCATTGAAAAACTCTTCGCTCTTGCGATAAAACGCATTCTGCTTGCTCGCGGGCGTGTGCCGCAACAGCTTCGCTGCCATCATCGGCGTCAAGGTCAACGAAACCACCGCCGACACCAGGATTGTCACCGCCAGGGTCACCGCAAACTCGCGAAACAGCCGGCCTACAATGTCGCCCATAAACAGGAGCGGAATCAACACCGCAATCAGCGAAACCGTAAGCGACAGGATCGTAAATCCGATCTGGTCTGAACCCTTGAGCGCCGCATCGAGCGGCGAATCGCCCATCTCGAGATACCGGTCGATATTCTCGATCATCACGATCGCGTCATCGACCACAAATCCCGTCGAAATCGTCAGCGCCATCAGGCTCAGATTGTTCAGACTGTAGCCCAGCAAATACATCACGCCAAACGTCCCGACGATCGAGAGCGGCACCGCCACCGCCGGAATCAGCGTCGCCCGAAACGACCGCAGGAACAGAAAAATCACCATCACGACCAGAGCAATAGTGAGCATCAACTCAAACTGCACATCCTTCACCGACGCCCGAATCGTATTCGTCCGGTCCGTCAGCACGACCAGCCCAACATTGGCGGGAAGCGAAGCGCGCAGCTGCGGCAAGAGCTTCTGCACCTTATCCACCACGCCGATAATGTTCGCGCCCGGCTGCCGTTGGATATTGATGATCACGGCCGGCTTCAAGACCGCATCGCGCGCGGGCTCGGACTTGGTCGCAGGCTCGGCCGCAATCCCCATCCACGCCGCCTGATACAGGTTCTCCGCCGAATCCACAGCATCCGCGACATCGATCAAACGCACCGGAGACCCGTTGCGGTACGCAATAATCACCTTGTTATAGTCGTCGCTCGACAGCAGCTGGTCGTTATCCCCGATGGTGTACGCCTGCTGCCGGCCGTTCAGGTTTCCCTTCGCCTGGTCGACGTTCGCGGTCCCCAGCGCCGTCCGCATATCCTCCAGGCTCAAACCGTAGTTCGCCATCGTCGTCGGATTCGCCTGAACCCGCACCGCCGGCTTCTGCCCGCCGTTGATCGAGACCAAACCCACGCCCGAAAGCTGCGAAATCTTCTGCGCAATCTGCGTGTCCGCCAGATCCTCCACCTTTGTCAGCGGCAGCGTATCGCTCGTCATCGCCAAGGTCAGGATCGGCGCATCCGCCGGATTCACCTTGCTGTACACCGGCGGATTCGGCAGATCCTTCGGCAAGTAGCTCGTCGCCGCGTTGATCGCCGCCTGCACATCCTGCTGTGCAATGTCGATCGACTCATTCAGGTTGAACTGCAGCGTAATGATGCTGCCGCCGCCCGAGCTCGTCGACGTCATCTGGCTCAACCCAGGAATCTGCCCAAACTGCCGCTCCAGCGGCGCCGTCACCGAGCTCGCCATCACCTCCGGGCTCGCCCCAGGGTAAAACGTCATCGTCTGGATCGTCGGGTAATCCACCTGCGGCAGCGCCGACACCGGCAGCTGTTGGTACGCCACCGCGCCGGCAAGCAAAATGGCCACCATCAAAAGAGCGGTGGCCACCGGTCGCAGAATAAACGGCCGCGACGGACTCAAGGTTGTCTTCTCCGCGGCGGCGGCGGCGATGCCGACGGAGGCTGCGGCGCTCCGGGGCGGCTCGGCTGACTTGAACCCTGACCTGAACCCTGACCTGAAGTCTCGGGTCCGTAGCTCCCATTCGGCCCCGGCTCATCCAGGCTGTACGTCTGTCCCGGCCGCCGTGTGTCCGGATTAATCCGCTCCCCGTTGAACGTCCCCGGCGCGCCCGCACCCGGAACCCGCTTGCCCCGAGGCGCCAGCGCAGGAGCCGTCGTCGCACCAGCACCCGTACCGGTCTGCCCCGTCCGAACCGTACCCGCCGTCCCAATCACAGGACTGCCCGTCGGAGGCGTGCCCGGCCGCGGAACCACCCGGCTCCCATCCCGCAGCTTCTCCTGCCCATCCACCACAACTTCGTCCCCTGCCTTCACGCCGCTCGCCAGAATCACCTGCGAACCTTCCGTGATGTCCACCTTTACCGGCTGCGCATCCACATAGAACGCAGGCCCGTTGCCAGCCCCATTGCCATGTCCGCCCCCAGTCGTCGCCGCTCCACTCCCAGCCGCGTTGGTCGTCGTCGCACTCGTCCCCGACGCACTCCCGGACCCCGCTCCGTTCGCACGCTTGCCCGCCGGCGGCTGCCCCGGACGCACCACATACACAAAGCTCCCCTGCGTCCCCGTCTGGATCGCCGCCGCCGGAACCACCAGCGCCCCCGGCCTCTGCTGCAGGATCAACCGGACGTTTACAAACTGGTTCGGAAACAGAGCTCCGTCCTTGTTGTCAAACACAGCTTTCGCCTTGACCGTTCCCGTCGTCGTGTCGATCTGGTTATCCACCGTCAGAAGCGCGCCCGTCGCCAACTTCGTCGTCTCCGACCGGTCGTACGCCTCGACCACCAGCCTGTGGCCGGCGCGCGTCAGCTCCAGCACCGGCGGCAGCTGATCCTCCGGCAAAGTAAAAATCACCGTGATCGGCTGCAGCTGCGTCACCACCATTAGTGCCGTCGTATCGGCCGCATGCACAATGTTGCCCGGATCCACCTGCCGAAGACCCACCACACCGTCGATCGGCGACGTGATCCGCGTATACCCCACATTCACCTTTGCCGCCTGAATCGCCGCCTGATCCGCCTGGATCGCCCCCTGCGCCTGGCCCGAACCCGACACCT
>CAXUIB010000138.1:0-6250 GCA_964250945.1 uncultured Acidobacteriaceae bacterium
GTATGCACTCCGGTACGGGAGCCGAACTTTGCTGGCGAGCGAGTATACGACGCTGCTGCTGTGGATGGCGCTGACTGTGGGAAGGGCGGGATCGTCGGTGCTTTTGCTGCGGTTCTCAGAGCGGGGAGTGTTGAGGTCGAGTCTTGGTCTGGTTGCGGTGTTGATTGTGGGGCTGTACCGGTCGCACACGGCCGGCTCGATCGCGGTGTGTACGGTGCTTTTGGGGCTGAGTCTGGCTCCGTTTTTTCCGGCTACGTTTGCCCTTGTGATGGGGAGGAAGCCGAAGTCCAGGGAGGCGGGGCTGATCCTGGCGGTGTCCGGGCTGGGAGCGGCGGGTCTGCCACCGCTGATGGGTTGGATCTCGACGAGAAGCGGATCGCTGGGACGGGCGTTGCTGATTCCTCTGGGAGCCGCGGTTGTGCTCTGGGTGATGAGCGTTCTGCTCTGGCGAGGGGCCAGGCCGGAGGGGGAGAAGCTCGCGGATACGCCGGTCTGATGCTTCCCCAAGGGGGGGCACGGGTCTACAACGATCGGGGCTGAAACGATCGGGGCTGAATATCCTCCTCGCACCTGTGTATAAGGGAAGATATGGCGAAGACGATTCTGTCGCCCAGCGTCACCGTGCGTGAGGGAGCGCGTTCTACCGATCTGCGCGACGCCCTGGAAGAGGGCTGGGATGTTGTTGCTGGAAACGAGCGGATTGGGCGCAATCTTCGGCGGGCGTGGGATGACGAGCGACGCGCCATGGCCGATCTCCGCCCGTGGAGGTCCGCGCCGATCCTGAGTTGGAGATCGTGGATCGAGCAGATATGGCATGGTCTGGTGGTGGAGGGGGAAACTCGCCTGGTTGTGCTGAACGAGGCGCAGGAGGACGTTCTCTGGCGAGAGATTGTGGACGCCGATCCCGACCCGGATCTGCAGGCGAGTGCATCGGAGACGCGGAAGGATTGGGCGAGGCTGGCCGGTGAGGCTGCGCGACGAGTTTGGGCGTGGGGTGCGGGACACCGGCTACAGGGGCTCGCGACGGACGGAGATGCTCCGGTTTTCCTGCGCTGGTTTGAGATCTTTGAGCGACGCTGCAAGGAGGAGGGCTGGGCCGGTCGAGCTCGGCTCGAAAGCGTGCTGTGCGAGGTGGTCAGGCGCGGAGGTGCGCGGTGGTCGGGATGGCCGAGGGTGGGGCTGTTTCTTGTTGGATCGGAACACCTGACGCCTGCCGGATCTGCTTTGGTGCAGGTTTTGAAGCAGGTTGGCGTCCCCGTCATCGAGCAGACTACGCGGGGGGCGCCTTCAGAGCGGCGAGTTTTGGTCCGTGCGGAAGACGAAGGGGAGGAGGTGCGCGGGTGTGCACGGTGGGTGCGAGCTTTGCTGGACGAGCGGCCCGGGGCACGCGTGGCGATCGTGGTTCCGCACCTGGAGGAGGAGCGGACGGAGATCGATCGAGTTTTCCGGGAGGCGATCTCGCCGGAGCTTTGCCATGTCGGCGCCGAGCCGGGTACGGAGCCCTGGGAGATCTCGCAGGGGGTGCGGCTTGGGGAGATCGCGATGGTCCGGATTGCGCTTTCTTTGCTGGGCTGGGCGGCGCGGCCGATCGATGTCGGCCAGATTGGGCAGATGCTCGTTCTAGGCAGCTTTGGAGGGGAACAGGAACGAGCGGCACGGGCTCAGTTCGATGCGCGGGAGTTGCGGCAGCAGATGCGGCTTCGGCCGGAGATGTCCCTTGAAGATCTGACGCGGGCGGTGGACCGATCGAAGCGCCGAGATCGCTTGCCTGAGCTCTGTATGGCGTTGCGCGAGATGAACCGGGCGGCGAGCGGCCTGCGCGGGGAGAAGCGGTACGGCGACTGGGCGCAAAGGATAGCGGAGTTTCTCGGAGCTGCGCGATGGTGCGAGGAGAACCGGCTGGGAGAGGCGGGATCGCAGATGCTGCAGCGGTGGGAAGAGGCGCTCGACGCCCTGGCTAGCCTGGATCTGGTCTGGTCGAGAAAGGTGGGTTTCCGAGATGCGATCGAGAACCTGGAGCGGATTGCGGAGCGGACGTTTGTTGTTGCGGTAGAGGAAGCTCGGGGATCTCCGGTGCAGGTAATTGCTCCGAAAGATGCTCTGTGCGAGGGGTTCGACGCGGTCTGGTTTCTGCGGGGGGGAGATCGGGTATGGCCGGAGAGATCTGCCCCTGATCCATTGTTGCCTGTCGCTTTGCAACGCGAGTTCAAGATGCCTGGGGCGGATGTTGAGAACGACCGTGATGCTGCACGAGAGATGACCAGGCGGATCGTCGAGAGTGGGGAGATTCTGGTGTGCAGCTACTCCAAGCATTGGAAGGACGGTCAGCAGAAGGCCGCGGGCCTGTTCCTGGAGTTGCTGGGGGTTGAAGAGACAGAGATCGGCGAGATTGCTTCTGTCCATCTGGATGGGGCGGTTGCGCCTGCGATCGCGACCGAGTGGATTGAGGATGTGGAGCAGGTCCGATCGTTGCCGGATCGGGTGGTGAGTGGCGGGGCGCGATTGCTGGAGTTCCAGGCCGCTTGTGGATTTCAGGCGTTTGCCGAGGGTCGTCTCGAGGCGCATGGGTTGCGCACGTTGGAGTTAGGCATGGATGCGATGGAGCGCGGAAATGCGATTCATCGCGCGTTGGAGCTGTTTTGGGGCGAGGTTCAGACGCAAGATGCGCTCCGGTCGATGGATGCGGCGGAGCGTCAAGAGGCG
Source organism: uncultured Acidobacteriaceae bacterium (assembly GCA_964250945.1). Lineage (GTDB taxonomy): Bacteria > Acidobacteriota > Terriglobia > Terriglobales > Acidobacteriaceae > Edaphobacter. Next base: position 2,704 of record CAXUIB010000138.1, read on the forward strand.
GTTGGGCGAGCTGTGAGGGGAGCTCTGGTGGAGTTTGCCCGAAGCGCGGAGACGCCCTGGGACTCAGCTTATATGGAGATGGTGGGGGCTCGATTCAAGAAGCTCGTCGGGAGGTGGTTGGAGGAGGTCGAGCTTGACCGGGCGCTGCCGTTCCGCGTGAAGTTGAGGGAGGAGAAGATGGAGGATGTCTGTGTAGGTCCGCTCCGGCTGAATTTGCGGATCGACCGTGTGGATCAGACCGAGCGGGGAGAGGTGCTGATCGACTACAAGGCGGGGCTGAGTGGGTCCAAACCTCGTGGGTGGGTCGGCGAGCGAATGGATGCACCGCAGCTGCCGCTTTACGCGACGTTGCGGCGATCTCGATCGACCGGGGGCGAGGAAGAGCGGATCGAAGCGGTTGCCTTTGGCCGGGTTGTGGCGGGCGGGGAGATGCAGCTGCATGGGATTCAGGGGAGTTCCGGGACTTTGACCAAAGCGGAGGCCATCGATGCTGCAGACCTCCAATCGCAGATGGACGTTTGGGAATCGGTGCTGGAACGGTTGGCGGAGCAGTATGCCCGAGGAGACGCGAGAGTGAATCCCAAGAGCTTTCCAGGAACATGTCGGTACTGTTCTCAGAGGCTGCTTTGCCGGGTAAACGCTCTGGCGCTTGCGGGGATTTTGGAGGAGAGTGAAGAAGAGATCGAGCTTGGCTGAGGTGCTGCAGTTTCCTCTGCTCTGGGAGCCGATTGAGGCGCCGGTGGAGCAGGAGCAGATCGACGGGGGCGATCTGTTCTTGCGCGGCGGCGAGCTTCGGCCGGAGCCGGTTTCGCGGCCGCCCGAGGACGCTGCACCGGATTGGGTGGAACGGGAGCGAGCGCTTGATGTGAGCCGGTCCTGGATTGTAGAAGCTCCGGCGGGATCGGGCAAGACCGGCTTGCTGATTCAGCGTTACCTGAAGTTGTTGGCGCAACCGAGCGTACTTCAGCCGGAAGACGTGCTGGCGATCACGTTCACACGCCTGGCGGCGGCGGAGATCGAGGATCGTGTGTTGGAGGAGCTTGAGGCTGCGTCGGCGGGGACTCCGCTGAGCGGGTCGGCGAGCTCGTTTGAGAGGACGACGCGCTCTCTGGCCGAGGCGGTACTTGAACGGAACCGAGCGATGGGTTGGGGTCTGCCGGCGGACCGGCGGCGGCTTCGCGTGAGAACGATCGACAGCTTTTGCGGCGAGATTGTCGAGAAGATGCCGGTTCTGGCGCGTCGCGGCGGAGGTTTCGCACCTGCGGCCGAACCGAAGACGCTTTACGCCGAGGCGGCACGGAGGACGATGCTGCGGATGGGCGGGTCGGATCCGGAGTTGACCGAAGCGCTTTATCGGGTGCTTTTGCATCGGGACGGACGGCTCGACGGCGTTGCGCGCCTCCTGGCGGAGATGCTGGAGCGGAGAGATCAGTGGGAGGACCTGATTCCGTTGGAGGAGAGCCGGCTTGAAGATGCGTACCTCGAGGAGGTTGTCCGGCCGAGGCTGGACCGGACGCTGGAGCTCGCGATTTGCACATGGCTTTCGCGCGTGGTGAAGGCGTTTCCGGATGGGCTTCTGGGAGATCTGACGGACGCGGCGACGGAGATGAGTGAACGCCCGGGGTTTCGCCGGGACGAGTCGCCTTTGGCGATCTGCCGCGAACTGCGAACCTGTCCGGCGGCCGCGGCGGAGCATCTGGCGCACTGGCGGGCGCTGGTTCACGTGCTGGTTCTAAAGCGGGGTGAGGACTGGCGATCGAGTTTCAAGAGGAACCACATCCACTTCGAGACGACTCCGGAGGACCAAGAGCGGCTGAAGGATTTGGTGGAGCAGCTTCGGGGCCGGGATGATTTGCTGGATCTCCTCCACGGCATCGCGGCGCTTCCGCTGGCGCGCTTTCCGGACGATCAGTGGGATGTGGCGAAGGCGCTGTTTCGCGTGCTGAGATCGGGGCTCCGGGAGCTGCGGTCGGTGTTCCGGGAGAGGCGAGAGGGCGACTTTGCTGAACTGGCTTCGCTTGCACGGGAGGCGCTGCGAGCCAACGGCAACAGATCCGATGGGGACCGGAACAGGGACGGCATGCCTCGCCACCTGCTGGTCGACGAGATGCAGGATACCTCGACCGCTCAGTACCAGATGCTCGCGTCTTTGACGGCGGGTTGGGACGCGAGTGGAGGGACGGCGTTCCTTGTGGGGGACCCGAAGCAATCGATTTACCTGTTTCGGCAGGCGCGCGTGGAGAGCTTTGTCGAGACGATGTTGAACGGGCGGCTTGGCAGCATGGAGATGGGAGCGGTCCACCTGACGGCCAATTTTCGATCGCAGCGGCACCTGGTGGAGGATTTCAATGCCGGCTTTGCGCGGATGTTTCCGACGGGAGTGGTCCAGCATGCGGACGAGGCGCCGTACGTCCGGGCGACGGCGGTGCGCTCGGCATCGGAGACGTCTGGGGGGATGATGTGGCACGCGAGGCCGCTGCCTTATCTTTCGGGGGACGAAGCTCGGTTGGCGAAGCAGCAAAGGGCGAGAGAGGAAGCCGAAGAGATCAGGCGGGTCGTGACGGAGTGGAGAGCGAAGCCGCTGCCCGGAGGTCGTACGGAGCCCTGGCGGATTGCGGTTCTGGTCCGGGCGAGGGCGGATCTCACGCACATCCTCGCTGCGTTGAAGGCTGATCGGAGTGATGCGGGAGAGGGTGGCCCGGTTCCGTTTCGGGCGGTCGAGATAGAACCTTTAGAGGATCGGCAGGAGGTCCTGGATCTGATCGCGATTACTCGAGCTTTGCTTCATCCTTCTGATCGGGTAGCCTGGCTGGCGATCCTGCGTGCGCCCTGGTGCGGTCTGTCGCTCTCTGCGATCCATCTGCTCACCGGCGCCGATGATCCGGAGTTTGCGGAGTGCACGGTCCGGGAGTTGATCGAGAGGCGTAGATCGCTGCTGGCGACGGACGCCCGAGAGCGGGTGGAACGGGTGCGGGGGGTGATGGACGCGGCCGAAAGGCAGGCGCACAGGATCGGCTTTGCGGCTTTGGTTGAACGGACCTGGAAGTCGATGGGTGGCGACCTCCTTCTCGGCCTGGAAGAGTTGCGTCATGCGCAGCGCTATCTCCGGTTGTTGTATGAGCTTGAGAGAGATATGGGACAGGTTCGGATCGAGGATGTGGAGCGGCGCGTGGGCCAGATGTTTGCCGATCCTGTCTTGTCAACGGATGCGGTCGATCTGCTGACGATTCATAAGGCGAAGGGGCTGGAGTGGGATGTGGTGTTGGTACCGGGCATGGAAAGGCCGGCTCCGCATCGATCGGGGAGGCTGCTGGACTGGGATGAGGTGGAGGTTGGGCATGTGGTGCTGGCACCGATCGGGGGCAAGGGCGAGGAGTCGAAGGAGTTGAACCGATGGGTTCGGAAGCTGTATAGCGGGCGTGAGGCGCGGGAGCGGAAGCGGCTGTTCTATGTGGCGGCGACGCGGGCGCGGGAGGAGCTGCACCTGTTTGCTTCGCCGGAGCGACGCAAGGATGGGAGGATCAGGGTGGAGCCGGGCAGTTTGCTC
>CAXUIB010000139.1:0-6185 GCA_964250945.1 uncultured Acidobacteriaceae bacterium
CGTCCCTCCCCCCGATGGCGCGGTCCGTTCCCTTGTCTCGAGCCGGCACGTTTGTAAGCATCGTCCGGTATGGGTTCGATCCAGAGCTGCGGACGCACATCCGAACCGGGGAGACCTGTCGCGTCGACTCGCCCGGGCACGCTCGGACGACCGTATCTCGCAAGTCTGTTCGGCCTCCTCCTGCTCGCTCTGGGAGTCCTCGCAATCGCCCGGGCTGCCGAGCCTGCTCTCTCGCCGCGCTCGGGAATCAACGCCCGCACGATCGATAGCCTTTCCTCGGAGAACCTGTACGACGCCGGACCGCTTTCCGGCTCGCAACCGCTCCAGGTCACGCTTCACCTCGCCCTCACCGCCACGCAAACGGCCGCGCTCGATCGCCTTCTGGCCGCCCAGACCGACCCGGACTCCCCCAGCTTCCATCGCTGGCTGACCCCAGAACAGTTTGCCGAGCAGTTCGGCCCCACGGACGATCAACTCAATGAACTGAGAGCCTGGCTCGAACGTGGAGGCCTGGCTGTCCGGAGCATCTCTCGGACGCGCTCTCGCCTGACCCTGACCGGCACGGCCGCCCAGATGGAGACGGCCTTTCGCGCGCATCTCCGCAGACTCCAGATCGCCGGCCAGCCTCACTTCGCACCCGCGTTTGCCCCCACAGTTCCCGCGGGACTTGCGCCGCGGATCGCCGAGATCTCCGGCCTTGACGACCTCGCGCCCGCCCACCAGCTCCGAATCTTGGAAGCCGCTCCACAGATCCCTCCGGCCCAGCGCGCACAGCCGGCCGATCGGACCTACGCTTCCATCGCAAGCCTACCCCAGCCAGATCCCGCCACTCTGCTGGCCGACGCCATCGATCGCGATACGTCCTCCGTCGTCACTCTCAGCACCCTCGCCTGCGACGCCTCGCTCACCCCCGCCGACCTTGCCCGCTACGGAGCCATCCTGCGCCAGGCCAGCGCCCAGGGCATCACCGTCCTCGTCTCCGCAGCCTGCGATCCCACCTCCGCCCCAGGCTCCATTTCCATCGCAGCCTTGCCCGAGGTCACCGCGCTCGCCGGTGTCTCCACTCTCATCACCGAACCCCGGCCCGCATGGCAGCTCGCCCCGGGACTTCCCGCCGACCTCAAACGCAACGTTCCCGACCTCGGCGCCACATCCGCAGCCAGCCTCGCCGACGCGATCCGCGCCGTTGTAGCCCAAACCGGGACGCGCCAGGGCAACATCAATCGCCGCCTCTACGATCTCCGTTCCACACCGGGCCTCTACACCCAGCCTGACCCCGCCACCGATGGCACATGGCAGCCCGCTACAGGCCTCGGCCTGGTCGACCTCCCCAAGCTGATCAAGGCCCTCCCCCGCACAGGCTCCCTCGTCAGCACCACAACATCGCTCGAATCCTCCACCTATGCCGTCCCGTACGGCAACGCCGTTACGCTTACCTCCAAGGTCCTCGCCAGCTCCTATCCCGGCGCCGCGCCCACCGGCGTCGTCACCTTTACCGCCTCCACCCAGGGGGTCCTCGGCACCGGCACGGTCGACAGCGCGGGCAACGCCACCCTCTCCTCCGGCAACCTCCCCGTCGGCACTTACAGCCTGACAGCGAGCTACTCCGGCGACTCGATCTATGGCCCGAGCGTCAGCACAAGCGCGGTCACCGTCACCGTCTCGATCGTCAATGCCACCCTCGTCGCCACCATCTCCCCTGTCACCAACGTCCCGTACGGCGCCACCGCGACCGTCACCACCACGGTAGCTCTTCCCGGTTCCATCGCCGCACCCTCCGGCAACGTCTCGGCCGAGGTCGAAGGCGTGGTCGGCGCCGACTTCGTTGCCATGCTCACCCCCAACCCTGGCGGCAACACCGCCACTGCCAACATCGTCGTCTCCGTTCCCAAGCCGGGAGGCTACACCATCTCGGTCACCTGCGCCGGCAACACCAACTTCCAGTGCCAGACGCCCGTCATCCTCCCCTTCAAAGCCATTTTGGGCAACACGCTGACGACCGTCTCCGTGACGCCCGCGGCGCCGCAGGCCGGACAGCCTATCGTGCTGACGGCCGCCGTCTCGAACGCAGGCAACGGCGTCGGCGCCTACAGCTTCGGCGGCTCGGTTACGTTCTACGACAACGGTGTCCTGCTCGCCACAGCCCCCGTAGCAACCAACCAGGCAACGACGACCAAAACCCTCTCAGGGAACCATACGCACAACATCGTCGCGACCTACAGCGGCGACCCGAACTGGAATCCAAGTACATCGACCGCCGTCGCAGTCACACCCACCATTCTTCCCGCCGTTGTCACTCTCTCGACGAGCGTCCCAAATCCTCTAAGCGCCCTCGCGGGAATCAATATCAGCTTCACCGCGACGGTTGTCACCACAGATCTGAACACGCCTGGACCCACGGGCACGGTCACGTTCTATGACACCTTCAACGGCGCCTACGTCACGCTCGGCACCGCCACCCTCGTTTCAAACGGCCCCACGGCTTCGCTTGCGCAGTTCAACACCACTGGCCTCGCGGCCGGTACGCACCATATCTATGCGACCTATGCCGGCGACGATACCTTTGCGCTCGCGACATCCTTGCCTGTTTCGCTCATCCTTACCGACTTCTCGCTCGCGATGACGCCTGCGACTCTGACCCTGAGCCAGGGCAAAACCGCCCAGATCGTAACGACCATCGGCCTGGTCAACGGCTTCAACGGTACCGTGGCCTTTGGCTGCACACCGCCCGCCAATAGTGAGAGCAGCTGCTCCTTTTCCCCGGCCTCGGTCACCGGCGCCGGATCCTCCACGCTCACCATCGTCACGGCTTCCCCACAAACCGAGGCGAGGCGCCGAACCCCGATCCGCAATCAGCCCGGCGCCGCCGGAATCACCCTTTCCCTCGTCTGCGGCCTCCTCCTTCCGCTCCGCCTTTGCCGCCGATCCCGTCTGCCTTCTCTGCTCCTCGCCCTGATCGCGTCGTCTTGCGTCAGCGCCGCGCTCGGTTGCGGCCTGGTCAGCACGGCCGGCAACGACCCCCCTGCTCCCACACCCTCCGATCCTGGAACCCCGCTGGGAACGCAGAACTTCACCATTACGGCGGCTGGGTCGGACGGCGTCAGCACCGCACGCCACACCTTCTCCTACCAGGTTACCGTTCAGTAGGCGCCTGGGCGTAGCCGATCGCACCGAGATCCGAAGCCCGGCAGAGAAACTGACCACGATCCAACATCCCGGGAGGTCCGAACAAAGTCGCAAAACACAGCACCATCGATCTCTCTGACAACAATCTGCAACGTGCCGAAACTTTTTAATCGGAACCCGGTCTAACTCTGCATTGTTATCCCCCAGCAGGCCTGCCTCTGTTTATCAGCGACCGGCTGAGATCCTCTCCCCCGGCGCGTCGAGCAAGCGAAGTCCCTGCTCTCAACCTTCAGACGACAGACGAACAGACGACAGACGATACGCCCTACACCAGACCCGACCCAGGAATCTACCATGCGCAACTCAGCCCGTTTAGGGCTTGCACTCTCGGTTCTCGTTGCCCTCGCTACCCTGAGCGCCGGCGCCGCCGTCCCCAGCCGGATTCGGTCCGTCTCTGCCGCAGCGGACACGCCCGTCGCCCACATGGTGTCGCCACGCCTGAGCCGCGCAACCGATCTCGGCTCTGCCCCGGCCGATAGGACTCTTGGAGCAGTGACGCTCTTTCTGAATCGCACCCCCGCGCAGGAGGCGGCTCTCTCGCAGCTTCTGCTCGATCAGCAGAACCCAAGCTCGCCGAGCTTCCACAAATGGCTTACGCCGCAGCAGTTCGGCGCACAGTTCGGCATTTCCGCCTCTGACCTCGCCAAGGTCTCCCTCTGGCTCACAGGCAAAGGGCTTACGGTTACCGGCACAGCGCCCAGCGCCAACGCCATCACGGTCTCGGGCACCATCGCCCAGGTGCAGGCAGCCTTCGGCACCAGCATCCACGCCGTCTCGCTCAACGGCGAACAGCACATTGCTAACGTCACCGACCCCGTTCTTCCCGCAAGCATCGCCGGCCTGGTCTCCCATATCAGCGGCCTGGACGACTTCAAGCCCAAGGCCCGCGCCCGCGTCCGCACCATCAGCGCGCGCTTTACTTCGTCCATCAGCGGCAATCACTACCTCGCGCCCGGTGACTTCTACACCATCTACGACCTCAACCCGCTGCTCTCCTCCGGCATCAACGGCAACGGCATCACGATCGGTGTCATGGGTCAGACCGACATCAGCCTGACTGACGTAGCCGCCTTCCGCACCGCCGCTGGCCTGGCTGCGAACGTCCCTACCGTGCGGTTCTACAACGGAGATCCCGGCGTCTCGACCGGCGACGTTCCCGAAGCTCACCTCGACGTAGAGTGGGCCGGAGCCGTCGCACCCAACGCGGCCATCCTCTATGTCGCCTCCAATCAGGGCGCCTTTGTCGCTTTGGCTCAATCGATCCTGAATAATGTTGCGCCGATCCTGAGCATCAGCTATGGCCAGTGTGAACAGTCGGCCTCGCTCTCCACCCTCAACAGCTATAACGCCGTCTTCGAACAGGCCAACGCCCAGGGGCAAACCGTCGTCGGTCCCTCGGGCGACGCCGGCGCGACCGATTGCGACGACAATCCAGACGCCGTCGTCACCACCGCCGCCGACGGTCTCACAGTCGACTTCCCCAGCAGTTCTCCCTTCGTCACCGGTGTCGGTGGAACCGAGTTCAACGAGGGTGGAGGCAACTACTGGGCCGCAACCGACGGCGCTTACCAGGGTTCTGCGCTCTCCTATATCCCCGAGATGGTGTGGAACGACTCGAGCGCCACCTACGGTCTCGGGGCGAGCGGCGGCGGCGCCAGCGCCTACTTCTCGAAGCCCGGTTGGCAGACCGGCACCGGCGTCCCCAATGACGGCTCTCGCGACACCCCCGACGTTGCGCTGGCCGCCTCCGGATCGCATGACCCGTACCAGATCTGCTCGGGCGGCTCCTGCACCGGCGGAACCTTCCGCAACACCGACGAAACCCTCAACGTCGTCGGCGGCACCAGCGACGCCGCACCCTCCTTCGCCGGCATCCTCGCGCTGGTCGAGCAGAAGACCGGCGGCCGCATCGGCAACGCAAATCCCACCCTTTACGCGCTTGCCAACTCGACCTTCTACAACAACATCTTCCACGACGTCACCGTCGGCAACAACAACAGCGCCTGCTACCTTGGAAGCCCCAACTGCCCCAACGGCGGCTCGATCGGCTTCTCCGCCGTCCCCGGCTACGACCAGGCCACCGGCTGGGGATCCGTTGACGCCTTCAACCTCGTCAACCATTGGAGCCCTGTAGCGGTCGTCGCCGGCTCACCCACCGCCCTCAGCAACACCACCCTCTCCACCACCGCCCCGCTCTGCGGCATCTCCTCCGGCTCGCTCGCCCTCACCGTCAACGTCGCCAACGCCGGCACCGCCACCAACGCCCCCGCACCCACCGGCACCGTCCAGATCCTCGTCGACAACGTTGCGGTCGGCACAGCCCTAGCCCTCACCAACGGATCCGCTACCTACACCCTCAACACCTCGGCGCTCTCTTCCGGCGGACACACCATCTCCTCCGTCTATAGCGGTGACGCCACCTACCTCGGATCGAAGAACAGCCTCTTGACGGACGTTGTCTCCTCGACAACCGCTGACTTCGCCTTTACTCCCTGCGCAGCTACCTCCACCGCCCGAACCGGCGCAGACGGAACGCCGATCACGTTCACCATCACACCCCTCCACGGCTTCACCGGCACCGTCAATCTTTCACTCAGCACGGACAGCTATCTCTCCGGCAGCTACCTCTTCACGCCCAGTACGGTCAGCATCACCTCGGGCGCAAACGGAACCAGCTCCCTCACGCTTTCGGCCTATTACAGCGAAGCGAAGACCGGCACCGGCAAGATCAAAGTCAGCTCGGTCAAACAGCTGCCGGACCACCTTGTAGCCGCAAACCAGAAACCGCGCACGCCCTTTTACGCGGCCGGCTCCGGCGTCGCTCTCGCCTCCATGCTCTTGCTCACCCTGCCGCGCCGTCGCAGCTGGGGATCTCTCCTCCTGCTCGTGCTCTCGGCCGGCATCTTCGGAATCGGCATCTCGGGATGCGGCTCCGGAAGCGTGCTCGCCAATGGCGGAGGAACCGGCGGAACCACAACCACCACCGCCAACACGCCCAC
>CAXUIB010000140.1:0-6114 GCA_964250945.1 uncultured Acidobacteriaceae bacterium
CATGCCTTACAACAACCAAATCGAGATCACCAGCCGTGATCGGGCCTCCTGACCAAGAACTTGGAGTGATTGCCGTCCTGCTCTTCAGGGCCGCCCCGAACAGGCCAAAACAGCATCACTGCGCCATCATCTTTGATGGCTCGTCTTGCGATCAGAATATGAGATCTAGATGTGGAGGCTCATGAGGTTGTTCCTATTCAGCCCGGCGCGGGAAGCTGGCGGTTGGAGGTTGAGGCTAGCATGGGTGGAAGTTGTAGTCCTGGATCCAGGCCTCGAGCTGCGCGGTGCGTTCGGCTGATTTCTGGTAGGTGCGGGCGTAGGCCCATTCGCGCAGGGCGGTCTGGATGTAGCGCTCGGCTTTCCACCCCAGCAAGCAAAGTCGCTTGCCGGGGACCCCGGTTTTCCATTGTGCGCGGGGTGTATGGCCTGGTGAAGCGATGTTTGAGGTGGAGTTGGTTGAGCAGCATGCGGAAGCGACCATCGTAGCCGGCGCCGCGAGTCTCGCGGGTGCGGTCGCCGTGGACGCGATGACCGTGCTTGACGATCCGGGCAGGCGCTTGGATGAGGTCGCCGGGGGGTGCTCGTAGCGCGCCACAGGTGGTGGAGGATCGAGCGAGCGCAGGCGGTTGAGACCGGAGCGGCGCAGGATACGGCTCACGGTGGCGCGGCTGAGCCCGAGAGCACGGGCGATCGGCAGGCCGGTGTAGCGCAGCCGGCGCAGGGCCACGATCGTTCCGACAAGGCAAGAGCGGTTCGGCGCGGCGAGCGTACCGGACGGGAGTTCCGATCCGCCAGCCCGGGCCAGACCGTGTTCGCGATAGCGCCGCACCCACTTGGCGCCAGCTTCAACGTGAACCCCTGCTCAAGAACTCTTTTCGCAAGCTGCTCTCGATTATGAAACCGTCAGTCGGGCATTCTGGTGCAGAATATCGGTCTCTCCGGGCAAACTGATTCTTCGCAAAACCAAATTCTCGCGTTCAGATCGGATGGACGACCTCCTGAAACTTGACAGCTAGCGATCGGGTCTGGGCGCTCCTCTGCCATGGGCGTCCCGACCTGGGCTGGCCGCCTATACTGAAAGAAGGCGCACGCTACACTCCTCCAGAGGAGACCTTCCCGTTGATCTTGCTGAACTCCAAGCTCCACCTCGTCGTTATCGCTTTCGCGCGCGCAACCGTTACGGCGAGCGCGCAGATCGCCGACTCTATGCCAGGAGCCGCCAGCCCGGGCACGACGGCCAAGGTGAAGACGGGAAACGTCCCGGTGGCGGTGCAGGCTGCCGAGGCGTCGATCGACCCCGAGAAGATTCGCGCTCACGTGCGGTTCCTGGCTGACGATCTGCTGGAGGGGCGCGGACCTGGGTTGCGTGGAAGCGAGCTTGCGGCGCGGTACATTGCGACTCAGTTTGCGCTGGATGGGCTGGAGGCGGGCGGAGACAACGGAAGCTATCTGCAGCAGATTCGGTTTGTCGGGATGAATGCCATTCCGGCGAAGACGACGGCATCTCTGGTGCCCGTGTCGGGGGCGCCGATCGCGCTCACCTACGGCGAGGACTACACGATCAGCAATCGGACGCTGACGCCCAGCGTGGACATCGATGCGCCGATCGTGTTTGTCGGTTATGGCGTGACGGCTCCTGAGTTTCAGTGGAACGACTTTGCGGGCGCCGACGTGAAAGGCAAGGTAATTTTGTGCATTGTCGGCGACCCGCCGTCGGAGGACCCGAAGTTTTTTGGGGGTAAAGCTCTGACGTATTACGGTCGATGGACCTACAAGTTCGAGCAGGCCGCGCGCATGGGAGCGGTGGGTGCGTTGATCATCCATCGCACGGACCTTGCCAGCTATGGGTGGGACGTTGTGCGGCACTCGAATACGTCCGAGAAGACGTACCTGGCCGACAACAAGGAACCGCAGATCGAGGCAGCCAGTTGGATTCAGCTGGAGGTCGCCCGCAAGCTGTTTGCGGCCAGCAATCTTGATCTTGACCGCGAGATCGCAGCGGCCGGGAAGCACGGCTTCAAGGCGGTCGAGCTTCCCGTCCGCTTCAAGGCGCACGTGGAGAGCACCGTGCGGCCGTTTGAGTCCGCCAACGTGGTCGGCATTCTGCCCGGACGGGAGCCTGGCAAGCAGGCCGTGATGTACACCGCGCACTACGATCACCTCGGCTTTGTTCCGGGCATGGCCGGCGACAACGTGTACAACGGAGCGGCGGACAACGGCACCGGCTGCGGCATTCTTCTGGAGGAGGCTCGCGCGTGGTCCGAGATGTCCATCCAGCCGCCGCACGACATCATCTTCGCGTCCGTGACAGCGGAGGAGCAGGGTTTGCTTGGCTCCGAGTACCTGGGCCAGCATCCGCCGCTCCCGGCGCGCGAGATAACGCTCGACATCAACTACGACATGATCTTGCCGGTTGGGATTCCCCAGGAGATCAACGTCAACGGCGCGCAACGGACGAACTTCTACCCGGTGGTCGAGGCGGCGGCTAGGCGCTTCGGCTTGGAGATCGTACCTGACCCGAGGCCCGAAGCCGGCTCCTACTACCGATCGGACCATTTCTCGCTGTCGCGCGTCGGGATTCCGGCGTTTTCGATCGATACGGGGTCGCTGTTTGAGGGGCACGATCGCGCCTGGGGCGTGGCGCAGGAGAAAGACTACAACGACAGCCGGTATCACAACTTTTCGGACAATTACACACCGGATATGGACTTTCGGGGCGATGCCAAGCTGGCACGCTTCGGCCTGGACCTTGGCTGGCAGGCAGTAGCGGCGCCGAAATCGATCCGATGGAAGCCGGGAGACGAGTTTGAGGCCGCACGGAATCGGCCGTAGTCTGGACAAGGCGATCCAGCAGCTCTGCCCGGGAGATGAGAAGACAGCGATGTCTAGGAAATTTATCAATGTCTAGCGAATTTTCTTAGACATTGGTAAACTCTCTAGAGATGAACAAGGTCCACAATCCGTTTGCTCCTGGCGCGGGCACGCAGCCGCCTGAGCTCGCCGGCAGGGAGGAGATCCTCTCCGACGTCGACGTAATGCTTGACCGTGTCCGGATCGGCAACCCTGCCCGCTCGCAGATCTTCGTCGGACTTCGTGGTGTTGGCAAGACCGTTCTGCTCAATCGCGTGCGGGAGATGGCCTACGAGAAAGGCTTCCATACCCTCCTGATCGAAGTCCATGAGGACTCCACGCTTCCGGCTCTCCTTGTTCCTGCGTTGCGAAAGGTGCTGCTGAAATTTGACGCAGGAAGGCAGTTCACCGACAAGACGAAGCGAGCTCTCGGGACACTTCGCAGCTTCATCGGTAGCTTCAAGACAAAGTTTAAGGTGGGGGAGCTGGCCGAGATCGAACTCGGGGTCGATCCTGAGCCGGGCCAGGCGGATAGCGGCAACCTCGAAGCGGACTTATCGGATCTGCTGGTGGCCGTGGGCGAAGCTGCGCAAAGCTGCGGGGCCAGCATCTGCCTGCTCATAGACGAGTTGCAGTACCTATCGGAGCGAGAGCTTGGCGCGCTGATCATGGGCCTCCATCAGGTAGCCCAGCGCAACCTGCCGCTGCTCCTGGTGGCTGCCGGTTTGCCTCTCATTCTCGCTCTGGCGGGACGGTCGAAGTCCTACGCGGAACGGCTTTTCACCTTTCCGCCGCTGGGTCCGCTTAATCCGGAGGCGGCTGCCTCGGCACTTCAAGCACCAGCCCTGGCGCACGACGCGAGCTTCACGCCCGAGGCGCTTCAGGCCATCCTCGAGCGAACAGAGGGGTATCCATACTTTCTCCAGCAGTGGGGCTATGAGGCGTGGAACATCGCTCCGGCCTCCCCGATCACTGAAGAGGATGTTGTCGCGGCCACGATTCGGGCAATTCGGCAGCTGGATGAGAGCTTTTTTCGCGTCCGCTTCGACCGGCTCACGAAGCGCGAAAAGGATTTCCTGTTCGCCATGCTTGCGGTCGGAGGACGGGAGCAGCGCTCCGGCGACATCGCGGACAAGATGGGAGTCAGGGTCAACGCGATCGGCCCGCTTCGGAGCACTCTCATCGCCAAGGGCATGATCTACAGCCCGTCGCATGGCGACAATACCTTCACAGTTCCGCTGTTTGACGGATTTCTCAAGCGTCAACTCGAGAAATCGTGAATCATATAAGCAGGCTGCTCGGGCACTGACCGTACCGCCGACCCATCTCAAGAACCTCACAGGAACACACCCCATGATCTCCGTTTCCAACGTCACCATGCGCTTTGGCCAGAAGCTCCTCTTTGAGGATGTCTCGGTCACCTTTACCACGGGCCGCCGATACGGCCTGACCGGGCCGAACGGCGCCGGCAAATCCACCTTTATGAAGTGCCTTACGGGCGAGATCGATCCGCAGAAAGGCAACGTCGTTCGACCGAAGAAGATCGGCGTGCTGAAGCAGAACCAGTACGAGTTTGACGCGTATCGCGTGATCGATACGGTCATCATGGGCAACAAGGCGCTGTGGGCGGCGCTCGAAGAGCGCGAGGTGATCTACAACAAGCCCGAGATGACGGACGACGACGGGTCGCGGCTGGGGGAGCTTGAAGGCATCGTCGGGGATGAGGATGGATACGAGGCCGAAGCCAACGCGGCGGTGCTGCTGCAGGGTCTCGACATTCCCGACGAGCTGCACGAGCGCACGATGAGTGAGCTGCAGGGCGGACAGAAGGTCCGCGTGCTGCTGGCGCAGGCGCTGTTCGGCAACCCCCAAGCTCTGCTGCTCGATGAGCCCACCAACTATCTCGATCTTGAGTCGATTCATTGGCTTGAAGATTTTCTGGTGCGGTATAGCGGCACGGTGATCACGATCTCGCACGATCGCCACTTTCTGAACAATATTTGCACCAATATTGCCGATATCGACTACGAGACGATCATCACGTACAACGGCGGCTACGACGACATGGTGCTGCAGAAGACCTCGATTCGCACGCGTATCGAGAGCCAGAACGAGCAGCGCGAAAAGAAGATTGCGCAATTGAATGACTTTATCGCCCGGTTTTCGGCCGGAACGCGGTCGAGCCAGGTGAACTCGCGCAAGAAGGAGGTGGAGCGGCTCGCGACCTCCGAGCTGGCCCGATCGAACATCGCGCGGCCGTTTATCAACTTCAAAATGGAGCGTCCCTCCGGCAAGCATGTGCTTGAGTTTGAGCGCGTCAACAAGAGTTATGAGCAGAAGGACGGCTCGGTCGAGCATGTAATTCGAGACTTTTCGGCTTCGGTGCTGCGCGGCGACAAGGTCGTTCTCGTGGGGCGCAACGGACAGGGCAAGACCACGCTGCTGAAGGCTCTGCTGGCGAATGGTCCGGGGATCGAGGAGACCGACGTTTCGATCGACTCGGGCACGGTGAAGTGGGGCCACGAGGTGCAGATCGGCTACTTCGCGCAGGACCACACAGGGTCGATCCCGCACGGCACGACGATCGCCGAGTGGCTGCACACGTTTGACCCGCAGGCGACCAAGGAAGACATCCGCGGCATTCTTGGGCAGATGCTGTTTCGTGGCGAGGAGGGCAACAAGAAGACGGAGGCGCTCTCGGGCGGCGAGGCGGCGCGGCTTTTGTTCTGCAAGATCATGCTGCAGAAGCCAAACGTCCTGGTGATGGACGAGCCGACGAACCACCTCGATCTGGAGTCGATTAACGCGCTGAACCAGGCGATTCAGAAGTATGAGGGGACGGTCTTTCTGGTGACGCACGACCAGGATCTGATTGAAGAGGCAGGTACTCGCATATGGCACTTTGAGGGTGGACGGACGCATTTCCAGATTACCGACCATAAGGGGCCGTACGAGGAGTATCAACAGCAGCTTGCGTTGGCCGCGAAGTAGGAATCGTCCTGGGGGGGGAGGCAGCGCCGCAACCGGCCGGCTTGCGTTTGAGGTATTCGGGGATGCATGCACCTGGGTTGGGCCGACGTGTGGATGCGCGGTCTGTTGCTTTCTTTCTGTTTACTTCGATTCTGCTCGGCTGGTGGTACTCGCGCGGCCGCCCTTTCTGGTCCGACGAGCTGTTCGGTTGGATGCTCGTTACCGACCCTTCCCTGCGCCACATGCTTGTGGCGTGGAACGCCGGCGCGGACGGGGGCGGTTTCGGCTTTTACC
>CAXUIB010000141.1:0-4353 GCA_964250945.1 uncultured Acidobacteriaceae bacterium
GCTCGCCGCCATCCTCTTCTACCTCGTCTACAAAGGCGCATCCTCGCTCAACCTCGCCTTTTTCACCAACATCCCCGCACCGGTCGGCGAGGGGGGCGGAGGCATGGCCAACTCCATCGTCGGCTCGGGCGTCATTCTCTTTCTCGCCTCGCTTATGGGCGTTCCCATCGGTATCGCCGCCGGCATCTACCTTGCCGAATTCGGCCGCGGCACACGGCTGGCCGACGCCGTTCGCTTCACCGCCGACGTCCTCAACGGCGTCCCCTCCATCGTCATGGGCATCTCCGTCTACGCCCTCGTCGTGATCCGCGAACACCACTTCTCCGCCTTCGCGGGAGGCATCGCCCTGGCCATCATGATGGTCCCCACCATCACCCGAACCACCGAGGAGATGCTCCTGCTGGTCCCCATGAGCGTCCGCGAAGCCGCCCTCGGCCTTGGCGTCCCCAAGTGGCGCACCGCCCTCTCCATCTCGCTCCGCACAGCGTCGCCCGGCATCATCACCGGCTGCATGCTCGCCTTTGCCCGGGTCGCCGGCGAAACCGCGCCTCTCCTCTTCACCGCCTTCGGCAATGCTTTTTGGTCCTGGCACCGCAACGAGCCCCTCCACACGCTGCCCGCCCAGGTCCTCGACCAGCCCATCGCCGCACTCCCGCTCCAGATCTTCACCTACGCCGTCTCCCCGTACGACGAGTGGCATCGCCTCGCCTGGGCCGGATCGCTCGTCCTCATCGTCCTCATCATGGTTTCCGTCACCCTCGTCCGCATCTTCGCCTCGCGCGGCGCACTTAAAGGAAGAAGCTAAGCATGGGCGTCGGCATCGCTGTAGAAAATCTCAACGCCTGGTACGGCACCAACCATACCCTCCAGGACATCAACCTCCAGATTCCCGCCAACCACGCCACCGCCCTGATCGGCCCGTCCGGCTGCGGCAAATCCACCTTTGTCCGCTGCCTGAACCGCATGCACGAGACCATCCCCGGCGCCCGCGCCACCGGCGCCGTCCGCATGGGCGACGTCGATATCTACAACGAGGCCTCTCCCGTCGAGATCCGCCGCCGCGTCGGCATGGTCTTTCAGCGACCGAACCCCTTCCCGACGATGTCCATCTACGACAACGTCATCTCGGGTCTCAAGCTCAACGGCTTCCGCAACCGCCAGATCCTCGACGAAACCGTCGAGCGGTCGCTCAAATCAGCAGCCCTCTGGGACGAGGTCAAGGACGACCTCCGCAAGAAATCCGGAGCCAGCCTCTCCGGCGGTCAGCAGCAGCGCATGTGCATCGCCCGCGCCATCGCCGTCGACCCCGAAGTCCTGCTGATGGACGAGCCCGCCAGCGCGCTCGACCCAGTCTCCACCTCCAAGATCGAAGACCTCATCTTCCAGCTAAAATCGCAGTACACCATCGTCATCGTCACCCACAACATGCAGCAGGCCGCCCGCGTCGCCGAAAACACCGGCTTCTTTCTCAACGGCAAAATGATCGAGTTCGACTCCACCCACAAAATCTTCACCAACCCCACCGACAAGCGCACCGAAGACTACATTACCGGCCGCTTCGGCTAGAACTCAGCCCTAGCTGTCCCTGTTTCCTCACCACCCTGAAAGAGGCCCCAATGGCCACCCGCATCAAGTTCCACCAGAGCCTCGACGAACTCAAGGAACGCCTCCTCGTGATGGCCGGCATGGCCGAGCAAGCCATTCAGCGCTCCATCGAGGCCTACACCACGCGCGACCTCAACCTTTGCGAACTCGTCTTCCGCTCCGAGCCGGCCATCAACCGCCTCGAACGCGAGATCGATCAGCTCGCCCTCGACCTCCTGGCGATGGAGCAGCCCATGGCCGTCGATCTTCGCTTTATCCTCTCCGTCATCCGCATCAACGCCGACCTTGAACGGGTCGGCGACCAGGCCGTCAACATCGCCGTCCGCGTCAAGGAGATGGGCGCCTTTGAAAACGTCGACCTCCCTGTCGACATCCCGCGCCTCGCCTCGCTCGCCTCCGCCATGGTCCGCAAAGCCCTCCAGGCCTTTATCGAAGCCGACGCCGAACTCGCCCAATCCATCCTCGAACTTGACGACCAGGTCGACACGATGAACGACAACGCCTTTTACGCTCTCTCGAACCTCATCAAAGATCGCCCCGACCTCACCCCGCAGTCGCTCAACGCGCTCATCATCTCCCGCAACCTCGAGCGCGTCGGCGACCACGCCACCAACATCGCCGAGGACGTTATCTTCTGGGTCCGTGGCGCCGACGTCCGCCACAACAGCAGCCAAAACGCCCAACCCGCCCTGTAACGCCCTATCTTCTTGGTTGTCACTCCCCGCGGGGAATCTACGACAGAGCACCCCCAGCTACGGTTCGACTACCTTGGCATATCCAAGCAACTCAACATATCCTTTGCCGTCCACGGCGCGCCCATTCCGGGTTCCTACGAAACGCGATGCACCCTCCCAGTAGGCGGGGCTGCCTCCACCCGGTACGGCGGCCATCTCCTGATTCAGCAGAGGCGTGGACATCTCCAGTTCGATCCGCAAGCGAGGAATCGAGATCGTCCACGCGATCGGATAGTTGGCGTCGCTCACCGTGCTTGGCCAGGTCGCCCCCGGTACCAGCGTGAAGTCTCCCGGCCTCAGATGAGTGACAGCCCCATCTGCAGCGATAAACGTGCCCCGCGAAGCGGGATCAAATCGGCCGTTCGGTCGACGCAAACCATACAGCATGATCGAAGATCCATCGTTCAGCTGGATCGAGAACCAGTCCCACGATGGAAACGTTTGACCCGGCGCGAGATTGAAGAACTCATGATCGTTCCACGCCAGGCCGGTGATGGGGATCGCTTCTCCGTTCACTTCGATCGATCCTGTCGCCTTCAATCGCGGAATCGAATAGTACTCGTAGAACTCCGGGCCCTGCCCATCCGGGCCCCCCAGCTCAAACAAACCTTTGACTCCATTGAGGACCGGCGGACCTTCCGGCACCAGCGCCAGGTCTACGCCGAAGTCGTCCTGCATCGCCTGGAGCCGGAACACTCCTGACACCGAATCAGGTTCGGTCAGCGTCCATCCTCCCAGCTGAATCGTCCACGGGTTCTCTGTGATGCTCGCAAGCGGGCTGACCTCAGGAGCCAGCGCCTTGTGGAAGGAGAACTGCTTCCCGGTCAGGTCGCTGACACCCAGGTCCGCAAAGATGATCGGGATGTACTGCGGCTGACCCGTCGGAGCGCCCGTCGGTGCGTAGGTGCGGAAAAACGTCAGCTCAAACCCATACTGACCGCCCTGCTTGGACTCCACATTTCCCGTGAAGTACCACCACTCCGTCTGGTAGCTCGGATGGTCGTACAGATCTCGTGGAAACGCGAATACGAACGGCGGCGCTGAGGCCTGAGCCGCCGAGCTGACCGTCGATGGGCTGGGCTGAGTGGATTGCGCGTCCAGGCGGCACCAAGACCCTGCCACCAGGATGACGGATAGAGCCAGAACACCTGCTTTCATGGCGACGCTCCATTTTCTCTGTTGGGTGACAAACAGAAACAGCGTGCAGCAAACAGGACCGAGAAGCCTCCGCACCGCTCCGGACACCTGTGCTTCCAAGGCTGGTCCGCAGCGATGTGCGGAGGATAGCACGTCCGGGTAGCTTCGCGGATCGCACACGACCGCGGGCCTCGGTTGCGGATCAGACTCGGGGATCAGCCACCGCTTTGCGCTAAAAGCTGGGGGGATACCCCCGCTCACCCCCCTGCTACCAGGTCTTCCAGGGAGCTTTCTCTTTTGACCACAGGTCTTCCAGGTGCTGCTTATCGCGCAGCGTGTCAATGGCCTGCCAGAACCCGTGGTGGAAGAACGCGTGGACCTCACCCCGGGCAACCAGCTTCTCGATCGGCTCCCGCTCCCACATCTCGCCGTCCTCGGTCACGGCTGAGATCGCCTCCGGCTGGAGGACGAAGAAGCCGCCGTTGATCCATCCACCCTCGTCCGACGGCTTCTCCTGGAAGGAGTAGATCTGGGTGTCCTTGAGGCCCAACGCGCCGAAGCGCGCGACCGGCTGG
The DNA here is from genome assembly GCA_964250945.1 of uncultured Acidobacteriaceae bacterium. Lineage (GTDB taxonomy): Bacteria > Acidobacteriota > Terriglobia > Terriglobales > Acidobacteriaceae > Edaphobacter. Next base: position 4,052 of record CAXUIB010000141.1, read on the forward strand.
ACGCTGGTGAGCGTGACGAGCTTGTTGTGCCGCTTGTGGAAGGCAATGGAGGCGCTGATGTCCACGTCGGCCACACCGTCGCCGTAGGTCATACAGAACGGCTCCCCCGGGGCGAGGTACTTGGCCACCCGCCGCAGACGCCCCCCGGTGCCGGAGTTGTCACCCGTGTCGACCAGGGTGACGCGCCACGGCTCGGCGACCGAGTCGAGCACCTCCATCTTGTTGTCCCGCATGTCGAAGGTGACGTCGGACATGTGCAGGAAGTAGTTGGCGAAATACTCCTTGATGACGTACCCCTTGTA
>CAXUIB010000141.1:4363-6108 GCA_964250945.1 uncultured Acidobacteriaceae bacterium
CCCCTTGTATCCGCAGCAGATGATGAAGTCGTTGATGCCGTGCTGCGAGTAGATCTTGAGGATGTGCCAGAGGATGGGGCGCCCCCCGATCTCGACCATGGGCTTGGGGCGAAGCGAGGTCTCTTCCGAGATGCGGGTGCCGAGACCGCCGGCGAGGATGACAGCTTTCATTCTTGGTCCTGTGTCTGCGCTTTCCTGGTTCTGGATGGGGCCGGGCCGGCGTGTTCCGAGGTCACGGTACGACGGTTTTCAGTATCGCATTATGACGGCGTTCCGGAGCCGGGCGGTTTGATATGCTGACTTAACTTATGACCGAAAAGGCAGAGCAGCTTCGGCAGCAGATTCTTGAGCTTTCCGCGGAGTTTTATGCGGAGGCCTTTCCGCAGAAGGACTTTGTGCCGGGGAGCTCGGCGGTACCGGTGTCGGGCAAGGTGATCGATGGCGCCGATATTGCCGCCGTGGTGGATTCGGCGCTCGACGCCTGGTTCACGACCGGGCGGTGGGCGAAGGAGTTCGAGAAGAAGCTTGCTCGATTTGTAGGCGTGCGGTCGGCTTCGCTGGTGAATTCGGGATCGAGCGCGAACCTGGTCGCGCTGAGCGCGCTGACCTCGCCGAAGCTCGGCGATCGACAGCTTAAGCCCGGCGACGAGGTGATTACGGTGGCGGCGGGCTTTCCCACCACCGTCAATCCGATCTTTCAGAACCGCCTGGTGCCGGTGTTTGTGGATGTGGTGCTGCCGACCTATGAGATCGACGTTTCGAAGCTCGAAGCGGCGCGGAGCGAGAAGACCAAGGCGGTGATGATCGCGCACACGCTCGGCAATGTCTTCAACCTGGACGCGATTACGGCGTTCTGCAAGCAGTACAACCTGTGGCTGGTGGAGGACTGCTGCGATGCCCTCGGGTCGACGTACAAGGGCCAGAAGGTGGGGACCTTTGGGGATATCGCTACCGTAAGTTTTTACCCGGCGCACCACATCACGATGGGTGAGGGTGGGGCGGTGCTGACGAATAAGCCGGCGTTGCAGGTGCTGATCGACAGCTTTCGGGATTGGGGACGCGATTGCTGGTGCGAGCCTGGCGTAGACAACACGTGCGGCAAACGTTTCGACTGGCAATTAGGCACGCTGCCGTGCGGGTACGACCACAAGTACACCTATTCGCATGTCGGCTACAACCTGAAGGCGACCGATATGCAGGCGGCGCTGGGCGTGAGCCAGATCGCGAAGCTGCCGTTCTTTATTGAGCGGCGGAAGGAGAACTTTGCCTATCTGAAGCAGGCGCTTGAACCTTTGAGCGAGTGGCTGCAGCTGCCGGTGGCGGGGGAGAACGCGGACCCGAGCTGGTTCGGGTTTCCGATCGGCGTGAAGGATGGGGCGCCGTTCTCGCGCGACCAGATGACGCGGCACCTGGACTCGAAGAAGATCGGAACGCGGCTGATTTTTGCGGGCAATCTCCTACGGCAGCCGGCGTATGAGGGATGGGAGCACCGGGTCGTGGGTGATCTGACGAATACGGACTATGTAATGAACTCGGTGTTCTGGGTTGGGGTATACCCCGGTCTGACGCCGCCGATGCTGGACTATATTGCGGAGACGATGACCGAGTTTGCGAAGGTAGCGCAGAGTGGGTTGGTGACGGTTTAGAGCAGTGCTAAGCGGTTCTCCTGTCCCTGTGAGTCGGATAGAGCGTGGGAGTGCCGTTTTCATTGAGGAAAACGGCCATGAGGGCTATGTTCTCGCTAT
>CAXUIB010000142.1:0-5987 GCA_964250945.1 uncultured Acidobacteriaceae bacterium
GCACCACCGTGCCCCCGCCCGCACCCAGCCCGGCTCCTCCCACCTCCACGCTCGTCTACCAGCCCACCTTCGGCACCGTCACGTCCGCCAACTCCAACAACGTCTACCAGGTTCGCCAGATACAGCTGGCCCTGCGCCTGCTCTTCTAATCCCACCACACACTTGCTCCAATCCAGGGTGGTAGCTTCGGCTGCCACCCTCGCTTTTTGCGCCACAACTCCTGTCCCCCAAACGAGGCATTCTCCTCGCAGCGCAAAAATCCTACCTTGAACCTGACCCGTGAGTGTTCTCCCGTTTCTCTTCACCTCAACGGTCATCAGAGCCGCACCCGGATACCGCTGGGATGTCGCGCCTGACCTCCACCTCTCTGCTCCGTGGGTCCGAAGTTCGATCTCGTTCCGGGAAGACGCCATGCGGTTGGAGGTCGAAGACCTGCGGTATCCATTCTCTCGTGCAAGGGCTCGCCTCCCCGTAGAGCTCAGGCGAGCCCTTGCTCAATTCTTTGCCCGATACCTTGCTGTCCCCTTGCTTCTCGGCTTCCTCAACCCACCCGCACGGGCCCAAAGCCCCGTCGATGGCGCCGTTCACGGCTTCGCCATCGACGCCCAGGGCCTTGTTGTTCCCGGCGCGAGGGTTGCCATCAGCAACAGCTCTACCGGCTTCTATCGCGAACTCGAAACCTCCCGCTCGGGTGAGTTCTTATTCGGCGGTCTGCCCGCGGCCGACTACGTCCTCATGATCGAGGCCTCAGGTCTACGCCGTCTCGTCCTCCCCCATACCTCTGTCGAACTCGGCGGAACCACCGAAATCACCTCCCGCCTTCCGCCCTCCGCCTTCACCACCGCCGTCACTGTCACCCCGGAAGACGAAGGCAGCAACAGTCCCGAAGAGGGTGGCGGCAGCTCCACAACCTCTTCGGTCGTCACAGCGCACGAGATCGAAAGCCTCCCGGTCGACGGACGCCACTGGCAGACCTTCGCGCTTCTCACCCCCGAGGCGAACCCGGACGCCGACGACCTCGGCCTCCTCAGCTTCCGCGGCCTCGCTTCCACGCAAAACAGCAGCAACATCGACGGCGCCACCGACGATCAGAGCTACGGGGCCACACCACGCGGCTCCGGCACGGAAAGCGGCACCGAAACCGAAGACGAGGCCGAAGGAGAAACCGGCGACACCGCCGACCGCAGCTTCGAAGCCGGCGCCGGTCCCGGACGCCACGCCGGCGCGTCGTACACCTTCTCGCAAGCCGCCGTCGAAGAGTTTCGCGTCAGCGGCCAGAACTACTCCGCCCTCTACGGTCACGCCTCCGGCGGCGTCATCTCCACCGTCTCCAAGAGCGGTTCAAACGACCTCCACGGCTCCGTGTTCTACCTCCTGCGCACCAGCGCTCTCGCCGCCACCAACCCGTTCTCGGTCGCGACGAGCTACTCCAGCGGCATCGTCTCCACCCAGATGGTCAAGCCGCACGACCTCCGTCAGCAATTTGGCTTCAGCCTCGGCGGCCCGATCCGTCGCGACAAGATCTTCTTCTTCGGTACGAGCGACATCCAGCGGCGCAACTTTCCGGCCGTCTCTGCGCCCGCCTACGCCGGCTTCTACAATCTCACCGCAACCCAAACCGCCCTTCTAGCCAATCGCGGCGTTACCGCCGGCAAGATCAACGCCGCCCTCAACTACCTGAACAGCCTCTCCGGCCTCGTCCCTCGCCAAGCCAACCAGACGGTCAACTTCGCCAAAATCGACTTGCAACAAACCGCCAGAAGCCACTTCAGCGTGCAGTACAACCGCGCCCGAACCAGCTCGCCGGCCGGAGTCCGGCAAGCCCCCGTCGTCAGCCGCGGTGCATCCTCCCTCGGCAGCAACTCTCTCCACATCGACTCCGTCCTCGGGCGTTGGCTCTGGTCGCGGTCCGCCCGCTTCTCAGACGATCTCCGGCTCCAGTACGCCCGCGATCTCCAGGCCGAGCAGCCCCAGACACCCGCCCCCCAGGAAGCCGCGGTCGGCCCCGGCGGCTTCGCCCCGGAGATCTCCATCGGACCGCAAGGCTTCATCTTCGGCACGCCCGCCTCACTCGGCCGGCGCGCCTATCCCGACGAACATCGGTACGAACTCGCCGACAACGTCACCCTCGTCCTCGGCCGTCATCTCCTGCAAGCCGGCGCAGACATCAGCCTTCTCCACGACTCCGTCGATTCTCTCTCGAACCGCGAAGGCACCTTCCAGTACGACAGCGGCATCGGCAACGGCAAGGCCGGCGGTCTGGTCGACTGGATCACCGACTTCACCTTCGACGTCCACGCTCCCCGCAGCGGCGGCTGCCCGTCCATCAACGCCGCCCTGCACTATTTCTGCTACCGCTCCTACACGCAAAGCTTCGGCGGCCAGAGCGTCGCCTTCCACACCGAAGAGTGGGCCGCTTTCGTCCAGGACAGCTGGCGCATTCGACGAGGCCTCACCCTCGGCGCCGGCCTCCGCTACGAGTACGAGCTCCTCCCCTTCCCCCAGCAGCCCAACTTCCTCCTCGACCACACCTTCGGCTCCCGTGGCGCAACCAGCATCTTCCCCGAGGACCGCAACAACCTCGGTCCCCGCGCCAGTGTCGCCTGGGAACCGCTCGGCTCAGGTCGGGGCCTCCTCCGCATCGCCTACGGTCTCTACTTCGGCCGCCTCCCCGGAGCCACCATCCGCAGCGCCCTCATCAACACCGCCCAGCCCTCTTCCGCTACCCGCATCCGCCTCTTCCCGACGACCATCGCCGCCTGCCCACAGGTACCGACCAACGGCTTCGGCTACGTCTGCTCCTACCTCGGTCAGCCTCCCGCCGCCGTCGCCGGCACCACCTCGGCCATGGTCTTCGACCGCCGGTTCCGCCTTCCCGCCATTCAGCAAGGCAGCTTCAGCCTGGAACGGGACATCGCCGCCGGCATCACCGGGAGCGCCACCTACCTCCTCAACCTCGACCGGCAACTCCCGAGCTCCGTCGACATCAACGTCCTCCCCTCGACCAACACACGCGTCTTCCAGCTCCAGGGCGGCGCCGGATCCCGCTTCGTCCAGAACGGCATCACCTTCGCCGTTCCCTTCTACAGCCAGCGCGCCAACACCAGCTTCGGCCCGGTCACCGACATCACCTCATCGGTCAACGGCAGCTACAACGCCATGGTGCTCGAAGCCCGCCGTCGCAGCCGAGGCAACCTCGATCTGCGGGTCAGCTGGACCTGGTCCAAGGCCATCGACGACGGCGAATCGAGCGGCGCCGTCCCCCGCACCAACACCCAGTTCGACCCCTACACCAACCGCTACGACAAGGCACTCTCCTCGCTCAACTTCCCGCACAAAGTCGTCGCGAGCGCGGTCTGGCGTCCCTCCGTCCGCTCGGAAAGTCCGTGGATCTCCCGAACCCTTAACGGCTGGCTCGTCGCCCCCGTCTTCTCCGAACACAGCGGCAAACCCTACAGCTACGACATCTTCGGCGGCTCCCGGCTCACCGGCGGACACGAAAGCATCAACGGCTCCGGCGGCGGCGCCTACCTCCCCAGCGTCGGCCGCAACGTCCTCCGGATGCCCGACACCTCTAACCTCGACCTCCGCCTCAATCGCGAGATCAAGCTCAGAGACTCCGTCCATCTCGAAGCCTTCACCGAAGTCTTCAACCTCCCCAACCACATCAACTACACCGGCGTCACCCGGCGAGCCTTCCTCGCCGGCACGCTCAGCAACGGCATCACACCGCTCGTCTTCCAGGACGCCGCAACCGTCGCCGCCGAAGGCCTCAATACACGCCCCTTCGGCACATACACAGCGTCCTCCATCGGCGAAGCCCGCGAGCGCCAGGTCCAGTTCGGCCTCAGGCTCGAGTTCTAGACCTCGCTCCGCCTCCCCTTTACCGCCAACGCCGGAACCGACCCCGACCGGCAGCATCTAAACTCTTAGTAGCTCGGAGAACGTAACGAAGATGAGTCTGGGTGGCGTGATCGCGCAGCACGAATACACCTTCACCCTGCTCGGCGTCTTCCTCGCTGGCCTGGGCCTCCCCATGCCGCTCTCCGTCATGCTCCTCGCCGCCGGCGCAGCCGCCCACGGTGGCGGCCTCCATCCCATGGCGCTCCTCCCCGGCGTCTGGATCGCCGCCATGGCCGGAGACACCATCCTCTATCTCGGCGGCCGATACACCGGATGGTCGCTCCTCGCCGGCCTCTGCCGCCTCACCACCAACCCCGAGCAGTGCATCTTCCGCTCGGCCGATTACTTCTACCGCCGCGGCCCCAAAGCCCTCCTCTTCGCGCGCTTCATCCCCGGCCTCGGCGTCATGGCCGCTCCCCTCGCCGGCAGCCTCAACATGCGTCTCTCGCGCTTTCTCCGCCTCGACTCCGTCGGCGCCATCCTCTACACCACGACCTGGGTCATGGCCGGCTACCTCTTCTCCGGCGCCATCCACCAGATCGAAAGCGCAATCGCCCGCGTCGGACACGCCGTCCTCTTCGGCGTTGCTCTGCTCGTCTGCGGCTACGGCGTCAGCTGGATCATCTTCGCCCTGCGCGCCCGCAAATTCGCCGCCATCGAGCGCGTCCCTGCCACCACCCTCCAGGAACGCCTCCAGGCCGCCAGCCCCGATCGCCTCGTCATCATCGCCGACGTCCGCTCCCACGGCTACTACGACCCCGGCATGCAGCGCATTAAGAACTCCATCCGCGTCGAACCCCATCGCCTCAAGGAAGAGCTCATCGCCCTCAAGGAATTCATGGTTCCCGAGTGCGAGATCTATCTCTACTGCTCCTGCATCCGCGAAGCCACCAGCGTCCGCGTCGCGTACCTCATGAACCAGGAAAACTGCCAGACCCGCGTCATCGACGGCGGCCTCCGAGCCTGGATGAAGGCCGGCGGCGAAGTCGAACCCGTCCCCGAAGAAGAACTCCAGCGTCTCCCGCAGTTCGACTAGAGCGGTTCTCCTGTAGGTGTATAGCGAGACCACAGGTTTTATGGCCGTTTTCCCCAATGAAACGGCACTCCCATACTCTATCCGGCTCACACGAACAGGAGAACCGCTCTAAGCCGGGGTTCTACCCATCATGCCACTTTCGGATGCTCCGAAATCGAGAGCACATTCCCATCCGGATCCTTGAACCACGCCACCTTCGCTCCGCCGGGTGCGCTCCACACCCCATCGTCACCTTGCCCCGGCAGCCCATACCGCTCAAACACCACGCCCTTTGCCGACATGCTTCTCACCAAGCCTTCGATCCCGGCGACCTCCCATCCCATAAGCGTGAACCGCTGAGGCACAAACTCCCCGACGCGCACAATCCGAATCATCGTGCCGCCCGCATCCATCACCACGGCAAACCCATCGTCCTCAACGAAACGCATCGCAAGCACGCCCTCGTAGAACGCCCGTGCTCGTTCGGCAACACTCGTCGGCACAAACCCGACCAACTTCCCCGGAAACATCATCGGTCCACCTCTCACCATCTGCTCTACCTGCGAAACCTACCACCGGCAGACCCGAGCCGCACCGGCCTTATAGAATAACCCTGTGAGCTTCACCGAACAGTACGACGTCGTCATCGTCGGCGCGGGCCACGCCGGCTGCGAGGCCGCCGTCGCCTCCGCCCGCATGGGCCTGCGCACCGCCATCTTCACCCTCAACCTCGATCTCATCGCCCAGATGAGCTGCAACCCCGCCATCGGCGGCATCGCCAAAGGCCACCTCGTCCGCGAGATCGACGCCCTCGGCGGCGTCATGGGCGAGGTCGCCGACGCCACCGGCATCCAGTTCCGCCTCCTCAACACCTCCCGCGGCCCTGCCGTCTGGTCCCCTCGCGCCCAGTGCGACAAAGCCCTCTACCGCGTCAAAATGCGTGAAGTCCTCGAGTCCCAACAGAACCTCTTCATCAAGCAAGCCGAGGTCGTCGACCTCCTCCTCGAACCCATAACTCCGGCCACAGAACCGGGTGCCCCATCCATGACAGCCTCATCGTCATGGGTGG
>CAXUIB010000143.1:0-5924 GCA_964250945.1 uncultured Acidobacteriaceae bacterium
TTTGGGTAATGCCTTTTTCATTGCATAAAAGGGCCTTGAGGGCTGGGGTTGCGCTATACACCTACAGCATAACCGGGCTAGGGCCCTAAGCGACAGCGCGCCCTGTCAAGCGACTCCGGTGTGTCGACGTCGAGGTCACCCTCTGCGAGGTCGATCGCCGGTCGATCTCCGAGCAGGGTTCTCGCGCCCTGATCGCCATCGAGAGACAACAGGGTGGGGAAGAGGTTGGCGGCGAAGTAGGCCGGCACCCCATGGCGGCCGAGGTAGCTGGATGCCACGGCATCGTCCCCGGTCGCGGCCAAGGCCCTCAGATGGGAGGCGCTGACGGCGGGCATGTCGCACGTCATCACCACGACGCCACGGAGTCCGTCAAAGGTCTGGACGAGTTCCATGCCGCGGCGGAGGGAGCCGGCCATGCCGTCTCTCCAACCGGAGTTGACGACCACCCAGGCTTCCCGGAGGTCGCAGGCCTCGACGATCTGGGCAGCGGAGGCGCCGAGCACCACGACGACCGGCGCCAGACCGGCTTCGGTGGCTGTCCGCAGCGCACGTCGGAGCAGGGGCTCACCGCACAGTTCGACCAGCTGCTTCGGATGTCCGAGGCGAGTTGACGCTCCGGCGGCGAGGATCAGGGCGGCGACGCTGCGGTCTTTCACGCCGGGGAGCTGACGGTGAGGGCGCAGTGCCGGTCGAGGTACCGGTCGGCTCCGCCCTGTTCGAGGGACATGCGGATCTCGGCCGGCGAGAGACGTCGGCTGTGGCCGGCATCGCGGCCGCCGATGCAGGCCTGGATCTCGGCGAGGGTGGAGAGGGCGATGGCTTCGGGGCCGTCGCCACCGAGATCGAGGCCCATGGGAGCGTGGACGGCGGCCGAGCAGGCCTCCGTCGGCCAGCCGAGCGCACGTGCGGCCTCGGTGAGAAGGAGGCTGCTGCGGTGGCGGGCGCCGAGCAGGCCGAGGTAGCGGGGAGCGAGCGGAAGGACGGCGGTCAACCAGGCACGGTCCTGCTCGTAGCTGTGGGTCATCAGGACGACGGCGTCGGCTGGACCGATGCCGAGAGGGGCGGGGTCGGGTGTGATCAGGGTGGCTTCGGCCTCTGGGAAGCGGGCTCTCGCTGCCAGGTGCGCTCGGCCGTCGGCGACGGTGATGCGCCAACCGAGCATGCCGGCGAGGGTGACGAGCGGACGTGCATCGTCGCCTGCGCCGACGACGAAGAGACGTTGCGGGGAGCGGAGGTGTTCGACGAAGCGGCCTGCGATTTGGGTTTCGGGCTGGAGGGTGCGGGCGCAGGCGAGTTTTTTTTCGGGGAGGCCGGGGGTGGAGAAGAGGACATCTCCGGAGGTGCTGAGGACGGCTCGGCGGAGCGGTCGGCCGTCGCCGGGCAGCCATGTGACGACACGTGCCTCGGTGCCGGTGAGGGAGGCCTGGAGGGCGGCGATGAGGGCGTGGCACTCGGGTGTGCCGGCGGGCTCGAGGAGGAGGTCGACGATGCCTCCGCAGCCGAGGCCGAAGGGGATCTCGGCGGTGTCGTCGAAGAGGGTGGAGTAGCGGTTGACGACGGCGCCGTCCCGTACCGCCCAGATCGCCTTGCGGACGACCTCGGCCTCGAGGCAACCGCCGCTGATGGTTCCGGCGTAGATGCCGCCGCGGGCGAGGAGCAGGCGCGCACCTGGGCGGCGATACGAGGAACCTTCGGTGCGGACGAGGGTGACGAGGACTTCAGGCCTGGCCGTTGCCCCTCCCTTGTCGGCGATGGCTCCGGTCCAAAGATCGACGATGCGCCTGGGTTCCAGCATGGGTTCTATTTTCGCTGATCTCGGCCGATCTCGCTCGGGTCGGTCCTGTCCGTCTCCCTGGCGAAGGAGTTGCGCTCCGCGGGCGGAAGGAGTTGTGCTCCGCGGAATTCTGCTAGACTGAGACGGCGTCAGGGAGGATCTCTGGCAGCCCATCCCAGGGGTGCTGGACGCGGCGGCTGGATTTCTTGCTCGCCGGTCCTTGTCGCAGCAGCGAGTTCGGAGTTCGGGGCGTAGCGCAGTCTGGTAGCGCACCTGGTTCGGGACCAGGGGGTCGGAGGTTCGAATCCTCTCGCCCCGACCATTTTCTCCTGCGGCGACTGTGGGGTGGGTATACCCCTACAATATCGTGTAAAATCTTCCATCGAGGGAACTTAGGTCTGGACCTCGGGTCTCTTCCGGCGCGCTCCGGGCGAAAAAGTCTCCTTTTCGCTACCTTGAAGTAGGCCAAAATCTACTAAACACGTGGGTTAGCTCCCCGATTCTATCCTCTTAGGGTGAACCGACAGTTCCCTGCCCTGCTTTTTGTATTCTACGGGACAGGACGGGGTCCTTGCGCCACCGAGGATCGTGTTTTGGGAGCGATTTGCCTCCGGACCGTATACTTGCGCTGAGTTGCTTAGCGCCGTTTCAAGTATGCCGATCGCGAAACTTACGTTGGAACTCGACATTCCACATGCGCATTCGCTCAAGGATCGCCGGCAGGTGGTGCGATCGATCAAGGAGAAGCTCCGGTCGGGCTTCAATGTGTCGATCGCGGAGATGGACGAGGCTCCGGTATGGAACCGGGCGACGCTGGGGATGGTGGCCATTTCGGGATCGACGAGCTACCTGACCGGGCAGATGGAGCAGATCGAAGATGCTTGCCGGAGGTACGCAAATATTCATGGGGCCGAGATCCTGGACTGCTTTGCCGAGGTTTTGGCGGAGTGAGGGGTTGGCGGTGTTCGGCGGTGAAACTGGCAAGGGCAAGGGCAGAAGCAGATTCACCCTGGCCCGCAGCCTCTAGATCCTCGCGGCTGGGAGCTTCCTCGCCGCTTCTTCGATCTGCGTCTTCCTGAACTCGCTCAGAACTCGGCTCTTCGCGTCCTCCGAGAGCGTCGGATACAGCTTCTCGGATGTCTTCGTAGGCGCGTTGGTCGATTTCGGTCTGTTCGGCTGGTCTGGCACTGGATCGTTCCTCGGCTGCGCGGTTGAGTATTTCATCGACCGGTCCGCGCCGCGCGCCCAATCGGTCATACACTGGTCATACACTTCGAGCGCCTGCTGGGCAGCCGTCGCCCTTTCCCGGTCGCCCTCAACGTCGATGACGTTCTTGCCGCTCGAACTCAGGGTCTTCGCGCGGGAGTCGCTGGCGACCGAGCCGAAGGCGCGTTTCTCCAGGCCGAGCTGGCGTTTGATGTATGCCGACACGGCGGCTTTGTCGAGGGCTGTGCTTTCGGTACGCTCTTCGGTCCCGAACAGGTTGCCGATTGATAATCGTGCTCTGCCTGGTAAATCAGCGGCGTCAAATGGTCGTCGAGAAGGCTTTGCTGTACCTCTGTTAGAGGGAGGTTCGGGTCTTCGAGGTGGTGGTAGATCGCCGCCTATCCCTGGCTGTGCCGGGCATCCGATCCAGCAACTGCTTGCCCCGAAGGACGGCGGCATTATCCTGCGAGGCGAGGTCGTAAAGACCATGATGGAGGTCCCGCGAAACCCGTACGCGATCGGCCTCGTCGCCCACAAAGGCCTTGATCTCGTCAGCCGCACGCTCGACCGTCGCCTTCGGGTTGAGTCCGGCTCGGCGACTGAAAAGCGACATCTGCCTTGGGTCTACTCGTTCGGCGTCTCCACGTTTGCGCCCGAGTTTATCTTTTGAAACGCCTTGTTGATGTTCGCCTTCTGCTCCTCCGGCGTCTTGCCCTGGAGATAGCTGTCCACCAGCAGACGCATCCCGCTCACCGTCCGTCGCCTCATCCGGTCGGTCGCGCTCTGCTTCAGATCCGCGACCTCTTGTTCGCTCAAGATTCGCACTTCGCTCATCCTTGGCCTGCCCTTTCTTGACCCAAGAATATAGAATCTTCCCGGACATCTCCGGAATCCTTAGTAACGCCTCCTTGCTCGATCGTTTTTCTGCCTCGGCGAAGTACGCCGTCAGGATCTTCTGTCGCTGTTTGATAGAGAGTCCCAGAGAGTCGCCTGAAGCCAGATGCGCGGTGACCTCGCTTGCCATGATGGCAGGATGGAGTTTGTCGTAGCCCTGCCGGCGCAGCATCTGCTCCTCGTCGACCGTGGTCTCGTCAGCCATGTGCGTAATCAGGATGCGGGAATGACAACTAGAGGGGCGAGGGCAAGGGCAGAAGCAACGGCAAGGGCAGAAGCAGATTCCCTTCGGGAATGACGACCAGAGGGGCAAGGGCAAAGGCAGAAGCAGATTCCCTTCGGAAACGCAACGGGCTTTTAGAGCTGGCCTGCCTGCTTTTGGGCGCTGAGCAGAGAGAGGCCTATGAGGGTTTTGCCGTCGTGGATCTTGTTGTTTTGGATGAGGTCCATGGCTTGGGAGAGCGGCGTTCGCACGAGTTCGATGTGTTCGTCGGCCTCGGGCTTTGCCTCGCCTGGGCTGATGTCGCGGGCGAGATAGATCATCATCCATTCGCCGAGAAAGCCGGGGCTGGCGAAGTATTTGGTGAGCAGCGTCCAGCGGCGGGCGCGGAAGCCGGTTTCTTCGATCATCTCGCGTTTTGCGGCGGCGAGCGGGGCCTCGTCGGGCTCGATGCGGCCGGCGGGGAGTTCGAGGAGGAACTGGCCGGCGGCGTGGCGGTATTGCCGGATCAGGATGACGTCCGGGTCGTCGGGCCGGGTGCTTTCGTCGAGGGCGAGGATGACGATGGAGCCGTTGTGGCGGATGACGTCGCGGGTGTTGGGTTCGGTGCTTCCGGGCTCGAGGACGGTGTCGGTGAAGACGGAGAAGACTTTGCCTTTGTAGGCGAGTTTGGAGGAGAGGAGCTCCGCGGATTTCTTGAGCTTTGGCTTGCGCGGGCGCTCGGCGTCCGAACTGACGGGGCGATCGGCGGAGGTGAGCGGATTGGCGGCGGAGGTGGGCGGCGATTTCCTCCCCGTGGTAGAAACAGTTTCGACGGGATCGCCAGACGCGGTCTGCTTTCGCTTGGGGGGCATCTGGGTACGGTATCATCCTCCATCGGTGCTGTTCTCTGCGGAAGATGAACGCGAGGCATCCTCCCGGGGGGACGGACGGAGCGACTGAACCGGCGCGAGCCTGGATTTTTTCGGATGTGGATCTTGTGTGTGTGCGATCCGCCCGGCCCCGAGCGTGGGGCAACGGAATTTGGAGCTGGACCAAGATGAGTACCGAGTGTTTTCCGATCACCGTCCTGCCGCACGTGTCGGCGCTCTATCGCGACTACCTGGCGATGGCGGAGAGCGCTGCGGACGCTCCGGTGCGGCGGTGGTACGGTTGCGAGCCGTTTGCCGGCAAGTGGCTGGGATGCGCGGAGACGGGCGGAGCGGACCGGGACCGGCTCGCCGATGCGCTCGGGCGGCAGAACCGGGAGTGGGGTGCGGGCGCGGCGGCGCTGGCGAGCAGTGAAAAGCTGCGACGGGGCGCGCGGACGCTGGTGACGGGGCAGCAGGTGGGCTTGCTGGGGGGTCCTCTGTTGACGCTTTTGAAGGCGGCGACGGCGGTTTCCCGGGCGCGCGAGGCGACGCGTCTGACTGGCGTGGAGCATGTGCCGGTGTTTTGGCTGGCGACCGAGGATCACGACCTCGCGGAGGTGAATCAGGTTGCGCTGCTCGGGCGGACGGAGGTGGAGACGTTGCGGGCGGCGTTTGCTCCGGGGGCGCCGGTTCCGGTGGGTGGCGTTGTGCTGGGGACGGAGATGAGGGTGGTGCTCGACCGGGCGAGCGAGCTTCTGGAGGGGGCGCCGGAGTGCGATGTTTTGCGGCAGTGTTATGCGCCAGGGGAGACGCTGGGGTCTGCGTTTGCGAAGCTGATGGCGCACCTGTTTGCGGAGCAGGGGTTGATCGTGCTCGATGCCGCGGGGCGAGAGTTTCATGCCATGGGGGCATCGACGCTGCGGTATGCGATCGAACATGCGGGGGAGCTGGAAGCGGCTCTGCTGGGGCGGGGCGAGGC
>CAXUIB010000144.1:0-5923 GCA_964250945.1 uncultured Acidobacteriaceae bacterium
GAGATCGACCTACAGCCCCTTGCTTCAGTCGACGTGGCGAGCGCAAGCGACCCAACATCTGCTGCAAGGCTTCGGGCCCGGGATCAATGGCCGCTTTATCCTGCAAGCGAAGAACGACCGGAGGATCACGGATTCGTCGTTTCGGCAGCAGGTGATCTACACCGTCAGCCAGGTGGAGACGATCTACTGGGGCCTGGTGAGTGCGTATGAGAACGAGCAGGCCAAGGAGCGCGCGCTGGCGCAGTCGACCCAACTGGCGGCCGACAATCGCAAGCAGCTGGAGATCGGGACGCTGGCGCCGCTCGATGTGGTGAACTCGGATGCTACGGTCGCGAGCGACAAGCAGGCGCTGATCTCGGCGCAGTCGACGCTCGAGTTTCAACAGCTGGTTATCAAGCAGGCGATCGCGCGCAACTTGAACGATCCGCAGCTGGCGAACGCTCCCGTGATTCCGACGGACCGGGTCGATCTGAGCCGTGTGCCGGAGGAAGATATGTCGGTCGAGGATCTGGTGAAACAGGCGTACACCGACAATCCATCGATCGAACAGCTGGTGATCAGTCTGAAGAACAACGAGATCACGATCCGCGGCGAGAAGAACGGCCTTCTGCCGGTTATCGACGGATACGCGTTTTACGGCGGGAGCGCGGTTGGCGGCGCACAGAATCCGAATGAGAACTGCAGCACAAGCGCTTCGGGTCCATCTGTGCCGTGCACAGGAGCCAACGCGGCGCCGTCGGTCGGGTACAACACGGTGTTTGGACACCTGTTCAACAACAGTTCGCCCGATAAGGGCGTGGGCGTGAATATCACCATCCCGATCCGGAATCGCGCGGCGCAGGCGGATCAGGCGCGATCGCAGATGGAGTATCGGCAGAACCAGTTGCAGCTGCAACAGCTCTATATCCGGACGCGGATTCAGGTGATCAACGCCCAGTACGCCTTGACCAACGACCGCGCTTCAGTCCAGTCGGCGCAGGCGGCGCAACAGTTCGCTGCGCAGAGTCTGGACGCGGAGCAGAAGAAGTACCGTCTGGGCGCGTCCACGACGGCGAATGTGTTGCAGCAGGAGCGGAACCTCGCGGCCGCGGAGAATAACTTGATCTCCGCGACGGCGGCATACGCTC
This sequence comes from uncultured Acidobacteriaceae bacterium, assembly GCA_964250945.1. Taxonomy (GTDB): domain Bacteria; phylum Acidobacteriota; class Terriglobia; order Terriglobales; family Acidobacteriaceae; genus Edaphobacter. The sequence goes on from CAXUIB010000144.1 coordinate 1,128, forward strand.
TGGACCGCGTGTCGTTGAATCAGATTCTCGCGAATACGCTGGACCGCTACGGCATCAGCCTCGTCGATACGGCGGAGGGTGTCGTAAAGCAGATGCCGCGCATCCCTGGACTGACCGCGCCCAAGCCGCCGCAGCCGCCAAAGCCGATCTCGGCAAACCCCGCCCCCGTACAATAGATCGGTGCAGTTGACCGGCCGTGGGAGTGCCTCAGGAGAGACCTTTCCAGAGAGTAAACTGAGAGGTGAATGAGCACATTGGAGAGCGGAGAAGTGGGCGCTGTGAACGGCCTCTCGGCGGCTCGATCGGCGTACTTGCGGTCAGCTCGACATCAACCCGTCGCCTGGCGCGAGTGGGGCGAGGCAGCATTTAAGGAGGCGGCGCGCGAGGACAAGCCGATCCTGCTGGATATCGGCGCAGTGTGGTGTCACTGGTGTCATGTGATGGATCGCGAGTCGTACGAAGACGCGTCGACGGCGAGCATCATCAATGAGAATTTCGTCCCGGTGAAGGTCGATCGAGATGAGCGGCCGGATGTCGATACGCGCTACCAAGCGGCGGTGGCAGCCATCAGTGGCCAGGGTGGGTGGCCGCTGACGGCCTTCCTGACGCCGGATGGCCGGCCCTTCTTCGGCGGCACGTACTTTCCTCCCGAGGACCGGCACGGGCGCCCAAGCTTGCGCCGGGTCTTGTTGACGATGGCCGAAGCATTTCAGCAGAGGCGCGAGGAGGTGGACGAGTCGGCCGCAAGCGTGATGGAGGCGATCGAGCAGAACGAAACGTTTTCAGGCCGGCGGGAAGGTCTCGATGGGGAGGCTGGACCGGATCTGGTCAGAAAGCTTGTCCAGTCGGCTTTGGAGCAGTTTGACCCCAGGTACGGCGGCTTCGGATCGCAGCCGAAGTTTCCGCACCCAGGGGCGATCGATCTTCTCTTGGACACCGCGTCGCGAGGCGGTGCGCTTGCCGAAAGCGCCGGAGCGGCGGCAAAATTCACGCTCAGAAAGATGGCGAACGGCGGTATCTACGACCATCTGGCGGGCGGGTTTCATCGCTATTCGGTCGATGAACGTTGGGTCGTTCCGCACTTCGAGAAGATGCTGTACGACAACAGCGAACTCCTCAAAAATTACGTCCATGCGTTCGCGACGTTTGGCGAGCCGCAGTTTGCGCGCGTGGCGCGAGAGATCGTGGCGTGGATGGATGCGTCGCTGAGCGACCGCGAACGCGGCGGCTTTTATGCGTCGCAGGATGCCGACTTTTCGCTCGACGACGACGGGGATTACTGGACGTGGACGCGGGCCGAGGCAGCTCGGGTGCTCACGGCCGACGAGATGGCGGTCGCCGCGCCGTACTTCGATCTCGGCGAGCTGGGCGACATGCACCATAACCCGGCAAAAAATGTGCTGCATGTCCCGGAGTCGATGGAGCGCGTTGCCAAGGCGGCGGGTGTGACGCCGGAGGTGGGGGAAGATCGGCTCCGTGCGGCGAAACGCAAGTTGTACGCCGAACGGCTCCGGCGGCCGGCGCCGTATGTCGATCGGACCATCTATGTGGGGTGGAACGGGATGTGCATCTCGGCGTATCTCGAGGCCGGGCGGGTGCTCGGGGAGCCGGAGCTGACGCAGTTCGCTCTGAAGTCGCTCGATCGGGCGCTGGAAGCGGCGTGGAACGAGGGTCGCGGGCTCGGCCATGTGGTGGCGTATGGCGACGAGGTGGACGAGGCGGCGGAGCGGGTGGCAGGCGTGCTTGAGGACTATGCGTTCCTGGGGCACGCGGCGCTCGACGCATGGGAAAGAACAGGGGAGATCCGGTACTTCCGTGCGGCAGAGCGGCTGGCCGATGCGATGGTCGAGCGATTTCTGGATCAGAAGGATGGAGGTTTCTTCGACACGGAGGTCGCGCCGCCGCCGGGCGAGGTGCGAAGGGGCGCATTGGCCGCGCTCCGCAAGCCGGTGCAGGACTCACCCACGCCGGCAGGGAACTCGACTGCCGCAGCTCTGTTGCTGCGGCTCGAAACCCTGAACGGGCGCGAAGAGTTTCGTCGGATCGCGCGCGAAACGCTCGAAACGTTTGCAGGAGTGGTGGAGCACTTTGGCCTGTACGCGGCAAGCTTTGGGCTCGCGCTTTTGCGCCTGACCGACGATCCAGTGCAGATTTCCATCCTAGGCGAGGGCCCCGAGGCGGAGCGCATGACGAGGTTGGCGAACACGCCGTACCTGGTTACAAAGAACGTCATCGGGCTCCGGCGGGAACAGATGAGCGATCTGCCGCCGACGCTTGCTGAGACGCTGCCGCATGTCTCGGTCCAGGGGGGTGGCCCCGTGGCAGTAGTGTGCCGAGGCAGCGTCTGCCAACCGCCCGTCTCGTCGGCCGAGGATGGTGGCCGCGTTGCCTGGACGCCCTGCGGTGGGCAGTTTACGAGCACACCTTTCGATCGCAAAGAGGAGGCACAATGGACAGATCTACCCAGACCTTCGGTGCGGTGATGCGGAGTCCGACCGCCTTTCTGCCGCTAGCGATGTCGGCAATCGCCCTGGCATCGGTGGTTGGCTACGTTCTGCGATATAGCGGTGGTCCTGTGCAGGACGAGGGTGCCGTGGCGCATCTCTGGCAGCTGCTCATGGCGTTGCAGGCGCCGCTTATCGTTATGTTTGCCATCCGGTGGCTGCCGCGCGCTCCCCGTCGGGCGATCTACGTGCTTGCCCAGCAGGCTGGAGCTGCGCTCCTGTCGTTTGCGGCTGTGCGTTTGTTGGGTCTGGGGTAGCTGGGCGCTAGCCAGTCTGTAGCCTAGACTTTAGTCGGTGAGTATAGCCGCGGTTAGCTCCAAAGCATTTCTGCCGGGAACGCGCCCGTCTAGATTAGTCTAAGACTGCCGACATTGCGGCATCATCCGAGGCTTTGCAGGAGTTGCAGCAAGGCTTTCCGCGACTGGTTGGATTGGGACATGGCGGCCATGCCAGTCTGCTGCAGGATGTTGAGCTGCGTCATCTGCGCGATTGTTTTGCCGTCGTCCGCATCTTCGAGATTGTTGCCGGCGCTTGTGAGATTGATTACCGTGACGTTCTCGACGTTTATTTCAGCCGAGAGACGGTTGATGTAAGCCCCGAGTTGACCGCGAGACGCGGAGTTGGAGAATATCGCGCGGTTGATGAGCGTCAAGGCCGCGGCGGCATCTGCAGGATCGCTCAGCGTTGTGGAATCGAGGCTTAGGTCCGCGGAAGACGGCTGTGATGTGCTGGTGGAAAGCGTTGAACTGCCGCTCACACTGCCATCGCTCGTGAACACTGCAGATGTGCCGGTCCCTGCCGAGTTGGGTACGAATGATCCCAGAATGGCATCAGTCTCAGAGACCTGCAATGTTGCCCCCGGCGTGGTCGTCGCAATGACGAGATGACCGCTTGCGATGGAGGCCGCGGTACCTGCGCTCAAGGTTCCCGTTGACGCTGCAGAGAGAATGGCGGCTTCGAGGTCGGCTATCGTGGAGGCGGAAGTCGCCTTGAATTTGAAAGGTGCCGCCGGTTTTTGCGTCCTGCACGGTTGTGATGCTACCGGCTGTGAGGCCTGTCGAAGCGGATAGAGAGGCTTGGGTCGAGCTATAGGTCGTCGTACCAGCACTCCCGAAGACGTTCTCACCGTTGAACGTTGTCGCTCCCCCGATGCGATCGACCTCGGAGAGGATGGACTGGTATTCCGCGTCAAGCGCGTGTGACTGTTCGGAAGAGAGACCACCGTTGGCTGCCTCGGTCGCGAGAGTGACCGCTCTCTCGAGGAGCAAACTGACGTTTGAGAGTGCTCCATCGGAGGTCTGAAGGGCGCCGATGCCCATGAGGGCATTCTGACTGGATTGCGTTAGGGCGGCGATGTTTGCGTGCAAGCCGTCGACTATAGATAGTCTGGCTGCGTCGTCCGCGCCGGAGTTGATCCGAAGACCGGTTGCCAACTCCGTGAGCGTCTTTTGCAGTGCAGCCTGGGTTGAAGAGAGGCCATTCTCTGCGATCAGGGATGTGACGTTATCCAGAATACTGAGCATCGGCATTCTCCAAGAATATGTGTCCCTCAAGGAAAAGACTGCTGCGACGGAGGGCCTACGGTGATGATAGTTCTCACGAGACTCCGGTCCATACCCGGATAGTGGGATATCTGACAGGCAACCCGGCAACCCCCGCGTCTCGCCGTCAACTCCGGGCTTCCATCAACCGTCACTCGGCTGAGGTAAATGCACCCAAGCTCGGCGGTCTTAGTTGGCGCGTTCCCGGCAAGAGAATGATTTGCCGCCGAACTGTCTACACCGCGTAGCGGTTTCGGATAATATGTCGCGGCATGAAAAGTGCGGTCTTATACGCACGCCAACTTTATTGATCTGTGAGGACGATATGTACATGCCCTTTGTACGGGAAAAGACCATTTCCCGAATCGCGAAGTAAATGGGGTTTCGAATCCGCCCGTAAAGCCTACTCGTCACAAGCTGTCGCGCTTGCGGTATAACAGAAAATGCACGGCCTAGCTGGATTCTAGCTACCGCAATCCAAGCGAACACAAAAAGAAGCAGACACATGCCAGCGACCCGTGTTGATGCCCACGCCTGGTGCGTAGACCTTGCGACAAGGGCAATGACAGCGACTTCTAAGAGCGCAAGAAGAAACAGAATCCAGTGAATCACGCGCATGGAAACCAACATACACGGATCAGTAACGAGAAACGCCGTTCGCGGAAGTTGGATGTGCTCAGTCCCGTCCTCTTAGTCTAGGGTTGGATTTTGGACGTTTGGTGTGGTGACCCCTAGACCCAGCCGCAGAGGT
>CAXUIB010000145.1:0-5670 GCA_964250945.1 uncultured Acidobacteriaceae bacterium
GGCCCAGGTCACCCGGCAGACACCCCCCACCTTTCTCTTCGCCACCGCGGACGACGATCTCGTCCCCGCCGCAAACAGCGTCATGTTCTTCTCCGCTCTCCGGGCCGCCGGCGTCCCCGTCGAAATGCACCTCTTCCAGCACGGCCCGCACGGCGTCGGCCTCGCCCCCGGATTCCCCGATCTCAAGGTCTGGCCCGACCTCCTCATCGCCTGGATGCGCGAACGCGGATACGCCGCCACCCAAGACACCGTCAACGGCACCGCATCCACCGCCGGTGTAGGCAAGACCCCAGACCGCTGACCCAGACCACTGACCCAGACCACTCACCAGACCGCTGACCCAGACCACTGACCCAGACCGCTATCTCCGGGACACCACATCTAGAGCAAGGAACGGTGCGGCCCGACGTTACGGGTTCACGTCGACCAGACCTTCGGGGAGCCGCATGTCAATCCGTTTCGCTCGGACGTCGACCCCGAGCAGCAGGTCCTTCGCAAACGGCACCAGAATCTCCTCTCCGGTCGCTCCGCCCCCCGAAACCGGATCCAACCCCGCAGCCTTCATCCGGCCGACCACAAGCAGAGGTATGCCTGCGGCGAGCCGCCGACGACCATCCGCCGTGACCGGAAACTGCACGTCCCGCACCACACCGATGGGCAGATCGCGATCGTACACCGTGCAACCGGCAAGATCGCTGATGTACATCTCGTCTCCAGCCACCGGAACACGATCCTCAATCGGTACCAGGACCTCGTATCCCGACCAGGCCGTCGCCTCGTCAATGGTGGACGCGACCGAGATCTGGAGGGCAATGCGGCCCTGGTTCTTCCCGGTCGGCAGCCAAAATGAGAGCACCTCGCCCCGGACCGCCTCTTCGCGCCCCCCAGCAAAGCCCGGAGGAGCGAGAAACACCTCGCGTCGCTCGCGAAAGCGCTCCGGAAAGTCGGTCAGCAAGTCAGCAAGGATCTCGCCATGCCGCCCTTGCGGACGAATCAGGCGAGCCAGCGCAACCCACTCCGTCGACGTTGCAGATGACATCGGTTCCCTCAAAAGCATCGCCACCCAGAGCAGATCGCGGCCGGCCGAAGAACACCGATCTCTCTAGGTGTCCCCCTCCGGCTCTAAAGCCCCCGGCACAGCCACTGCCGGCTTTAAACCCTCGCCTTCCACAATATCGAGCGAAAATCTTCGCTGCAACTTCATGCTCGCCGCGCTCAGGATCGTCCGCAAAGAGCGCGCCGTCCGCCCCTGCTTGCCGATCACCTTGCCAACATCGCCTTCCGCAACCCGCAGCCGAAGCAGCGTGCCGCCGTCGTCCTCGATCGGTTCCACGGAGACCATCTCCGGCTGATCGACCAGCGACCGAGCGATCTCGGCCACCAACTCAACCAAATTCACAGCAGGACCCTTTGACGCCAGCGGCGTCCCGGCTTCGACCATAAGCTCACACCTCCTGGAAGATCACGATGATCCGCTCAGAGCTCCCTTTCGTCTCGTCTCTTGTAGGCGAGATCTGCCAGGAGGCACTCAAATCAGCGAAACATTCGGATGCTGGGTCCGGCCCACGACAGCATCGTCCTGGGAAGCCCAAGGTGACCCCCTCAAAGGGCGGGAGACCCGCGTCTTGAGGGGATCACTGTCACCAGAGTCTACGTGAGGGGAGGTACGTCTGCGCTAGACCAAAAGCGGCAGAAACCGATCGATCGGAACCCAGATGCGCTATCGAAAGTCTCGGTGGGCGGTGACTTACGGGTTGACAGACACTTCAGCCGGCGCCGCCGGCATCGCTGCCAGCAGCTTGCCCACACGCTCCGAAAGCTGGGCGCCGTTGCCGGTCCAGTAGCTGATCCGGTCGCGCTTCAAATCCACCTGCGCCGGGTTGGTCCGCGGATTGTACGTCCCCACAACTTCGACCGATCGGCCGTTGCGAGCGCGGTCCTTCTCAATCACCACAACACGGTAGTGCGGCTGCTTGCGCGCTCCAACACGCGCCAAACGAATCATCAACACGGCAAAAACCTCTCAGAGATCCTATAAAGTAGCTGGTCGGGGCGGACGCAAAAACAAAGCGCCCAACCGACGGAGTGCCGGCGTCAGAGAACAGGGCAAAACCCGTGCCATCCCATCCACCGGTCACACACCAACACCTAAGTATGCGGGAACGGAACCGTTTCCGCAACGCCGGCAGACCTCGCCGGCAGGATCGGAAACAGAAACGACAGCACATCGCCCAACCGCCGGGCCCATGCAGCCTCGTCGTGCACCGCGCCTTCGACGCGCTCGTACCGGAGATCGACCCCCTCGGTCCAGCCGCGCTCTTCCAGGAGATCGGCCAGCATGTCGGCATCGTGCATGTGGCGCGCACCCTCGGCCGTTCCCATATCCATCCAGATCTTGGCCTTCGGCCGGGGCTCGGCATGGCTCACCAGACGCAGGATACTTCCGCCGTTCCACCAGATCGAAGGCGACATCACGGCGAGCTTGCCGAAGTCCCCCGGATACCAAAAGCCCAGCGCCAGCGAGATCAGGCCGCCGAGCGAAGATCCGCCCACACCCGTGTGCTCCGGTCCAGACAGCGTCCGAAAGATCCCGTCGATCGCCGGTTTCAGCTCTTCCACCAGAACTCGGCCGTACGCCGGTCCAAGACCTCCGCCCAACCGCGCGTCCCGCGTCGGCGTGTACTCCGCCATCCGACCCATGCCGGCGTTCGCGACAGCCACCAGAATCACCGGTTCCATAGCCGCCTCGGACGTCAGCCGGTCCGCCGTCGTGTGCGCCCGCCACGTGCAATTTGCTACATACGAGGTGCGCCCATCAAAGACATTCTGCCCATCGTGGAGGTACATCACCGGATACCGTCGGGTCGGGTTCTCCTCGTACCCAGGCGGAAGATACACCAGAACCGGCCGATCGCTTGCCAGCACGTCCGAATGAAAGCTGTAGACACGGTACCGTGGATTCAGGAGAAGATCGTCCCCGATAGCCTCCGGCCGAGCGACCCGCGTCAGCCGCATCTCTCGCCCAAACGAGCCGTCCTTCCCAACGTGGGTCGCGCCCCCAGGGTTTTCTGTTGTCAGGTCCAAAGAAGAACACACCCTCAAGTACGGTAGGATGTCGAAACACCGGCAAAGGGGAGGCTCATGAAGCGCGAATACTGCCGTTGGTACTCGCCCTCGCTCGGCCGCGAGATGGAGATGCTCGTCTTCGGTCACGCCGGCCTGCCTGCCGTCGTCTTTCCCACCTCCTGCGGTCGCTTCTTCGAGTTTGAAGAACGCGGCATGGTCGAAGCCGTCCGCGGCAAGGTCGAGCACGGCCATCTCCGGATCTTCTGCGTGGATTCGGTCGACAGCGAAAGCTGGTACAACCGCGACGTCCCACCGCGCTGGCGCATCGCTCGACACGTCCAGTACGAGGCCTACATCCTCCGCGAGGTGCTCGCGCTCCAGCGACAGTGGAACCCCAACCCGGCGCGCGTGGCCATCGGCTGCTCGCTCGGCGGATACCACGCCGCCAATATCGCCCTTCGCCACCCGGACCTCTTCACCGGCTTCCTTTCCATGTCCGGCATCTTCGACATGTCGCGCTTTCTGGACGGCTACTACGACGAGGATTGCTACTTCCACACGCCGCCGCACTTCCTTCCCAACCTCCACGACCCCTGGCGGCTCGACCAGTACCGCCGCGGAGCCTACATCCTCGCCACCGGCGTCCACGACCAGTGCTGGGACCACAACGAACACATGGCCCGCGTCCTCCGCGATCGCAACATCCCGGTCCGACTCGAAGTCTGGGGCGACAACGCGCGGCACGACTGGCCGTGGTGGCAGCGCATGTTGGACGTCTACCTGTAACGAAAAAGGCGCACCCCCTGAGAGCCCAACCTCGCATCTGAAAGCCAGCAGAGGAAGAAATCGATGAAAAAGATCGGCGTGTTATTCGGCGTGGAAAACACCTTTCCCGGGGCCCTGGTCGCAAAGATCAACTCCATGCAGATCCCCGACATCACCGCCGAATTCGCGCAGCTCGGAGCGGTCGAGATGGCCGTCCCATCCGGGTACACCGTCCTCGTCGACCGCATCTCGCATGACCTGCCGTTCTACCGCTCGTACCTGAAAAACGCCGCGCTCAACGGCACCGAGGTGATCAACAACCCGTTCTGGTGGTCGGCCGACGACAAGTTCTTCAACTACTGCCTGGCCGCCAAACTGGGCGTCCCCGTCCCCAAAACCGTGCTCCTTCCCCACAAACAGTTCCCTCCGCAGATCAACTCGCAGTCCCTGCGCAACCTCGAGTACCCGCTCAACTGGGACGCCGTCTTCGCCTACGTCGGATTTCCCGCCTTCCTCAAACCCCACGATGGCGGCGGCTGGCGCGACGTCTACCACGTCCACTCGCCCGCCGAGTTCTTCTCCGCCTACGATCAGTCGCGCGACCTCTGCATGACCCTCCAGGCCGCCGTCCGCTTCGAGGAGTACTTCCGCTGCTACGTCGTCGGACAAAGCGAAGTCCGCATCATGCCGTACGACCCCCGCCGACCGCACGAGTTTCGCTACCTCCAGGACCCGCCCATCTACGCGCCCGGCCTGCTCGAGCGCGTCGAAAAGGACGCCCTTACCCTTTGCCGGGCCCTGGGCTACGACCTCAACACCGTCGAATTCGCAGTCGAAGACGGCGTCCCCTACGCCATCGACTTCATGAACCCGGCGCCCGATGCGGACCTCAACTCGGTCGGCGAAGCGAACTTCGACTGGATCGTCGATGCGGTCGCCCGTCTCGCCGTCAAAAAAGCCCAGACCGCCGGAACGGAACCGCTCCCGCTCACATGGTCGAGCTTTCTTACCGACCACATCCAGCCCACCGAGCCCAAGCTGAGCCCGGACGCCGCCGCTCCGGCAGCCCCCAAAAAACGCTCGGCCGCCAAAAAGTCCGTCAAAACCTCAGCAAAATCCTCCTAGTCGCCTCGCCGCCGCCCAGGCCTTGCCTGGACCGCCCCCATACCCACCCGCAAACACAGCTTTCAGCCCGCAAAACCGCCCTCGCAGATTTCTCGTTGACGACGACGAGAGGACCGTGCATCATTTGGTTCATCTCGATCAACTTCGGCAGCGCTGCTGTTCTCGCCCCCTGAGCAAAACTGTTGCGCCGCCAGACCCATCTCTACGTCGGTCCCCGCTGGCTGGCGAAGATCCAACGGCACGGCAACCAGGCTCCTCCACGGAGCGCAATGAGACCAGGAGGTCTCGTCATGACGGGCAAAGTCAAAGCTCTCCTTCCACTTCTCTTCGCCGCTTCGCTCACCGCGTACGCCGAACAGCTCATCCCCGCCGGATCTCTCGTCCAGTGCACGGTCTCCGAGCCAAAGCTGTCCTCCAAGACCGCCGACATCGGCGATCCGGTCCTCTGCCGCGTCTCCCACGTCGAACTCTACGGCCGATCCGTCTTCCCCTACGGCTCCTACCTGGTCGGTCGCTTCGAAGACTACAAAGATCCCGGCCACCTCGTCGGCAAAGGGTGGATGGAACTCAAGTTCGACCGCATGGTCATTCCTCCCGACGGCGTCCTCCCGATCGCCGCCAAGGTCGTCAACGTCCCCGGCTACCCGGTCGACAAGGAAGGCCGCATCCACGGCAAAGGTCATCCCATCCGCGACATCGTCGAGTGGTCCATCC
>CAXUIB010000145.1:5680-5903 GCA_964250945.1 uncultured Acidobacteriaceae bacterium
GTCCATCCCCCTGCTCTGGCCCATCGATCTCCTGAATCTCCCGCGTCGCGGCCCACGTCCGACCCTCAAAGCCGAGACCCGCCTCACCATCAAGATCATGGACGACTTCGGCGTTCCCCAGCCGCAAATGGCAGAGGCACAGTTCCAGCGCGCTCCGGCCCAACGCGATCAGTACGGCTTCGCCCAGCGCTCACCGCAATATCAGACCTACACCCCCCAGGCC
>CAXUIB010000146.1:0-5881 GCA_964250945.1 uncultured Acidobacteriaceae bacterium
CACCGTCGGCGGCGAGTCCGCCGGCGCCAAAGCCACCGCCGCGCTCCTCGCCCTCCCCGAAGCCCAGAGCCTCTTCCGCTCCGCCATCTCCGAGTCCGGCGGCGGCGAACGCGTCCTCACCCTCGACCAGGCCACGGCAGTCGCCCAAGACTTCGGCGCCCAGTGGCAACACGACCAACCCGCGAACCCAAGCTTCTCCGCCCTCCTCTCCGCACCGCCCGAAGCCCTCGTCCAAACCCAATCCAACCTCATCGCCGCCTCCACCCTCCACTTCCCCTTCCGACCCGAGATCGACGGCCACCTCCTCACCGCGCGCCCAGTCGACCTCATCAGCACAGCGCATCTCGCGGGCAAACGCCTCCTCATCGGCTCCAACCTCGACGAGAGCGCGCTCTTCCTCGGCCCGCATCCCAGCTCCGACCCCCAGCAGAGCGACCTCGGCAACCTCCCGCTCGCGCGCTTCAACGACGTCTTCACCCGCTACGCCGCCCTCTACCCCGCTATGCCCGCCTCGCAGCGCCGCATCCGCGCCGTCACCGCCGAAGAGTACTGGATCCCCACCGTCCGCCTCGCCGACGCCTTCACCCGCGCCGGCGGCGTCGCGTGGATGTACCGCCTCGACTACACCGAACCCTCCGGCCGCATGGCCAACCAGGCCTTCCACTCCCTCGACCTCAGCCTCGTCTGGCTCCACCTCAACCCCACCGAACAGGCCGCCTCCACAGCCGCCCCACTCGCCGCGCAGATGCACACCGCCTGGACCTCCTTCATCCACGGCCAGCCTCCCTCCGCGCCCGGCCTGCCCGCCTGGCGCGAGTACAATCTCACCGCACGACCCACCATGATCCTCAGCCGCCAACCCCACCTCGAAACCGATCCGCTCGCCTCCGAGCTCCGCCTCTGGGAAGGCGTCCTCTAACCCGTGCCCAAACTCGGTCTCATCGCCGGCAACGGCCGCTTCCCCTTCCTCCTCCTCGACGCCGCCCGAGCCCACGGCCTCACCGTCGTCGTCGCCGCCATCCGCGAAGAGACCGACCCCGAGATCACCGCCCGCGCCGCCCGCGACCCGGACATCCACCTCCACTGGATCTCGCTCGGCGAACTCTCCCGCCTCATCGACCTCTTTCACGCCGAAGACGTCACCCGCGCCACCATGGCCGGACAGGTCCGCCACAAGCAGATCTTCTCCTCCATCCGCCCCGATTGGCGCCTCGCCAAGCTCCTCCTCAGCCTCCGCAACCGCTCCACCGACATGCTCCTCGGAGCCATCGCCCAAGTCCTCGCCGACGAAGGCATCACCCTCATCTCCTCCACCGAATACCTCGAGCCCCTCCTCGCCAGGCCCGGCGTCCTCACCGCCCGCGCACCCACCCAGGCCGAACTCGCCGACATCCTCTACGGCCGCACCGTCGCCCGCGCCATCGCCGGCTACGACCTCGGCCAGACCGTCGTCATCGCCGCCGGAGCCTGCGTCGCCGTCGAAGCCATGGAAGGCACCGACGCCACCATCGCCCGCGCCGGAAACCTCCTCCGCGCCGCCGCCGACACCGCAACCACCCTCGCCCGCGCCCTCACCGTCGTCAAGGTCGCCAAACCCAACCAGGACATGCGCTTCGACGTCCCCGTCATCGGCGTCCGCACGGTCGAGGTCATGCAAGCCGCCGGCGCCACCTGCCTCGCCCTCGAAGCCAACCGCACCCTCCTCTTCGACCCCGACGCGATCGCCGCGGCCGCCAACCGCGCCGGCATCGCCGTCACAGCGGAGTAGAATCGACCTCAACCCGCCAACACAACCCCCGGAGAAACCCTATGCGCAAGCTCCTCTCGACCGCCGCCCTCCTCACCCTCACCGCTCTCCCCGTCGCACACGCAGCCGACACCCTCGCCGCCGGCGCAACTGCCCCAACCTTTACCCTAGCCTCGCAGGAAGACAAGCAGGTCTCCCTCGCCGACTACAAAGGCAAGTGGGTCGTCCTCTACTTCTACCCCAAGGATCAGACGAGCGGATGCACGGTCGAGGCCCACAACTTCCAGCGCGACGAGGCAAAATACAAGGCCCTCAACGCCGCCGTCCTCGGCGTCTCACTCGACACCGTCGACAGCCACAAGGCCTTCTGCACCAAGGAAAACCTGAACTTCAAGCTGCTCGCCGACCCTGACCACAAAGCCATCGACGCCTACGGCGTTCCCATCAAGTCCGTCGGCCCCATGAAGTTCGCAAGCCGCGAAACCTTCCTCATCTCCCCCCAGGGCAAGGTGGTCAAGGTCTGGTCTGACGTCAAGGTCGCAAATCATAGCGACGAAGTTCTCGAAGAAATCGGTATGCAATCCCGGAGATAGCGCTCAGTCGAAACCGACCTGCCGCAAAAAGGCCCGGACTCTCCGCGCGAGATCCGGGCCCTTTTGCTTGCCCTGGAAAAAACGTCTGGAAAAGGTCTGATTTCTGTTACTTCTTCGCTGTCTTTTTGGCTGCTGTCGCCTTTTTCTGAGGTGCTGGCTTCTTTGGGGATGTCGCCGCCTTCTTGGTCGTCGCAGAGCTCTTCGAACTGGTCTTCTTGGACGTCGTCTTGGCTGCCGTTGAAGTCTTCTTAGCCGACGTGGCAGACTTCTTGGCCGGTGTCGCCGACTTCTTCACGGCGGTCTTCTTTTGAGGCGTGCTCTTCTTCGTGCTTGTCTTCTTTGCTGCCGCTTTCTTGGTTGCCAAGGTCGTACCTCTCGCTTTAGGTTGTGTGCTCTGCGTCATGCCTCTGCTCTTGGCTGCTCCTTTCAGAGCAGCTTTACCGCCCCTCAAGGACTTCGACCCCTGAGTGGCAGATCCTGAAATCTTCCTGACCGCATTCTTCGCGGCTGATCTTTTCGCCGCACGCTTCTCCGGCACGCCCTTGGCCGCGGCCTTCTTGGCAGCATGCTTCTCCGGCACGCCCTTGGCCGCCGCCTTCTTTGCAGCATGCTTCTCCGGCGCGCCCTTGGCCGCCGCCTTCTTGGCAGCATGCTTCTCTGGCGCTCCCTTGGCCGCCGCCTTCTTGGCTGCATGCTTCTCCGGCGCTCCCTTGGCCGCCGCCTTCTTGGCTCCACCCTTCTTCGCCGGCGCCTTCTTCGCCGGCACAGGCGCCCGATGCTCCGCCGCAATCTCTTTCAGCGTCTCCCCAACACTCTGCCCGCTGCGTTCCCGATGCGGCGCCTGCGACATGCTGTCCGCCACCTCATACGGCCCCAGCGGCGCGGGTGGTTCCGCCAGCAGCACAGCTTCTTCCGCGTGCGTGCTGCCCTCATACAAAAGCCTGTCCCGCTCGGCCCCTGCATCGTCAATGCCTTCCTCGTCGTCGATGTCCTCTTCCGCTTCGTCATCCTCATCTTCGACGTCAGCACCCGAGTCCTCTGCCGCATCCTCGTCCGTCGCATCGTCTTCATCCAGGACGCTCGCAGCGTCCTCCTCGGCGATCGGATCGTCCGAGTCATCCTCGTCGTCGTCCAGATCGTCTTCCGTCTCGTCGTCATCGTCCTCAGACGTCAGCGCGACCTCTTCCTCTTCGTCGTCCTCAACCGTCGCATCGTCCGCATCGTCGAGTGCAACATCCTCGTCGTCCATGCTCTCGTCGTCCTCGGCTGCCGCCGCATACATCCTGATCAACTCTTCCGCCGCCATGATCGCTGTCCCTCACTGCCTTGTCACTCGATCGAGCACCATCCCTGGTGCAACCAAAATATTCGCGCGCCCGCGCCGCATCGGATTCTAGCAACAGAATGCATCGATGAGCCGGCCATAGCAAGACTTGTTTTCTTAGGGGTATCTAGCGCGCTGCTCTTCTGCCCCCGTGAGATCCTCGCGTTTGCGCCACGCCGCCCGATCGAACGGCTCGCGCGTGAGATACGCTGCCCGATCGAGTCCCTAGCGCGTGAACCACGCTCCCTGACCGAACAGCTCGCGCGTGAACCACGCTGCCTGACCGAATGCCTCCCCGGACCGCATACGATCGCGATCGCGCGACACCTCTTCCGCTGCTTCGCGCAAACCGACTCGCCCCGCCGCGAGCAAAACCCCTCGACATCGCTCGTCCGCGCACTCTTGTCCTGACAACAAGACGTACCGGCTCCGCAACTGCCAAGGTCCGGCCCGGTGTCACCGCATTCGACAGAAGTCGATTCCACCGCCGCAACTCGTTCGTGGATACGTTGAAGCGATCCGCCACCGCAACCAGCGTGTCTCCACGCTCCACCGTGTATCGCTGCGGGCGCGACGACGCACTCAAAACACTCGCAACCGGAATAACAAGCTCGTCCCCCGCCGCAACCTCTTCCCCCGGCTTCATCCCGTTCACTTCGGCGACCTCGCTCGCTCGGACGTGGAGCAAACTCGAAACACCTTCCAAAGACTCGCCCGACTTCACCACATGGAAACGCCAGCTCATCCGACGATCCTCGGGAATCTCCTTGATACGTTCCGCAAACACATCCTTTGTGCCCGGCGGAAGATGGAGATCGAAGCTCAAATCGGGCGGCGTGCTCGTCCGCAGCAAGCTCGGATTCAAAGCCGCAATCTCCCCCGGCGAAACGTCGGTTACATCGGCCACAAGACGTATGTCGATCGCGCCGTTGGTCTGCACCGTGTCGTAGATCACCGGCGGGCTGGGCACCAGCTTGTTCAAACCATATCGCTCCGGGTTCTTCGCCATAAGGACGGCCGCCAGGATCTTCGGAACATACGCCCTCGTCTCCGCAGGCATCGCATTGCGCCGATACAACGCCCAAAAGTCCGCGTACCCCGTGCGCTGCACCGCCCTCTGCACGTTACCTAGGCCCCAGTCGTACGAGGCCATCGCCAGGTACCAGTCGCCCGTAATTCCATACAGCTTCTTGATGTACCGGGCATAGGCGCGCGTGCTCTTCTCCGGGTCAAACCGATAGTCGTAGTAGCCGTTGCGCGTAAGCCCATACTCCGGTCCCGTGTACGTCATAAACTGCCACATGCCGCCCGCGCCAGAGCGCCCGTTCACCGCCTGCGGCTGAAACCCGGACTCGGCCACCGCAAGATAAATCAAATCCTGCGGTACGCCCTCTTCCTTCAAAACCTGCTGAATCAAACCGCGATACTTGCCCACCCGCTGCAAGGACGCCGCCATGTGTCTGCGAAAGTTCTCCGAAGCCGAGAACACGCCGATGTACCCGGCCACTTCATCGTTGATCACCAGGGGCAGGTCAGACGCCGTACTCAGCTCCGTCCTCAGCTTCGCCACCAGCTCCGGATTCGGAGCAAACGTCAGATCCGTCGTCGCTTCAAGCGGCGCCGCTTCCACCGGAGCGGAAAACCCGTTGCCCTGCTTTAACGCCGCCATCTCCAGCGAGTTCACCGCGTTCAGCAGATGGTCGAACTCATCCGCCATCGGCTCGTTCCCCTTCAAGTCCACGCCGCTCGTCAGCAGGAGATCGACCGCATAATCGAAGTCGTTGCGCGCCGCATCCAGATGCCCCGCACGATAGTTATTCACACCGCTTGCGTACGACCGTTCCGCCCCCGCAATCAAGCTCTGGACCTTTGCCGCCACCCCAGGGTCCTCCTGCACAGCAGCCGGTGCCGCACCCGTACTCGTCCCCGCAGCCGCGCTGGCTGGAGCCGACGGCAGAGTTTTCGCGGCAGATCGCGCAGAAGATCCCGCAGCACTCGCAGCCCCGCCGCCCGATCCACCCGTCGAAATCGCCGGCGCCGTCGCCCTCACCGGAGCTCGACCCGGCGCAGCCGTCTCATCCTGAGGACATCCCATCAGCAACAAGAACGGCGCGCACGCCACCCCCACCATCCACCGCCGCGCCATCTCTAACTTCCGTAAGCTCGCCATCGTCCTCCGTCATTGTAAGACGCCATTCGCACGGAGAGGTCCCACCC
>CAXUIB010000147.1:0-5861 GCA_964250945.1 uncultured Acidobacteriaceae bacterium
TTCGGACTCCGCATCTCGGGAGGCGGCTCCGGAAGCGTGCGCGCCAATGGCGGAGGAACCGGCGGAACCACAACCACCACCGCCAACACGCCCACCGGAACCTACACCCTGACTGTCACCGCTACTTCAGGAGCGCTGGTCCACAGCACGCAGGTCACCTTCCAAGTCAATCCCTAGAGCTGATTAGCTGATGGTATATAGCTTGATTCTTTGCAGCAGCTTTGCTGCGTTTGAAGCTGTGTGGATGGCTCGACCGTATAGTGACGATCTTCGTCGGAAGCTGTGGAGGCTTACGATCAGGGCAAGCGCACGCCATTCCAGTTTAGAGATAGGGGTGGAGTGTTTGCGCCACATCTATGTGGGGACGCCGACAGAGTTTAGAGCCGTTCTCCTGTTCCTGTGAGCCGGATGGAGTATTAGTCTAGAGCGGTTCTCCTGTTGCTGTGAGTCGGATAGAGCGTGGGAGTGCCGTTTTCATTGAGGAAAACGGCCATGAGGGCTGTGTTCTCGCTATACACCTACAGGAGAACCGCTTTAGAGTGCTGTTTTCGTTGGGGAAAATGGCCATAAGAACTCTCTTGCCGCTATACACATGCAGGAGAACCGCGCAAGGCGCCGTCGGGGGCTAGACAAGGCCAGACTGCCTGAGACGGCTGGCGCTCCCTCGCATCCAATTGGAAATTAATAGGAAGGGCGTAGGCTTGGGTGGTCTATGACGAAGACAAAACGGTTCCCGGCAGAGAAGAGACGGTCTACAGAGATGAGACATTCTGCGGCGAGCGGTGTTCTGTCTGACAATCCGCCCTCCGGCCCGCGTGGCGACGGCGGGGATAGTCTGCCGGCGACAGCGATGGCGGCCGGAAGCTCCCTTGGGCCGAAGTCCAAACCAGCGCCGAAGTCCAAGCCCTTGGGCAAGACCGCCGGCAAGCGAAACGGCAAGAAGGCCGCCAAGACCGCCGAGGTATTGCCCCCGGCAAAGGATCCGTTGGCCGACCGATTCATCAGCCGCGATGAGAGTTGGCTGCGATTCAACCAGAGAGTTCTGGAAGAGGCGGAAGATAAGACGAATCCGCTTCTGGAACGTGTGAAGTTCCTTGCAATTACGGCGAGCAACCTGGATGAATTCATCGAGATTCGCGTAGCGGGGATCTTGCAGCAGATCGAGGATGCGCATGGACAAGCCCCAGCGAAGGACGAGCATGGATTGACGCCCAACGAGCGGCTGGACCGGCTGCGCGAGGGTCTGACGAAGTTTGTGGAGGCACAGTACAGGTGCTGGAACAAGCAGCTCTTGCCGGCTCTGGCGGCAGAAAAGATCCGCGTGCTGCGGTGGAAGGAGCTGGACGATGCCGCACGTGCGCGCGTTCTCGAGTTCTACCAGAACGAAGTCGACCCACTCCTGACGCCGGTGACGATCGACCCTTCGCACCCGTTTCCGCGGGTGTTGAACAAGGCTCTGTGCCTGGCGTTGTTGCTGCGGCATAAGCGAACCCGCTCGATGGGGCTGGCGGGGATGAAGATGGCGCCGGTGCTAGGGGTGGTGACGGTGCCGCGATCGCTGCCGCGGTTGATTGCCTTGCCTTCGGCGAAGGAGGGGTTTTCGGACTTCATTATGATCCACGATCTGATTGGGTCGCAGGCGGAGCGGATGTTTCGCGGGTACAAGGTGCTGGAGCAGACGGCGTTTCGCGTGACGCGCAACAGTAATTTGTACATGCAGGAGGAGGAGAGCCGGAGCGTGCTCGAAAGTGTGCGGGCGGAGCTGCACAACCGGCGCAGGGGCGATGCAGTCCGCCTTGAGATCGACTGTACTGCTTCGGAGGAGATCACCGACCGTCTGCGCTTGAACTTCGAACTGGACCCTTGGCAGGTGTTTCGGACCGACGGGCCGGTAAATCTGTCGCGTCTGATGAATCTTTACTCGGAGGCAAAGCGACCGGAGTTGAAGTATCCGCCCTTTTCCGGACGGGAGATGAAGGTCGAGTCAAAGTCGGCCGACCTGTTTGAAGATCTGCGAAAACATGACATTCTTTTGCACCATCCTTTCGATAGTTACAAGACCGTCGAGGGGTTTATTGAGGCGGGCGCAGCGGACCCGGCCGTGATCTCGATGAAGCAGACGTTGTACCGTACGAGCGCGGATTCGGCGATGTTTCGGGCGCTGGTCGACGCGTCCCAGGGAGGCAAGACGCCGAGCAAGGATGTAACGGTCGTGGTCGAGTTGATGGCGCGGTTCGATGAAGCTTCGAACATCCGATGGGCGCGGGAGCTGGAGGACGCGGGCGTCGGTGTCTTTCACGGCATCTTCGGCCTGAAGACCCATTGCAAGCTGGCCCTTCTGGTGCGTCGCGACCCGGACGGCGCGGTGCGACGATATGCGCATCTGGGAACGGGCAACTACAACCCGGTGACGGCGCGCTTCTATACCGACATGAGCTTGTTGACTGCGCGTCCCGAGATCACGGCCGCGGTACAGGAGGTGTTCAACTATCTTACGGCGGAGTCGGACTCGGACGCGTACCGACCTTTGATGGTGGCGCCGTTGACGCTAGCCGACGATCTGCTGGCGTTGATCGCGCGGGAGGCCGAGCATGCACGCGCCGGCCGGCCCTCCGGCGTGGTGGCGAAGATGAACGGTCTGCTCGATCGCGGCCTGGTGGAGGCGATGTATGCGGCGTCGCAGGCCGGGGTCGAGATCGACCTGATTGTGCGAGGGATGTGTTCGCTGCGGCCGGGAATCAAGGGGCTCAGCGAGCGGATCCGCGTGCGTTCGATCGTGGGAAGATTTCTGGAGCATAGCCGGATCTTCGCATTTCGCAACGGGGGTAAGGACGAGATGCTGTGCGGAAGCGCGGACTGGATGCCGCGCAATCTGTATGAGCGGTGTGAGGTGCTGTATCCGATCGTGGACCCGAAGCTGAGCGAGCGTCTCCGCCGGCAGATCCTGGCGGCCTACCTGGCCGACAACGTAAAGGCGCGGATCTTGCAGCCGACGGGCGAGTACGTCCGTGCCGTGCGAGGTCCGGACGAGCTTCCGTTTTCCGCGCAGGATTACCTGATGGAAGTGGCCCAGGGGCTGGAGGAGAAGGTGCCCGAGAGGGACGATTCAGCCGGAAAGCGAGGGTCTGAGGTGGGGGAGATTTAGAGCGCGGGGCCCTGCGTTTCGCGGCAAAAGCGACGAGAGCAGGATAGGCGATGTGTCCGATCCTGCTCTCGTTTGGTGGTGACTGCTTTGCTGGGTGACTGCTTTCTTATTTCTTAGGGGTTCTAGAGCGGTTCTCCTGTAAGCGTATAGCGAGAACATAGCGCTCATGGCCGTTTTCCTCAATGAAAACGGCACTCCCACACTCTACTCGACTCACAGCAACAGGAGAACCGCTCTAGTGCTTGAATTCGAGGACGACACTTCCATTCCGCGTGTGCTTGCGATGAAGTGGAGGGATGGGACGTGGGATTCGGTTGCAGTTGTCTTTCTCGGCTGGGGATCGAGAGCGGATCGAGTCGTTGTTGAGCGGCGGGATGCAGGAGGTGCGGACGGTGGTTCGCGCTCTGGCGCTGCGGCAGTTGGATCGGGGTCTTTCGACTCCCGAAGTTGGATCGCTGGTGGGCTTGGCGGGCAAGACGGTCCGTGAGATCGGGCAGCGCTATCAGGCGGGCGGGCTGGAGCGCGCGCTGTTCGATGCGCCGCGTCCGGGCAAGGTTCCGTCGCTCGATCCGGGGCAGCGCCGGCAGGTGGTGGCGCTGGTTTGCTCGCCGCCTCCGGAGGGTTTTGCGCGCTGGACAGTACGGCTGCCGGCAGAAGAAACGGTCCGGCGCAAGATCGTTCCAACGATCGGCCGGGAGGCCATCCGGGTGCTTCTCCAAAGCCACGACCTGAAGCCGTGGCGGGAAAAAATGGGGTGCGTCGGCAAAGCTCGATGAGGCGTATATCGAGCGCATGGAAGATGTGCTGAAACTGTACGAAAAGCCTCTGACGGCGCTGGCTCCGGTGGTTTGCCTGGACGAAAAGCCGGTGGTCCTGCACGCCGACACGCGAGCTTCGACGCCGATGCGCCCGGGCCACCCCGCCCGCCGCGATTACGAGTACCGGCGCTGCGGAACTGCCAACGTGTTTTGCGCGGTCGAACCGAAGGCAGGACGCCACTCCACCAAAGTCACACCGACCCGCGCGTCACCCGACTTCGCCGAGTTCCTGCTCGACATCGCCGCCGCCTACCCTGCCGTCGATACGATTCACCTGGTGCTCGACAACCTTTCCACCCACACCCGCAAAGCGGCGACCGACCGGTTCGGCGAACAAGAAGGCGGCTGGCTGTGGAGCCGGTTCACGGTCCACTACACACCGAAGCACGGAAGCTGGCTCAATCAGGCCGAAATCGAAATCGGACTCTTCAGCAGACAGTGTCTCGGCAAACGAAGAATCGCATCGCTTGAAGAACTCGCCCAACACGCCCAGGCATGGAACCAACGCACCAACCACGCCAAAACCCTCATCGACTGGAAATTTACACGCAAAAAAACCAGACTCAAACTAAAGTACAAACCCACGCGGTGGAGGCGTTCGGCATATGAATGCCGCGAATCAAAGCGAAAAACCAGGGCCAGAACCAAGGAGACGAAGCCCCCTCAACAGCCGAGCCAATAACACCGTCATCTCCCTTCCCTTTACACCTAGGCTCCATACCTCGAAAGAGGTCATCCAGGCCAACGTCGACCTGCTCACTGAGCAGCTTAAGGCGGGACACTCCGACGCACTCACCGCTTACCTCACCGCCATGGGCTGGTTTCAGAACTACTCATTCGGCAACATCGTTGAGATCGCACGGCAGAAGCCGGGCGCCACCCGCGTTGCTGGGCTGTATGCGTGGAATCAGCTTGGCCGCAAAGTAAAGAGAAGGCAGAGAGGCATCCGCATCCCGCCCTAATGATCGGCACACGTCGCCATAACGACTTCGAGAAAGATGAAGAAGCCACGGTTACACACAAGCCCATTCTGGTCGGCTTCCGTTCGGCTTTCGTGTTCGATGTGAGCCAGACCGAAGGTGAGGAACTTCCGAAGTTCACGGCCAAGATCATTGGAACTGTGGGCGATACCGGGAACGATTGATTGACTTCATCTCTGCCCAGGGTATCGGGCTTGAGTGGAAGGACTAGATCGCACCCGCGCTCGGCGTGAGAAATGGCGGTCGCATCGCCGTCCTCCCGGGACAGCAACCAGCCGAGGAGTTCAGCACCCTTGTGCACGAACTTGCGCACTGGAATCGTAGCTTCCGCTGAAGGGACAGGGCTCATCCATCGTCCAGCGATCGTCGAGTATTGTCTGAACTGCGCGTGCCTGCTATAGGAGGCCGGGTCGAAATCCAAGCCGTCGAGCTGCGCCGTTCCAAGATCATTGCCGATCGGCTGATACAGATCTCATCTCTATAATAACGCCCGCACCGATCAAACGAGCACTTGCAAAGTGCAAAAACACCAGCATGCGATAGCCAAAATCAGCGCGATGAAAGCGGTTCCTCGACGGGTATCTAAGAACAATCCGGCAAGCGAAAACCCAATCGACATTGGGCCTCCGAAAATCCACGTAATGCCAGTGAGCTTGCGTAAAGTGAGAGACTGATGTCTGGGCGTGGTTGCAAAGATAGCGATGCAGAAAAATACCGTGACTTCCAACAAACAAATAACCAAAGAAAGGTATGCCAGTTTGTGTGCCCTCCAATTTGTCAAGAGCGCTTGATTCACGGGCAGAAACTCCTTCCAGCTAGAATCAGGTATCGACCCGTAACATCGAATAGAAAGTCAGGAACGAAGTCTAGGAGCTTGTTGAAATAGCTTCCAGTGTTTCGACTGATTTGAGGGTTGAT
>CAXUIB010000148.1:0-5859 GCA_964250945.1 uncultured Acidobacteriaceae bacterium
GCCCAGTATCGGGCGGCCGCCGTCACTCGGCCGTGCGAACATCAGCTCGTAGACCATGCTCTGGCCCCGGCCGCCGCGATGGATCAGCAAGTACTCCAGCTCCTCCAGACGATGCAGATGGATTTTCAACTGCGTATCGCCCCAACCGGTGAAGGCCCGCACATCCCTGCGCGTGAAGCGATAGTCCGAGCGCGCCATCTTCTGGCGCTCGCACTCGGCTGCGACCATCTCATCGACGGACAGCAGCAACCGCCGCGTCTGCGGCGGCAGCTCGTCAAGCGACCGGCCCAGCACTTCATGCGCGAGACGGTTCGCAACCGCGATGTCGGCGAGGGCGACTTCGATGTATTCGACGGGTCGGCCCCGATGCTCGACTGTCCTACGTGGCCGCTGATGCTGATGCAAGAGCGTGATCGTGCGGATGAGCGTGAGGTACTTCATATGGTCGCGGCGTGTGCGCGTCTGCGAGTCGTGGAAGGTCAGCTCCCGCGCATAAGGGTTCGCCACATACATGGGTTTCAGAAGACGCTGCGCGTTGCGATGGACAGAGAGGATCGCATCGCGGTCGCGCCGTTTGTGCAAGCCTTCAAGTGTCTGCGCCTCGCGCTGGACGCGATGGATCGCCTGGGTCTGCTCCCGGTCCTCGTTCACCGTGAGCACAAGGCAGCGATTCAGCAGCTCTTCGTCCAAGTGGATCGCCGTCGTCGTGAAGAAGATCATCACCGGGCTTTCGACGCGGTACTGATGCGTGAGCAGCCGCCCCTGTGGCCGGGTCTTTGCCCGTCGATGCGATGGTCAACACACCCTCCGACTGCAACAGCTTCAACGCATAGGAGGCCGACTGCGCGCCCTCCTCCTCCACGATGGCAAGCACTTTGTTCTTCAGGTCGGTCTCGCCCATGTAGAAGAGGGACTGGCCGGTCATCGCGGAGTATTGGACGCGCTGCTCCTCCGGCATGAACGCGAGCACCGCTTCCATCAACGAGCTTTTGCCCGCTGCCGAAGACGACTGCACGATCACCGCCAGCGGCGATTCCAGATGCCGCGACACAACGCTCAGATAGCTGACGAGCTTGTTGGTCTCCTCGCCGACGACGCCGCACCGGGCGAAGTCCTCGACGATCCGCTCCAGCAAGCGCGGATCGCGTAACAGCTCCAGCGCTCGCTCCCGGTCCTCGTCGCTGATCGTGACGGCCTCTTCCTTCGGCGCAAGGGCCTGTTTGATCTGCTCGTCCTGAAGCCCTTCGAGATGGAACAACACCTGACCAAGATCGCGCCGGAAGACCCCTTCCTTGATTCCCATCTCCTCGGCGGCTTGCTTGGTGAAGAGGCCGCGCTGTCGTGCCGAGTAGAGATCGAACGTGTCCACATGGAAGCCGGACTCGCCGCGCGTATTCGTGCCGGATACGAGCACGTTTATCTTCAGCAGCTCATGACTCATGTTCTTTTGCAGGCCACGGATGCGATAGCGGCGGTCGCCTTGTTGCACGAAGATGTCTTCGCCCCGCACCTCCACGACCGGCACGGCAGGATGGCTTTCGAGGACGGCTTGTGGCGCAACCGGCTCCGGCAGGGCGGCTTAGGGAAGAACGGGATCGGGGATTGCAGGCAGGGACGCGGCGGGAGCTGGGGCAGGTTCCGGCTCTTCTTCGATGGCGGCGGAAGCAGCGATCTCCGCCTGGCTCTCGGCTTCGTTCTCCGCTTCGTTCTCGGCCAGGATGGACTCTTCGCTGATTTCTTCTTTAGCCGCTGGCTCTTCCTTCGCGGGCGCGGCGATCTCCGGCGCGACTGCAACCGGCTCTCTAACCATCACCGGCACGGCGATCCGCGCCTCTGGCCGCTGGCCTTTGCCGAGCCATGAGGCGCGGTTCAACAGCACTCCCAAGCTCTTCGCCGCTGGCTTCATCTTCAGCGCGTACTCGTTCGCGTCCATGCCTTTGGGGAACTCCACCCGGAAGCACTCTATCCCCGTTCGCATCAGCTCTTCGGCAAGCGCGGCGGCGGCTTTGTCTCCGGCCCCGTCGCGGTCGTAGGCGATGTACACGCGCTCCGTCCCGTGCTTCTCGAAGGCCGCGCGATGCGCGGCTGTGAAGCCATTGACGCCATAGCTGGCCGTCACATTGCGGAAGCCCGCAACCCAGAACGTCAGCGCGTCGATCAGCGCCTCGCACAGGATGATCTCCTTCGACGCGCTCAGCGCCTCCTCATTCCACACGCCCCGATGCTCGCCTTTCAGGTAGAGATGGTTCGGCGTGTTCTCCCGCAGGTTCGGCGTGATCTTGCGGCCATACATCCCGGCCACGCTGCCGGCGCTGTCGAAGATGGGGATCAGCAGGGAGCCGTTGAAGTGCTCGTGGCCGCTGTCCCGCAGGATGCCCAGCTT
This sequence comes from uncultured Acidobacteriaceae bacterium, assembly GCA_964250945.1. Classification (GTDB taxonomy): domain Bacteria; phylum Acidobacteriota; class Terriglobia; order Terriglobales; family Acidobacteriaceae; genus Edaphobacter. Next base: position 2,384 of record CAXUIB010000148.1, read on the forward strand.
CTGAAGACGGCCCCGCAGTTCGGCCCCTCCAACCGATTCTTGGGCGGCAGACGGTAGCCCAGCGTGCGGTTGGCGAAGCCCAGCTTGAAGCGCTCGACGATCTCGGAGTTGGTCAGGCCGCGCGATGCCAGATACTTCAGCGCCTCCGGGGATTGTTTCAGCGCCTCGTTGTAGTAGCCAACGATCTGCAACAGAAGCGTGTAGTCGTCGGCGTCCCGCGTGATGGGCGGCGCGAGCTTCGGCACCGTGCTCTTCTTCACCGGCAGCCCACTCGCACTCCGGGCCAACGGTAGATAGTCGGCCCGCAGAAGCTCGACCGCATGACGGAAGCTCACGCCATTGACTCGCATGGTCCAGTCGATGGAGGTTCCGCCCGCGCTGCACTCGCCCAGACAGTGCCACAGGTTCTTCGCCGGAGTGATGACCAGCGACGGATTGCGGTCGTCGTGGAAGGGGCACTTGCCGATCAGGTCGGCCCCGTGCCGGGTCAGCTTGATCCCCCGCGCCTCGGCTAACCGCTCGACCGAGATATCCCGTTTCAGCCGTTCGACCTCTTGCTCCGGGATTCTTGCCATTACCCGCCCTCCGTCGAAAACCCTGTCAAGTGCTTTTCGGGCTTTCTGAACACTTTGTAAAATAACACTCTAAGTGTTACTACGTCCAAGGTTATTCGGGATACCCCTTACACTGCACCCATGCCGAAGAGAGCAACCATCTCGAAGCCGCCGCTGAACTACGAGGGAGAGACGGTCGGCCAGCGCCTCGCGCGTCTGCGGAAGGAGCGCGGGTTTACTCAAGTCGAGTTAGCCGAACAGCTCGGCACACGGCAGACCCTCATTACCGCTTACGAGACGGACCGCAGAGCATTGTCGGCGGAGATGGCCGTGCGCTTCGCTATCGGCCTGGATGTCAGCACCGACGATCTGCTCCACCCGAACGCGAAGAAGAAGACGGCGAAGAAGCCCAGCCTCAAGCTCGTCCGCCGCATGGAGCAGATTGAGAAGCTGCCAGAGAGCAAGCAGTCCTTCATCCTGAGCGCGCTCGATTCCATGCTGAGAGGAGCGGCATCCCGATGAACACCGAGACTACCCAACCGCCTGGACTCGCCAACGAAGCCGCCCGGATGGCGTGGCTCGCCCGCTTGGCCTGGCTCGATCTGTTCGGCCATCTGAAGGACGCCTGCGATGCGCTCAACCGGGGAGGCTCGTTTCGTGGCCTTCAGCTTAGACCGGCATCCGTTCTCTACATGGAGCACCCCTCCCGAGAACAGGTCAACGTGCTGCTTCGCTGCGGATCGGGCGAGGATTACTGGCTCAGGATCGCATTCGATTACGACCTGCTCTATCTCCGCTTTACCGTCGAAGACGATCCCTTCACTCATGAACTGCTGGCCGTCTGCAACGGCAACCAGTCCGGCTTCCACACTCGCGAGCACATCTTCCGAACTGCCGAGGAAGCCGCTTACACGATGCTGATGTACCTCATCATCTTCAAGGGCTAGCCGTTGCTCTCTCATGTGGACACATGAGAAGAAGACATTCTTCTCATACCTGGGAACCACCCGCAACGGAAGCGTCAGTCAAGGCCGCACGTTCTTTGTGCGCCGCGTCAACGGTCGGAGCGCAGCGGAGAGCCTTTACGGACGCTGGAGTGGAGGGTACGCCGCGTTTAGCGGCTAAGACTTAAGCCCTGTGAGATTTCCATTCCAACCGGCTGCGGTTCGATCTTCTGCTGTGCGTCCTGCTGAGTCGGCGTCTGCTGTTGCATCCCGGTCGGCTCGCTCGTCTGCTGGATCGGCGTCTGCGACTGGAGTGCGGTCGGATGCGACACGTCCCGGCTCAACTGCTGGCCCAGCGTCTTCGCATCGTTCGTGTACATCTGCACATCGAACTGCGCCCGCGAGACGGAGACGTAAGCCATTCGGCTATTCAGCAGCTCGCCGTTCGCTTGTGAAGAGTCAACGTGGATCAGCACTCGATCCGCCGTCTGGCCCTGGCTGCTGTGGCTCGTCACCGCGTAGCCGTAGTCGAGATGCGGATGCTGCTTCGCGTTGAACTCGACCTCGCGGCCTGAGTCCATGCGGAGTTTGAGGCCGCCGTCGCCGTCGATGTTATCGACGGTTCCCAGCTCACGGTTCGCCAGCTTTTGCGGATGATACGGAGCCGTGAGCTGCACACGGTCACCTTCGGCGAACGTGCGCTCCGTCTCTCGATACACCGTCACGCCCTGCAAGCGGCGCGGGTCGTAGCTCAGCTCCTCGCCCGACTTTCTTGTCACCGTGACGGTGTTGCTCTCGCGGTCGGTGCTGGCTACACGCGCATACTCTCCGGCCTCGATCCCCAACGGCTTCGACCCTTTCGAGTACCGGATCACGTCGCCCGGCTCATAGTTCTGCGCGTGCTGCCGGTCGGCCCCGCTGATGTCCTGCCGCGCGTACAACACACGGACGCTGTGCTCTTCACCTTTGACCTGGCCCGCGTCCTGCATCGCGCGATGGATGTGGCTGTTGATCTCGCGGCGGCTCTCATTGTCGGGCGAAACGACCGACGTGTTCTCAGGCGAGCGCACATACTCGCGGGCGATCTCCGCGATGCGTTCGTGCCGGTCGCCGATCTCATGCACCCGGCCCTGCTCATTGAGATTTGAGATGGCGGCGCGGACCTCGCCCCGCGCAAGCTGCTCGACGACCTCCTTCAGCGCAGGGTCTTTCTGCCGGATGATCTCATCCAAGTGCGCCGTGCGAAGTCCCGCCTTCTGCAACTGCGCGTAGGGCCTGCCCGCTTCGACCGCCTCATGCTGCCGCGTGTCGCCGACGAACAACACACGATCATTTTCCTTTAGCCGCTCGACGAACGTGTGCATCTGCTTCGTACTTGCCATGCTCGATTCATCGACCACGTAGAGCCGCTTCTGCCCATCGTCCGCGCGGTCGCCGCGCGTCAGATGCCGTTGCAGCGTTTCGGTCGCCATGCCCGCTTCGCCGAGCTTCTGCGCGGCCCGCGATGTCGGCGCAAGCCCTTCGACTTCATAGCCCGCGCGGACGGCGGCTTCACGGACAGCGGCTAAGGAAGTAGTTTTGCCCGCGCCCGCAACGCCCTCAAGGGCCATCATCTGATCGCGGCTCGTCAGCACTGTCTCGACTGCGTTACGTTGGCTCAAGCTCAGATGCGGATGCTGCTCCATCGTCTGCTGCCGCACATTGCCGTCTACGAGGACATCCCGACTTCCCTGGCTGCTCTTCATCCGGTCGATCAGCTCGCGCTCGTAGCCCTGCCGCCAGCGCGAACCACACCGGCTTCCGGTAGAACTCCCAGCTCCCAACATTGTCGTACACCGCCGCGCTCATCACCCGGTGCAGGCCACGGTCGTTGGACGTCCCCGCCACCCACGTCAGCCGCGCGATGCCGTCCTTCACTCCCTCCTCCGTCAGCCGGTATCCCAGCCTCCCGTTCACGTCCGGCACCGGCTCGATCTCG
>CAXUIB010000149.1:0-5838 GCA_964250945.1 uncultured Acidobacteriaceae bacterium
ACCCGACCAGGGCGGCATGCTCCAGTCCGTCCTCGGAAGACTCATCTAAAGCGGTCCCCCTGGAAGGGGATAGCGAGAGCCCCGTCCATACAAGCGCATCTAGGCTGTGGCAAGTGCGCAGGGGACACACACCCCTGCGTCCTGCCACAGCTTTCATCCCAGAATCTCAAGGAGAATCCCATGGCCGACCTCGATCAGCTAAAGCAGAAGTACGCCCCCGTCCTCGATCTGTTCACAAAACTCCAGCCCTACGGCGCCAAGCTCGACCAGGTCGATCAGGACCCGGACGGAAAGCTTCACCTCAAAGGCGAGGTCCCGAGCACCGTCGTCGCCAACCGCGTCTGGGACAAGATCAAAGCAGTAGACCCGACCTACTCCGACCTCCACCACGAGATCGCCACCACCGGCGGCCAGGAGCAGCCTTACACCATCAAGAGCGGTGACACGCTCAGCGCCGTCTGCCTGCTCTTCTACGGCAACGCCAATAAGTACCCACAGGTAGCCGAGGCGAACGGCGTGAACCCCAACAGCATCCCCGTCGGCCACACCCTCCAACTCCCCGTCCTGAGCTAAGGAGACCAGGAGACATGATTACGGCACATTGCGACGGCGGGGCTCGCGGGAACCCCGGGCCGGCAGGGTTTGGTGTGCAGGTGACAGGGGCGGACGGGGCTGTGCTGGCCGAGCTCTCAGAGTTCCTCGGGTTTCGCACCAACAACTACGCGGAGTACGCCGGGCTTCTGGCGAGTCTGCAGTATGCGTTAGACCATGGACATGCGGATCTACGGGTCGTCTCGGACTCCGAACTGATGGTGAAGCAGATCCAGGGCAAGTACAAGGTGAACTCGCCGGATCTGAAGCCGCTCTGGCAGGAGGCCAAGATCCGGATCGCGCGGCTCGGGCGATTCGAGATCACGCATGCGTTGCGGCACAAAAACAAGGACGCGGACCGGCTGGCAAACGAGGCGATGGATCGGGGCATGCGCCGGGGTGAGCGCACCTCCGCTCTGGCCGCCGTCGAAAGCTCTCCTCGGCGGGCGGTTGCCTATCCTGAGCGCAGCCAGGCGCCGCCGGCGCCGAAGATCGATGATCCGGCACCGTCGCGAGCGCCTGAAGCGGCCCTGAAAAAACCGGCTGCGGCAACTCCGGCAATGCTGCGCGGGTTTACGCGCGATGGCGTGGTGCGAATTCTAGGACCCGACGGTCTGCCGGATGGGATCTTCGTCAAGATCATCCCGGAGTAGACGGCAAAAGTACACAGAGGCTCACCTTTCCCCGGGACTTCGGTCTACCAGAGGAGAGAAACGTATTTCTGACTCCGGAGTCGGAAGATGAGTGCTGGGTTTGCTGGAACACTCCCCACAGGGGAGTTCGCGAAAACATTTGGGACGCGCGGACAGAAGTCCGTGATCTTTGCGGCTCAGGGTGCTGCGGCGACGGTAGAATCGTCCCCAAGCATGGGGAAGGCGACCACCCACACCGGACGCGGAAAACTCACGCCAGCGCAGATGGAGGCGCGAGCCCAGCAGCGAACGGAGGACGATGAGCTCATCCGCGAGGCGCAGAAAGGTCATCGCGAAGCATTCGACACCCTGGTTCGACGCTACGACCAAAGTGTTCTTCGACTCGCCCTGCATATGCTCGGCAACGAACAGGATGCCCAGGACGTCCACCAGGAAGCCTTCATCAAGGCGTACCGCCACCTTGGCAACTTCCGCTTCGAGTGCTCGTTTTACACCTGGCTGTATCGCATCGTGACCAATCTCTGCCTGGATCAGCTGCGTCGCCGAAAAAGTCGTCGCGAAGATCCGGCAACCGTGACCGACGCCGGCGGCGACGAGATGGATCTACTTGCAAGCGTACGGGACGATCGCGCCGCCATGAATCCAGGCCGCGAACTCGACCGCAAGGTAATGGCCGAAGGCATCGCTTCCGCGCTCGAAAAGCTCACGCCCCGCGAGCGAACCGTCTTTGAGCTGAAGCACTACCAGGGCCTGAAGCTCCGTACGATCGGCGAAATGCTCAGCACCACAGAGGAAACTGCAAAGAACACGCTGTTCCGTGCGACGCGCAAGCTGCGGGCGAATCTGTCGGAGCTTCGCGCCTGATCTCTCATTGTAAGAGGCGCCCAAGATAGTAGAGATGTTCAAGATGGCCGAGACAGACGTAAGCGGACAAATCCGTAAGCGGACAGATCGATCCGCGCATTGCAGGCAGAAACAAAATCTTTGAGGCTGGTCTGAGGTTGAGCAAATGAAGTGTGAAGTGGCGCAGGAACGTCTGGTTTTGCTTCATTATGGTGAGCTCGACGATGAGTTCTCCATCGGTCTGGAACAGCATCTGTCAGAATGCGGCGCCTGCCGGCAAGAGTGGGGCTGCCTTGAGAAGCTGGCTGGCGATCTGAGCCACCTCCCCGTCATAGAACCTTCCCCCAACCTCCTCGCACAAAGCCGCATGCAGCTCGATGAGGCACTGGACAATCTACCGGCCCATGGCCTGCTTACGCGGCTTCGGTCGAACCTGTTTCGCTGGTCCGGCTTCGTTCAGGGAGCTCCCGCTCTCGCTACACTTCTGCTCGGTGCCGGCTTTCTCGGTGGCAATCTTACCTTCCGCTACCAGGCTGCGCACGCTCCCAAGCTTCCGCCGACCATGGTCATGGGAGCTCAGCAAGGTGCGATCGCGAACGTGAGCGGCATCGTCCAGACGCCCGATTCCGAGCTCGTCCAGGTGCACTACAACCGCATCGTCCCCGAAACGATGGAGGGCTCGCTCGACGATCCCAAGATCCGGCAGCTCCTCATGAAGGGAACCACCGCCGCCGCCACAGAAGGCGTCCGAACCAACTCGGTCGCGCTCCTCGCCAACGAGTGCAGTTCGGGACATCGTTGCGAGGCCGGTGAGGATGGCCAGGGCATCCGCAGCGCGCTCCTCGTAAGCCTTCGCTACGATCGCGATCCAGGGGTCCGGCTCAAAGCGCTCAGTGGTCTCAAGCGCTACGTCGACCAGGACCAGAGAGTGCGCGATGCCGTCCTTGAGTCGCTTATGCATGACGCAAGCGCCAACGTCCGAAAGGCAGCGATCGCCCTGCTTGAACCCGTGCAGTCCGACTCGAGCGTCCGGCAGGTGCTCAGGACCGTGTCAACGCAGGACGAGAACCCGTACATTCGCAACGCTAGCTATGAGGCCCTGCAGGGCACGGCTGACATCCAGTAAGATTTTGGATTACCAACGTCCTGCTGTGTGGTCCAAGGTGTCAGTACAAGTCGCGTCAGCGCATGGTTTTGAGAGCACTACGGGATAGAAAGAGACGATCGATGACGACACCCCCGGCCAAGATCTCCAAAAGTATCTATGCAGCCATCACAGCAACCCTGCTCGTGACGAGCGCTTCGGCGATGACGCCTTTGGGATCGCCGGGCGACGTCGGCGGGTTCGCTCCGGTGCGCCTTCTGCTGGCCGGTGGAGCGCACGGAACGCAGGGGTATCTCGGTGTCGACATCCGGGACGTCAACGACGACGAGATCGTTGTGCTCAAGCTGAAGGAGTCGCGTGGCGCGGAGATCACGCGTGTGGATCACGATGGTCCGGCGGGCAAAGCCGGGCTGCGCGAGCGCGACGTTATCCTCCAGATGAATGCCCAGGTCATCGAGGGAGAGGAGCAGCTGCGGCGCATGCTGCGGGAGACGCCTGCGGGGCGAGCGGTGACGCTCGTCTTCAGCCGGGACGGGCAGCAGCAGACGATCAACATCATGCTGGCCGATCGGTCCGTTGTCGAGCGGCAGGCGTGGGAGCAGCACCTGACGGTTCCCGATCCAGGCGCCAACGCCGGTCCATCGCCCGGAGCTCCCGAGGCCCGCTCTGGACGCAACGATTCTGGATCGCATCCTGGCTTTGGGTTTCTCCACGGCGGCACCGCAATGCCTCGCGGCTTCTCGGGGTCTATGATCGGTCCAACAGCCGTGATGAACGCCTCGGGAAGTGGGGCGATGCTCGAAACGCTGGGGCCGCAGCTGGCCGAGTTCTTCGGCGTTGCCGGCGGGTCGGGTCTCTTGGTGCGCAGCGTCGAACCCAACAGTCCGGCTTCGGTCGCCGGAATGAAGGCCGGCGATGTTGTGGTCAAGGTGAACCAGATCGCGGTTGCCAACGGCAGCGACTGGGCTCGGTTGATGCACGAAAACAAGGGCAAGCCAGTGAACCTCGTCGTTCTGCGCGACAAGCACGAGCAGACCTTGACGCTGACGCCGGACGGCAAGCGTCGATCCTCGATCGAGTGGCCCGATCTTCCCGGTTTCGAGAACCTGTTGGTCGAGGCGCATCCATCTGCGAGCGCAATGTTGGCAGAGATGCAACCCATGCTCGAGACCCCGAAGCTGCCTGACGAAGCCGAGCTCCGCAAGCTGCTCGACAACGCCAGGCAAGCTCAAATCGGCGATCCGTTGTTTGGGAAGCAGATCGAGGATAGCCTCAAGGGTCTGGATACTGAGACGATCCAGAAGCAGATGAGAGAAGTCGAGAAACAGATGGAACAGATGCGCGGCCAATTCAGGCAGTTCGGGCGTGGTCCGGACGCTCGGATGCAGTAGCTCATGCGTTTGTAAATCGTCACCGCGCTGATCCTCGGTGTGTTCTTCTCTTGCGTCGCCGGCGATCTTCGGTAAGCGGGAAACTTCCTCTGTGTTTCAATATCTAAAGGGATGATGAACACAGGGATACAAGGGATCAGGCGCACGTCTGCCGGCAAAAAGCGGTGGCGAGCCGTCACCCGAAAGCTGCGGGAGCTGGGATCGATTGGGTCGGCGTTGGCGTCGACGTCACATCCGTACATGGCGCACATCGTGCCGATGCGCCGATGCAATCTCGCGTGCACGTATTGCAATGAGTTCGACAATGTCTCCGATCCTGTGCCGATCGAGGAGATGGAGCGACGAATCGACCATCTCGGTCGGCTCGGCACATCCGTGGTTACGATCTCGGGTGGCGAACCGCTCCTCCATCCGGATCTCGACCGCGTGATCGCTCGCATCCGCAAGACCGGCGCGATCGCGGGCATGATCACCAACGGCTATCTCCTGATGCCGGAGCGGATCGAGCGGCTGAACCGCGCTGGGCTCGATCACATGCAGATCTCGATCGACAACGTCATGCCGGATGCGGTGTCGAAGAAGAGCCTGAAGGTCTTGGACGCAAAGCTGCAGATGCTGGCTGAGTTTGCGGACTTCCATGTGAATATCAACTCCGTCGTTGGCGGTGGCGTTGCGCATCCGGAGGATGCGTATACGATCTCCGAGCGCGCGCTCGGTCTGGGCTTCTCGACGACCATCGGGATTATTCACGACGGAAGCGGGCAGCTGAAGCCGCTGCGAGCAGAGGAGCGCGAGGTCTGGGATCGCGTCCGCAAGCTGACGCGGCGAAGCTATTCGCGCTTCAATCGTTTTCAGGAGGCGATTGCGAACGGCGAGCCCAACGTCTGGCGCTGCCGGGCGGGCGGGCGCTACTTGTACATCTGCGAGCAGGGCTTGGTGCATTACTGTTCGCAGCAGCGCGGATATCCGGGCGTGCCGCTGGCAGGCTATACGACAGCCGATATCGAGCGCGAGTTTTTGACCGAGAAGGGCTGCTCGCCGAACTGCACGGTCTCGTGCGTTCACCAGGTGAGTTACATCGATCACTGGCGCGCGCCGCAGCGACCGGACTCTCCGGGAACGGGGCTGCCGGAGGTAGGGCAGGACGCAGCGCCGGAGCTGGTGCAGATTCGGTAGCGTTGTTCGGGCACACGTGGCCGTTAGAGCGGTTCTCCTGTAGGTGTATAGCGAAGGCACAGGTTCCATGGCCGTTTTC